>JANYJD010000251.1 GCA_025358555.1 Rhodoferax sp.
ATAAGCCAGGCAGTAACCTTCGAATTAGCCGTACTCGAAAGTTTAAATCAGCCGATGCTAAAACTTGTTATTAGCCGGGGTTTTGTCTTTTAATCAGCCGTCTATCTGGCTTACAATCAGCCGATGCTTGAACCCCTCCTGACCCCAGGTGAAAAACCCTTGCCCAGGCTGGCCCAGGCAAGCCTGCAAACCAGTCTGGCCGACACCCCGGTGGTGCTGATCCAGGGCCCCCGGCAATGCGGCAAGACCACGCTGGTTCGTACTGTGGCCGAGCCGCTTGGCTACGGTTACGCCACCTTTGACGATGACAGTCTGGCGCGTGCAGCGCGTCTGGACCCCTTGGGGTTTGTGACTGATTTGCCGCTTCGCATGGTGCTGGATGAGGTTCAGCGCGTGCCTGAGATTTTTACCGCGCTCAAGCTCGCCGTGGACCGCGACCGCCAACCCGGCCGGTTTTTGCTCACGGGTTCAGCCGATGTGCTGTTGCTGCCAAAACTGGCTGATTCACTGGCCGGGCGTCTTGAGGTGATTCGCCTGCATCCACTGGCGCAGGTTGAATTGCGCAGCACGCAAGCTGGATTTTTGACCCGGCTGTTCAGTGCTGGTTTCAAACCCGCATCGTCTGAACGCATGGGTCAGGCGCTGGCTGAGCTCATCGTGGCGGGGGGCTTTCCATCTGCCCTGATGCGTCCGCCTGCGCGGCGGCGCGCCTGGTATCAGGCCTATGTGCAAACCCTGGTGCAGCGTGATGTACGGGACCTGGCCCGCATCGCGGCCCTCGATGCCATGCCCCGGCTGCTGGAACACGCCGCAGGCCAGACGGCGCATCTGTTCAATGTGAGTGAGCTGGCAGGCCCCTTCGGTTTGAGCCTGCCTACGGTGCGCGACTACCTCACGCTGCTGGAGCGTGTGTTCCTCATTGATATTTTGCCGCCCTGGCATCTGCGGCCCATCAAGCGCCTGGTCAAGACGCCCAAGCTCCATCTGGGCGACACCGGCCTTGCTGCAGCGCTGTTGCGTGTTGATGCTGTGCGCCTGCATGCCAACCGCCCTTTGTTGGGGCAGTTGCTGGAGACCTTTGTTTTTCAGGAATTGCGCCGCCAGGCCGGTGCCCAAAATGAGCCCATTGCGTTCAGCCATTTTCGAAATCGGGATGACCATGAGGTGGATATCGTGCTGGAGCAGGGCGCGTTGCTGGCAGGGGTTGAAGTCAAAGCATCTGGAACGGTTCGCTCCGAAGATTTCCGGGGACTGCGCAAACTCCAGGAAATTGCGGGCGGGCGATTTGCATGCGGTGTCGTGCTGTATGACGGCGAGGCCAGTTTGCGCTTTGGCCCGGGGCTGTTTGCTGTGCCGGTGCGGGCTTTGTGGGAGGGGCAAGCGCAGCGCGAGAATCGCGGATTTGGCTGGCATGGCAAAAATCTGGCCCTTAACTCCATGAACTCCATGAACTCCATGAACTGAAAGGCAAGGGTCCCTTATTCCGCCTTGATGTTCCCCTGCTGGATGACCTTGCCCCAGCGCTGGAAATCATCTGCAATCACCCGGTCAAGCTCCTTGGCACCGCCGCACGCGGGCACGGCGCCCAGGGCCTTGAATCGCTCCTGCGTCTCAGGCAGTTTACACACCGCCACAAGCTCAGCGCCCAGTTTCTCCAGCAGCGTGGCGGGGGTTTTGGCGGGCGCCAGCAGGCCTACCCAAACGGGGACTTCCAGTCCTTTGATGCTGGTCGCCTCCGCCATGGTGGGCGCGCCCTTGAGCGTGCCAATGCGCGCCGTGGTGAAGCTGGCCAGCACGCGGGCTTTGCTGTCACCCACCATGGGTTCAATCGACGCCGCGCTGGTGACCATCATCGCCACCTGGCCTCCGAGCAAATCGGTGATTGCCGGGGCTGCGCCCCGGTAAGGCACGTGCAGGAATGTGACGCCCGCCATTTGGGCCAGCAGCTCTCCCGTCAAGTGCGACACCGTGCCGTTGCCGGTGGACGCGTAGCTCACCTGGCCGGGCCGCGCCCTGGCATCGCGCAGTACGTCGGCCACGCTGGTGTAGGCGCTCTGCGTGCGCACCGCCAGCGTCATGGGCGTGTCGGCCACCATGGCCACCGCCGCAAAATCGCGCCGGGGGTCATAGGGCAGTTTGGCATGCAGATGCGGCGCTATGGAGATGGCCCCGCCAGTGGCCAGCAGCAGCGTATTGCCGTCAGGCGCGGCCTTGGCTACCGCGTCAGCAGCAATCACGCCGCCCGCACCAGCTTTGTTGTCGATCACCACGGGCACGCCCAAGCGAGTGCTCAAGTGCCCGCCCAGGTAGCGCCCAATCACGTCCTGCGCGCCGCCGGGGGCAAAGGGCACAACGATGCGCAGGGGCTTGGCGTCTGGCGCGGGTGTTTGCGCGGTGGCAGTTGCACTCGCCAGCGCGACGATGGCGAAGAATGCGGTCAAGCTACGCCACGCAGGCACTCGGGCGCAGCTACGGGTTGCGCGCACCCACGCACGCATGATCGCGGAACAGTATAGAAACATAAACGCCCGGCCGTCAGTTCACCATTACCAGCTTGCCCTTCACGCCACGCGAACCCATGTGCGCATAGGCCGCTTTGAGTTCTGCCATGGGCATGGTGCTGTCAATCACGGGTTTGATTTTACCCTGGCCGTACCATTGGGCTAGCTCGGCCATCATTGCTGCGTTGGCCTTGGGTTCGCGCCTTGAATAGTCGCCCCAGAACACGCCGACGATGGATGCGCCCTTGAGCAGCGCCAGGTTGAAAGGCAGCGCTGGAATCGGCCCCGCAGCAAAGCCGACGACCAGATAGCGGCCGCGCCAGCCGATGGAGCGGAACGCGGGCTCGGCAAAGTCGCCACCGACCGGGTCGTAGATCACGTCCGGGCCATGGCCGCCGGTCAGCGCCTTGATGGCCTCACGAAAGTTCTGCAGATTTTCTTTTGCGTAGTTGATGGTCGAGTCGGCGCCAATAGACTTGCACAGCGCGCATTTCTCGTCGCTTGATGCTGCGGCGATGACCTTGGCCCCCATCACTTTGGCGATCTGGATGGCCGCCGTGCCGACACCGCCCGCTGCACCCAGCACCAGAACGGTTTCACCGGCCTTAAGCTGCGCGCGGTCCACCAGTGCATGGTGGGAGGTGGCGTAGGTCATGATGAAAGCCGCCGCGTCGACAAAAGAGAAGCCGGGCGGCAACGGCATGCAGCGCTCTGCCGGGGCCAGCGTGTGCGTGCCAAACCCGCCCGTGCCCGACAGGCAGGCAACGCTTTGGCCGACCTTGAGGTGTGTGACGCCGGTGCCCAGCGCCTGCACCACGCCCGCATATTCGGAGCCCGGCACAAACGGCAGCGGCGGCTTCATCTGGTACTTGTTCTGCACGATCAGGATGTCCGGGAAATTCAGGCTCGCTGCCTTGATTTCGATCAGCACCTCGCCAGCACCCGGTGCCGGTGTCGGCATTTCTTTCCAGGTCAGGGCGTCAACACCCACGGGGTTTTCACATAGCCAGGCATGCATCAGGAATCTCCAGAAAATAATGTCCGATCATAGGGCGAACGGGGCGGTAAAAATGTCCCGCTTGGGACCGGGTTCGCACAGGGGCAAACACGGCCATGGCAGCAGAAACGCCATACGGCAACCTACAATCCGCCACAACTTCAATCGATCATGAAAATACTAGTATCCAACGACGATGGTTACCAGGCGCCTGGCATCGTGGCCCTGTATGAGGCTCTCAAGGACATCGCGGATGTCGAGGTGATTGCACCGGAGCAGAACAACAGCGCCAAATCCAATGCTTTGACGCTGCACTCTCCTTTGCACGTCACCCGTGCCGCCAACGGGTTTCGCTACATCAATGGCACGCCGGCCGACTGCGTCCACATTGCAGTCACGGGGCTTCTGGGCTACCGCCCGGATCTGGTGGTGTCGGGCATCAACAACGGCGCCAACATGGGGGACGACACGATTTATTCCGGCACGGTGGGCGCGGCCATGGAGGGCTACCTGTTTGGCGTGCCGTCGATTGCTTTTTCCCAGGTTGAAAAAGGCTGGAAACATATCGATGCCGCAGCCCAGAAGGCGCGTGAGCTGGTGCTACAGATGTTGCAGCAACAACTGGTGGGGTCCGGTGCCTGGTTGCTCAACATCAACATTCCCAACCTGCCGCTGGCTGACCTGAAATCCATGAAGGTGTGCCGGTTGGGCCGCCGCCATGCGGCAGAAGCCGTCATTACCCAGGAAAGCCCGCGTGGCGAAACCATGTACTGGATTGGCGGCGCCGGGGCTGCCAAAGACGACGCCGATGGCACCGACTTTCACGCCACTGCGCAGGGGCATGTTGCGATGACGCCGCTCAAAGTCGATTTGACGGACCATGACTACCTGAGCTACTGGGCGCAGACGGCGGCCCGGCTGGCCCAAGGCCCTCGTCCGGCAGCCTGATGAAGCAGCGGCCCCCGTTTCCCGCCCGTCTGCTGCCGTTGGCTGCCAAATCAGGCATGACAGCCGCTGATCCTGGGCAACCCGGCGTTCCTGTTGCCGGGGCGAGGCCAGCCATGCCGCGTGGGGTGGACCAGCGGCACGCCATGGATTCAAGCGCGTTGCGCATGAACATGGTCAAAAAGCTGGCAGTTTTGGGTCTGCGGGACACGCAGGTCCTGCAGGCCATGGGCAGCGTGGAGCGGCACCGTTTTGTTGATAGCGCGCTGGTCAACCAGGCCTATGAAGACACCAGCCTGCCCATCGGGTTGGGGCAGACCATTTCCAAGCCTGGCGTGGTGGCGCGAATGGCCGAGTTGCTGCGCAATGGTGCGCACGGCAAGTTGGGCCGCGTGCTGGAGATCGGCACGGGCTGCGGCTACCAGGCGGCTGTGCTGAGTTTTCTGGCCGGCGAGGTCTACAGCATTGAGCGCCTGCGTGGCCTGCACGACAGGGCGCGCGACAACTTGCGCCATTTGCGGCTTGCCAATGTGCATCTGCTGTTTGGCGATGGCATGGCAGGTTTCGCCAAGGGAGCGCCTTATGCGGCCATCATTGCCGCTGCGGGCGGCGAGGCGGTGCCAAAGGCATGGGTAGACCAGTTGGCCATGGGCGGGCGTCTGGTGGCGCCCGTGGTGTCGGCCGGTGGCGCCAGCGGGCAGCAGGCCCTGGTGGTCATTGACAAGACGCGCGGCGGGCTGGTGCAAACGATTCTTGAATCGGTGCACTTTGTCCCTTTAAAATCGGGTGTTGCATGAAGGGAGTTCAAATGTTTGGTTCACGTGCCTTGGGAACAGGCCAGGCAGGCAGCAAGGCCAGCGGGATGGCGTTGGCAAGGGTGGTGGGCATGGCAGTATTGGCAGCCGTGCTGATGGTTGGCTGCGCCTCCAAGGTGGTCAACCATGCCCCGGTTGAAGACCGCGGCGCAGGCGCGAGCCGCCCCGCGCCGGTGGCAGTTGATACCAGCGCGCCTGTGGCCAAGCCGCTGCCCGGCGCAGAGAACGCGGGCAAGCCCGACTACTACACCGTCAAGCCCGGCGACACCATGATCCGCATCGGCCTGGACACAGGGCAAAACTGGCGCGATATCGTGCGCTGGAGCGGCGTGGAAAACCCCAATCAGATTGAGGTGGGCCAGGTGCTGCGGATTGCGCCGCCCGTGGCAGGCACCACGGTGGTGGCCACTGCACCCGCAACCTCTGCCGTTGTCGGTGCAGGCGCCGTTGCCAAGCCCGTCACTTCTTCCAGTGCGTCGCCCGCGCCGGTGCCACCCGTGGCCCCGGCTGCCTCAGCCAGCGCGGCCCGGCCTGCTGCGGCAGCGTCAGCGCCTTCAGCGCCAGTGCCGGTTGCTGCGCCAGCGCCTGCGGTCGTCGCCAATGGCGAAGACGAAATTGCCTGGATCTGGCCCACCAATGGCGGTGTGCTGGCGGGCTTTGACGAGGTGAAAAACAAGGGCCTGGACATCGGCGGCGCCGCCGGTGAAGCCGTGGTTGCAGCAGCCGACGGCCGCGTAGTCTATGTGGGCGCAGGTTTGCGCGGCTACGGCAACCTGATCATTCTGAAGCACAACAACACCTATTTGACGGCCTACGCGCACAACCAGACCCTGCTGGTCAAGGAAGACCAGTCGGTGCGCAAGGGCCAGAAAATTGCCGAGATGGGCAACAGCGATGCAGACCGCGTCAAGCTGCATTTTGAAGTCCGCCGCCAGGGCAAGCCGGTAGACCCGGCAAAGTACCTTCCGCCAAGGTAGCCGGGGTCTGCCGTGAAAAAACGCACCGGAGCCGCCCTGGACAAAGCAGGCGGCCCGGCAGCGTCCAAACCTGCGAAAAAAGGTAAAAATACGGCTGTAGCCCTTGCCAGTAGTGCAGAAGAAGCTACAAACATTGTAGCAAATGACCTTTTTTCAGAAAACCACCCAACGCGTGAACTGACGCCCCAGGCAGATGTTGCCGAGGAGGGCGGTGACTCACTGACCCATTACCTGCGGGGCGTCAGGCGCACGGAACTCTTCACGCCGCAGCAGGAGTTTGAGGTGGCGGTGCAGGCGCGCGCGGGCAACTTTGCCGCCCGCCAGAGCATGATTGAGCACAACCTGCGCCTGGTAGTCAGCATCGCCAAAGGCTACCTGGGGCGCGGCGTGCCGCTGTCAGACCTGATTGAAGAAGGCAACTTGGGCCTGATGCATGCCATCGACAAGTTTGACCCGGCGCTGGGCTTCCGGTTTTCCACTTACGCCACCTGGTGGATTCGCCAGTCGGTCAGCCGGGCGCTGATGGTCCAGGGGCGCACCGTGCGCCTGCCCGTGAACGTGGTGCGCGAACTGCAGCATGTGCTTCACGCCCGGCGCACGCTGGAAAATGACGCTGACTTCATTGCCATGCGCCCGGACGGCGTGCGGGTGGAGGACATCGCCGCGCTGCTGGGCCGGGACGCCGCCAGCGTGGCTGACCTGCTGGTGCTGGCCGAGCCGGCCAAATCGCTGGACGCCAGCCTGGACGCCAGCGCGCACGGCTCAGGCGGCGGGCAGGCCGCTTCTGGTAACACCCTTGGGGAAGGCCTGGTCGATGAGCTGACCGCAGACCCCACAGGCGTCATCCAGACCCACGAAATTGAGCTGCTGTTGCAGGGTTGGATAGACACCCTGTCCGAGCGGGAGCAGGAGATTTTGCAGGGCCGCTATGGCCTGCTTGACCGCGACCCCGAAACACTCGATGCGCTCAGCATCCGCCTGGGGCTGACGCGTGAGCGCGTGCGCCAGGTGCAGAACGAGGCATTGGTCAAACTCAAGCGCTATTTGGCACGGCGCGGCATTTCAAGCGCGGCATTGCTGTAATTTCTGGCGCGGCGCGCCAGGCCGTGCCAGGCAATGTGCTTCGCGCACCTGAGACAATCGCGGAATGACTGAGAAACTGCTGCCCGCTTCACACACGACGCCACCCACGACTGCAGCCACGACTGCACCCACGACGCCACCCGCTGCCTCCCTGTCCCCTGCCACTGCCCCTAAGCCCATCGTCCCACTGAGCCCCACCAACCCCACTTACCTCAACGAGTGGTTCACCATCGAATCGCTTGACATGGAAGCCCAGGGCATTGCCCATCGGGCCGATGGCAAGGTGGTGTTCATTGAAGGTGCATTGCCCTTTGAAGTAGTCAGCGCCAACGTGCACCGCAAGAAAAACAGTTTTGAGCAGGGCACGGTCACGCAGATCCACCGCGAGTCGTCCCAGCGCGTCCAGCCCGGTTGCCCACACTTTGGCCTGCACGCGGGCGCCTGTGGCGGCTGCAAGATGCAGCACCTGCACGTCGGCGCGCAGGTGGCCGTTAAGCAGCGCGTGCTGGAAGACAACCTGTGGCACTTGGGCAAGGTCAAGGCGGACAACATCCTGCGCCCCATCGAAGGCCCGGCCTGGGGCTACCGCTACCGGGCGCGGCTGTCGGTGCGCCATGTCCACAAAAAAGGCGCGGTCCTGGTCGGTTTCCATGAGCGCAAGAGCCGCTACGTGGCCGACATGAAAGAGTGCCCTGTATTGCCGCCGCACGTGAGCGCGCTGTTGATGCCGCTGCGCGGGTTGATAGCTTCTATGGACGCCATCGAGACGCTGCCCCAGATCGAACTGGCCTGCGGCGATGACGTGACGGCCCTGGTGCTGCGGCACCTGGAGCCCTTGAGCGACGCCGACAAAGGCCGTCTGCGTGAATTCGCGATTCAGCACACCAACGTGCAGTGGTGGCTGCAACCCAAAGGTCTGGACACTGTGCATTTGCTTGACGAAGGCGGGCCGCAACTGGCTTACGATCTGCCCGAATTCGGCGTCACCATGCCCTTCAGGCCGACCGATTTCACCCAGGTTAACCCGTGGATCAACCGCGTGCTGGTGTCAGGCGCGATGCGCTTGCTGGATGTGCAAAAGCATGAGCGGGTGATCGACTGGTTTTGCGGTTTGGGCAACTTCACCCTGCCGCTGGCGACCCAGGCGCGCGAAGTGCTGGGCGTGGAGGGGGCCGAGGCGCTGGTCGCCCGTGCCCGCGAGAATTGGCAGTCAAATATGGCTCTAGCCCTCGTCAGTATTGCATATTCAGCTACTAAATTTGTATCAACTGAATTTGTGGCGCGCAACCTGTTCGAGATGACGCCCGAGCTGCTGGTGCAAGATGGGGTTGCAGACAAATGGCTGGTCGACCCGCCGCGTGAGGGTGCGTTTGCATTGGTGAATGCGCTGGCGGGACTGCACCAGCAGGCACGGGGTGGTCCTGCCGCTATACCCTGGGTGCCCCCAAAACGCATTGTCTACGTCAGTTGCAACCCAGCCACTTTGGCCCGCGATGCCAGCGTGCTGGTGCACCAGGCCGGCTACCGCTGCGCAAGCGCCGGCGTGGTCAACATGTTCCCGCACACGGCGCATGTGGAGAGCATTGCGGTCTTTGAGTTGATCGAACTGCCATAGAAAAAGGCCTCCGAGGAGACCGGTGTCGGCACGTCAAAAACCCAAATAAAAAAGGACAAGGGGGCCTTCAGCCCCCTTGATTATGTCTGGAGCGAAGCGGTTTAGTCGCGCTCGCCACCGGCGATGCCCAAGAGCGCCAGCAGGCTCTGGAACACATTCATGATGTCAAGGTACAAGGCCAAAGTGGCCGTGATGTAGTTGGTCTCGCCGCCGTCCACAATGCGTTTCAGGTCGTACAGCATGTAGGCGCTGAACACGCCAATGGCCGCGACCGAGATCGCCATCATGCCAGCCGTAGAGCCGACAAACACATTGATGATGCCACCGACCATGATGGCCAGCGCGCCAACGAACAGCCACTTGCCCATGCCTTCAAGGCTGCGTTTGATCACGCTGGACAGGCTGGCCATCACGAAGAACACGCCAGCCGTGCCGCCAAACGCGGTCATGATCAGGTCAGGCCCGTTTTTAAAGCCCAGCACCATGGAAATCATGCGCGACAGCATCAGGCCCATAAAGAACGTGAAAGCCAGCAGCACCGGCACGCCTGCGGCCGAGTTTTTGGTCTTCTCGATGGCGAAGATGAAGCCGAACGCGCCGCCCAGAAACACCATAAGGCCCAAACCGCCTGTGAGTGACGCTGTGATGCCGCTGGCCACGCCAATCCAGGCACCCAGCACGGTAGGCACCAGGCTCAGGGCCAGCAGCCAGTAGGTGTTGCGCAGCACCTTGTTGCGCTGCTCGCTAGACGTGCCCAGGCCGTAGCCCGCGCCTTGGTCGATGGTTTGAACGTTGTCTGTCATGGTAGGCACTCCTGAAGTGGTTGCAGGGATAAGATGGGCGGATTCTAGGTGGTTTCAAGGGGTTATGCTCAATACTTGTTCAACGTATGGGCCTTTTTTTATGAAAACCAAATCCGCGCTCGACCATGCTGACGTCAAGGCCATTGCCGCCGCGGCAGAAGCCGAAGCATTGAGAAACAACTGGGCCGTGACCATCGCCATTGTTGACGATGGCGGGCATTTGCTTGGCCTGCAGCGCCTGGACGGGGCCGCACCCAGTACAGCCTACATGGCACCGGCCAAAGCCCACACCGCAGCCCTGGGTAAACGCGACAGCAAGGTATTTGAGGACATGATCAACGGTGGCCGCACGTCATTCCTGAGCGCGCCGGTCCTGCATGGCATGCTGGAAGGCGGCGTGGTGATCATGAAGGACGGCCAGTGCCTCGGCGCCGTAGGCGTCAGCGGGGTCAAATCGACCGAAGACGCGCAAATTGCGAGGGCGGGCATTGCCGCCCTTGGGCTGTAGGCCTAGCTGAAGCAGTGCAAGCCAGTGGTGCCAAGCACACGCTCTTTGCAGAGCACGCCCGGCTTGGCATTTGTCGCTTGCCCTCATGCCAGACTTCTCCGTGAATTTGGCATTCGGTACAACGCCCACGGCCAACCCAGCACGCGAGACTTCTCCCCGCATTGAGCATGCGCCATCCAGCCCGCAGCGGGAACTGCCTGAGCCTGCATTCACCCTGAAAGACCCTGAAATATGCCTCTAGCCCTCGTGGAATATGAATAATAAGCTATATATAAAATAGCAATACCCAAATTCAAGATTCCCACCAGGGGCGGGCAGCGGCTCATTTTCACGGCGGTTGCCACGAAGGATGGCCCCGGATTTTTGGCGGTTGAGGCTAGCCGACCAAGCCCAATTTTTCAGCCAGTCCGATGCGCTGCAGCTTTCCGGTCGCCCCCTTAGGGATCTCACCAAGGAACAAAACCTTCTTGGGTACTTTGAAGTCGGCCAACCGGGTGGCGGCAAAATCACGCAGCTCGCGCTCGGTCAATGCCATGTTTTCACGCAGCACCACGGCAGCGGCAACGTCTTCGCCCAGCTTTGGGTGCGGCATGGCGAAGGTCACCACCTGCAGCACGGCGGGGTGGTCCATGAGCACTTCATCTACTTCACGGGGTGAGACTTTCTCTCCGCCCCGGTTGATGATTTCTTTCAACCGACCTGTGAGTGACAAGTACCCATCTTCCGTCAAGGTGCCCTGGTCGCCGGTGCGAAACCAGCCATGCGTGAAGGCCTCCGCATTGGCTTTGTCGTTGTTCTCATAGCCTGCGGTGACGTTTTCGCCCCGGATCACAATCTCGCCAATTTCGCCAGCCGCCAGCAAGTTGCCCTGCAAATCCATAATGCCCACGTCAGGGCCTGCCGCCAAGCCGACGGAGCCCGGAATGCGCTTGGCCGGCGGCAGCGGGTTGCTGGACATCTGGTGCGCGGCCTCGGTCATGCCATAGGACTCAATCAACGGGGCATTGAAGACTTTTTCAAGCTCCGCAATGACCTGGGTCGGCATGGACGACGACGATGAGCGAATGAAGCGCAGCGGGTTGGCCTTGATCACGTCCACGTTGCCAGCAGCGCGCGACAGAATCGTCTGATGCATGGTGGGTACGGCCGTGTACCAGGTGGGCTTGCACTCTTTCATCCAGCCAAAAAACTTCAACGCGTTAAAACCCGGTGTGCAGAAAATCTGGCTGCCCACCGCCATAGGCGCCAGCACCCCGGCAATCAGGCCATGGATGTGGAACAGCGGCATGATGTGCAGCTCGCGATCCGCCTGCGTGAGCCTCAGCGTGGCGCTGATGTTGCGCGCCGATGCGCAGACGTTGCGGTGCGACAGTGGCACGATTTTTGGGCGCGAGGTGGTGCCCGAGGTGTGCAGGATGAGGGCGATGTCGCCGGTCTGCGCCATGCCGGTAGTGGTGGGTGCCGCGCCGCCTGATGCCGCGCCACTTAGTTCAAAGTTGCCGGCGCCCAGCTCAGGGTGCGCGTCAAGTTCAAGCACGGCCAAGCCCAGCTTGGCGGCTACTGCGCGCGCCGGTGTGTCGCTGCCAGTGGCCACGATCAGGGCCTTGGCTTTCAGGTCGCCCAGGTAAAACTCAAACTCATCGGCGCGATAAGCCATGTTCAGTGGCGCTGCGGTGCAGGCGCTTGCTACTGCCACAAACGCGGTGGCCATCTCGGGGCAGTTGGGCAGCACAATGCCAACGCGGTCGCCCCGGCCAATGCCCAGTGCGTTGAGCTTGCTGACGGTCTGCTCCACCAGTTTGTGCAGGCCTGCGTAGCTGAGCGGCTTGCTGTCGGGCGCTGACATGGCCGTGGCATTGGGCGTCTGCTGTGCGTGGATGGCGATCATCTCGGACAGGGTGGTGAAGTGCGTCATAGTGTTGGGTGCGGTAAGGCGATGTTGGGAAGGCGATGTTGGGAAAAGGCTAGCTGAGGCGCAAGGTGGCCTTGTGGTCCTGCAAGTTTTTCGCAAGCAGGCTGGTAAGCGCATACACGGCGTTGATGGTGGGCGTGGGCGTTTGAGTGATTTGGCCGAGTTCCATCACCGAGCCGACAAGCGCCTGGAGTTCAAGTGGCCTGCCCATCTCAACATCCTGCAGCATGGATGTTTTGTGTTGCCCTACAGCCTGTGCCCCGGCGATGCGTTTGTCCAGGCTGACCTTGAACTGCACGCCGAGCTTTTCGCCGATCATCTGCGCCTCGCGCATCATGCTGGCGGCCAGTTCGCGCGTGGCCGGGAACAGGCAGATGTCTTCCAGCGTGGCGTGCGTCAACGCGCTGATGGGATTGAAGCTCAAATTGCCCCAGACCTTGAGCCAGATTTCGGAGCGGATGTCCATCGACACGGGCGCCTTGAAGCCTGCCGCCTTGAAAGCGTCGCTGATGGCGCGGATGCTGGGTGTGTCGCTGCCATCAAGCTCGCCCAATGTGAAGCGGTTGCCTTCGATGACTTTGATAACGCCAGGGCGGATGACTTCGCTGGCCGGGTAGACCACGCTGCCAATGACGCGGTCAATGCCAATGTGCTGCGCGATAACGCCATCGGGGTCCACCGCGTTGATGGCGGTGCCAAGGTAGGTTGGGTCCATGGCCGCAGACAGCTTTTTGAAGTACCACCACGGTATGCCGTTTTGCATGGTGACCACGCGGGTATCTGCGTGCATCAGCGCACGCAGCTCAGCCGCAACCGCCGCTACCTGGTGGGCTTTCATGCCAAGGATGACGACGTCCTGAACGCCCGCGTCTGCAATGGTGGACGTTGCGCGAATCGGGTTGGCCAGCAGCTCGTTGCCGTTTTCCTCGATCAGCAGCAAGCCGTTGGCCTGCACGGCAGCCAGGTTAGCCCCGCGCAAAATCAGGCAGACGTCGTGCCCGGCGCGCGCGAGTTTGACGCCCAGCATGCCGCCAATGGCACCGGCGCCGACGATGCAAATTCTCATAGTTTGGAAGCTCCGTGTGTGTCAGCCGTGCCGGGCATAAAGGTGTTGCGCAGCATGCCGATGCCGTCGATCACTACCTCAACCACCGTGCCCGGCTTTATTGGCAAAACCCCCAGCGACGTGCCGCAGGCAATCAGGTCTCCGGGGTGCAGCGTCATTTCTTTCGACAGCGCAGACACAATATGCGCGGGCGAGAAAATCATGTCGCTGCAGGGGTAGTTCTGGCGTTCGCGCCCGTTGACCAGGGTCTTCAGCGTCAGGGCATTCAGGTCAAGCCCGGTGGCGATGACGGGACCGAACACCCCAAACGTGTCGAAGCTTTTGGCACGCGTCCACTGGGCAAAGGAAGCGTCCCGGCTGATCAAATCCAGCGCAGTAACGTCGTTGACGCAAGTCACGCCAAAAATCGCGGACAAGGCTTCATCCATGCTGGCGTTTTTGCATGTTTTGCCAATCACCAGCCCCAGCTCGCCCTCGTACACCACGCGCCCGTCGTAGCTTGCCGGTGAAACAATGGGTTGTCCATGCGCGCAGTAGCTGCTGGCGGCCTTGATGAAGTACAGCGGCTCCAGCGGCAGCGCAAGGTTCTGTTTGGTGGCCTGTGCGTGGTAGTTGTTCCACAAACCGATGAATTTTTGGGGTTTACAAGGCAGTTCAATTTGCACATCTGCCAATGCGAGTAGCCCGCCGGTGGGGCTTGGCGAGTCAAACATGTCACCGGTGTGAACATCAATCTGGTTGCCATTGAGCAACCCAAAGCCTAACTGGCCTTGATGGCTGTAGCCAACCCAGTGCTGGGTGGAAGGTCTTACGGATGTCGTCATTGTTGGCTGCAATCGTTGTCTGACATCGTTGCCAGAAATAGTTGTTCTAGCCCGCCCGTCGAGATGATTTCAACCGCGCCAATACCGCCGCCAACAGCGGCCAGAACAGCATCAGCAAGGCCAGCGCGGTGATGCTGGCCACCAGTGGATTGGACACAAACACCAGCATGCTGCCGCTGGAGCCCAGCAGCGACTGGCGAAACGCGTTCTCGGCCATATCCCCAAGCACCAGTGCCAGAACCAGCGGTGCCAGCGGGTAGTTGAGCTTCTTGAAAACATAACCCATGATGCCAAAGCCCAGCATCAGCCACACGTCAAACATAGAGCTGTGCACTGTGTAGGCCCCGACCGCGCAGATGACCAGGATGACCGGCGCGATGATGGAAAACGGAATGCGCAATATGGCGGCAAACCAGGGCACCGTCAGCAGCACCACGATCAAGCCGACGATGTTGCCCAGGTACATGCTGGCGATCAGGCCCCAGACAAAATCTTTTTGCTCCACAAACAGCAGCGGGCCGGGCTGCAACCCCCACACCAGCAAGCCACCCAGCAGCACTGCAGCCGTCGGTGAGCCCGGAATGCCCAGTGTCAGCATTGGCAGCAGGGCGGCAGTGCCTGCGGCGTGGGCTGCGGTCTCGGGGGCCAGCACGCCCTCAATCTCGCCTTTGCCAAAGTTTTTGCCATTGGGTGAAAACCGCTTGGCAATGCCGTAGCCCATGAAAGAAGCGGGTGTGGCGCCGCCCGGCGTGATGCCCATCCAGCAGCCTACGGCTGCGCTGCGAATGTAGGTGAGCCAGTAGCGCGGCAGTTTTTTCCAGGTTTCCAGAACCACTTTGGAGTCAATGCGCGCTGACTTGCCCTGGAATGCCAGGCCTTCTTCCATGGTGAGCAAAATCTCGCCAATGCCGAACAAGCCGATGACGGCAATCAGAAAATCAAAGCCCTTCATTAGCGGCTCAAAGCCAAATGTCAGGCGCAATTGACCCGTCACGTTGTCCATGCCAATGGCGGCCAGCGTGAAGCCCAGGAACATCGCGGCCAGCGTTTTCCAGGGCGCGCCCTTGCTCATGCCCACAAAGCTGCAAAACGTCAGCAACTGCACCGCAAAAAACTCGGGTGGCCCGAACTTCAGCGCGAATTTGGCAACCAGCGGCGCGGTGAAGGTGATCATCACCACCGCCACCAGCGCGCCAAAAAATGAGGAGGTGAAAGCCGCCGTCAAAGCGGCACCGGCCTCGCCGCGTTGCGCCATCGGATAGCCGTCAAACGTGGTGGCAACCGACCATGGCTCGCCGGGGATGTTGAACAGGATCGACGTGATCGCCCCGCCAAACAGGGCACCCCAGTAGATGCACGACAGCATGATGATGGCCGAAGTGGGATTCATGCTGAAGGTCAGCGGCAGCAGGATGGCCACGCCGTTGGCTCCGCCCAGGCCGGGCAGCACGCCAATCAGCACGCCCAGCAAAATGCCAAGAAACATCAGCCCGATATTGACGGGGCTCAGGGCGACTGAGAACCCCTGCATCAACGCTTGCACTTCATCCATGGTGCGACAAATCCAGTCAGTAGCCAAGCGCCGCTTCAAGCGGGCCTTTGAGAAGTGGTACCTTGAACCAGATCTCAAACATCAAAAACAGCACGATCGAAGTCCCTAGCCCCGTCAGCACGGATTTGAGGATGCTGAATTTTCCCTGCCAGCGCATGAACACGGCAATGAATATGGCCGATGACACATAAAGGCCGAGCCCCTGCATGACCGCGAGATAAACCAGGCATGGCAGAAAAATGGCCATCACCAATTTCAGTTTCGGCCGCGACACAAACGATTCGGATTTCTTCAAACGCCATGCGTTGACCAAATTCGCCAGCGTAGCCAGGGTCATCAACAGGCCGATGTAGAAGGGAAAGTACCCGCTCTGCGGCCCGTCGCTGCCCCAGCCCGCACCGCTGCGCCGGCTGTCCCACATCACCACCACACCCAGAACCAGAAAAAAAGCAGCGGTGATGATTTCAAGCGTGCGAGTTGACACGGCGCTGGCACCCTCGGCCGTTGGATTGTCCTGGGCTTCGGCCGTGGAATCTTGGTGCATGGCGCTCGCCTACTTGGCAATGAAGCCGGCTTCCTGCATCAGCAGGCGGTGACGGACGTCTTCATTCGCCACCCAGCGAACATACTCTGTGCCACTCATGAAAGTCTGGTTGAATGCGCCTTCTTCCATGAATTTTTTCCACTCAGGCGTGGCCCGCACTTTTTGCATCAGGTCAACGTAGTACGCGGTTTGGTCGGCGGTGACGCCAGGCGCCATGAAAATGCCACGCAGCATGAGGTACTCCACATCCAGGCCGCCTTCCTTGCAGGTAGGAATGTCGCCCCAGGACTTGTCGGCAATTTTTTCCCTGTAGGGCATGCGTTTGGCGTCAAACACGCACAGCGGGCGCAGCTTGGAGCCGCGCCATTGCGCAACCGCTTCAATCGGGTTGTTCACGGTGGAGTCGACGTGCTTGCCGACCAGTTGCACCGCCACTTCGCCGCCGCCTTTGTAGGGCACGTAGATGAATTTGACGCCTGTGGCTTTTTCGATCAGCGCGGTGATGATCTGGTCTTCCTGCTTGGAGCCGGTGCCGCCCATTTTGAGTTTGCCGCCTGCCGCTTTGGCCGCTGCAAAATACTCCTGCGGCGTTTTATAAGGCGTCTCGGCATTCACCCACAGCACAAATTCGTCCAGCGCCAACATGGCGACGGGTGTCATGTCTTTCCAGCTGAATGGAACACCGGTAGCCAACGGCGTGGTGAACATGTTGGACAGGGTGATGACGATCTTATGGGCATCTCCCTTGCTGTTTTTCATGTCCAGAAAGCCCTCAGCACCCGCGCCGCCGCCTTTGTTGACCACCACCATGGACGATGGCATCAGCTTGTTTTTTGTGACGATGCCCTGGATCAACCGGGCCATCTGGTCGGCGCCGCCGCCCGTGCCAGCCGGCACGATGAATTCCACTGTCTTGGTGGGTGCCCACGCCGCCCAGGCAAGGGGCGCCTGGCACAGCAAAACAGTTGCGGCCAATGCGGGCAGGAGGCGTGTTAGTTTTGACAATGGCATGGTGGAATTCCTTTTTGAAGGGTCTTCAAACAAAAAAAGGCTGATTATGCAGGCGTATTGCTGCTGGCAGATGCCAATTTGTGCTCACTTGGCGCCTCAATGTTCAGCGCAACAGGAAGTAGGCGGCAATCAGGCACAAAAAACTGGCGAAGACTTTTTTCAAAGGTGCAATGTCAATGCGGTGTGCGGTGCGGGCGCCCCAAGGGGCCATCAGCATGCTGGTGACTGAAATGACGATCAAACCAGGCAAGTATATGTAGCCAATTGCGCCAGGCTGCAATTGCGGCAAGTTCCAGCCCGCCCAGATGTAGCCCAGGGTTCCCGCCAGCGCAATCGGGAAACCCAATGCCGCTGAGGTTGCCACGGCATTGTGGATGCTGACGTTGCTCCACGTCATGAATGGCACCGAGATGAACGCGCCACCCGCGCCAACCATGGCCGACACTGCGCCGATGACCGCACCGGCACCCAACATGCCCGGCGTGGCGGGCAGCACACGCGTCGGTTTTGGTTTGCGGTTCAAAAACATCTGTGTGGCCGAGAAGGCGACGAACACGGCAAACAGCACGCTGAGAGCCCGGGCTGGCATGGCGACGGCAACTTGTGCTCCCGGCAAAGAGCCGGCAAGGATGCCGGGCGACAAGGTTAGCGCCACCGGCCAAAGCACGGCACCGCGTTTGTGGTGCGCTCGCACGGACGACAGCGAGGTGAAGCAGATGGTGGCCAGCGATGTCGCGACCGCCATCTTGACGACATATTCCTGCGGGAAGCCCTTGGACGTGAGGATGATGCTCAAAAAAGGCACCATCAACATGCCGCCTCCGATGCCCAGAAGGCCGGCCAGAAAGCCCGTGACGAGGCCCAATGCAGCCAATGCAAGGATGAGCAGGGGTTCAAGTGTCATGGTGTCCGGGCATTGGGTTGCGTCATGCCGTGCAGACATCACATTAAAAAAAAGGTGTCTGCAAGTGCCACCGGACCGGCATCCTGAACCGGGGTTCAGGTGGGCGAGGTCAACTGGCCGTTGGGTTCATCTGACGCGAGATGATCACGCATGGCCGGTGATGTTCCAAGCCCGGGCTCTAAGAGCATTGGTTCAAGGAAATATAAAGCCCGGCGGGCACTGCAGACAAAATCATTGTAGGCCCTGGAGCGCGCGTGTGCTCAGATCAGGCGGCCATCGTCGCTCAGCGCATTGTCAAGCCGCGCCATCAAAGACGTCAGCAGCATTTCTTCGCC
>JANYJD010000252.1 GCA_025358555.1 Rhodoferax sp.
CAGCGCAATTTCCTGGTGCCAGTGGACGGCAAGGCCGGCGCGGCCCGCATCAGCAACCCGTTCTGCCTGTACTACGCGGCATCGGGCAGCGCCTGGTATTCGCAAGACAACAACATCGTCCGCAAAATAGACGCGGCCGGCACGGTGACGACGCTGTTCAAGGCCAACGGCCCCACCACGCAAGACCCCAAGGGCCCAACAACTGCGTGCGTGTTCAAGGTCAACGACGACGGCACGCTGGTGGTTGCCTCCAACGTCACGGTCAACAGCAAACCCGTGGGCGAATTGCGGCTGCACGCGGCCAGCGGCGCGTTCATCAGCACCTTGGCAACCCTGGCAGACGGCCCCTTGCCGGTGCTGCTGCACTCGGCAGTCAACAGCAGTGGCGACATTTTCTTCAATGACGCGGCTGGCTTCATCCGGAAATACTCGGGCGGTGTGGTCACGGTCTTTTCGTCCACAAAAATCGAGCAGGGTTCGGTGGGCGGTATGGCCATTACCAGCGCGGGTGAGCTCATCGTGGCCGGCGCCTGCACGGTTTCCAGAATATCCACCGTGGGGGTTGTTACGCCCGTATCCCTGACGACCGTCAGCCCCTGCGGCTACCAGGACGGCAGCACGGCGACCGCGAAATTTCTGTTCTTGAGCGGCGTGGCGGTGGGCACGAATGGCACCATTTATGTCTCAGACCGCGGCCCAAGCGTGATTCGCAGAATCCAGAACGGCGTGGTGGACACGATCATTGGCACGGCTTTTGTCAGCGAGACCGAGCTGGGCGCCGACCCTGGCAAGATTTTTGACTCGCGCCAAATCGCCTTTGATGCGGCCAGCAACGCGCTGGTGGTCATGTCTGGCAACGCGTTGCTGCGCGCGCCGCTGCCTTGAAATTGGCCTGTATCAGGATACTTAGTATAGAAAAAGTGTCGATTTTTTTTACAGACACCTCAAGTTACAACCGGGACAGTTTCGCAAGCCATTGATTTAAATAGAGATTTTTATAACTTTTAATACTGGCACGAAAATCGCTTGTATCTCGGCAAGCGGATTGGTATATCCCACCCGCGCATCTTGAAAAAAAGTTCAAGGACGAATCAAAATGAAGAAAATCGTTGCACTCTTGGCTGGCGGCTTGCTGGCAATGTCGGCAGCTCAGGCAGCCACTGTTACAGCGAGCGCTGCTCATGCCACGTCATCAACCAACTGGGTGGACAACTTGTCACTCCAGCAGTTCAACAGCGCGCTGGGCACGCTGACGTCGGTCGTGTTCAACTACGGCGGCACGATCACGTCGATTTTCCGGGAAGAGAGCATGGACAATGCCCCTGCGACGATCACCGTCAACACGGCTGGCAATTTGGTATTTGGCCTGCCGATCTCGACCACGTTGAATTTCTCGAATTCGGCTTCACAAAACGTGAGCGCATTTGATGGAACCATTGATTTCGGCGGCACGTCTGGTTTTGGCCCCACTACCGTGGTAGCAAACAACAGCGGCAGCACCACATTAACTTCGGGTTTTTCGACATTCGTTGGCCTTGGGACTTACGCGGTCACCGTCAATGCAAATGCCACGTCTGGCGCAACGGGTGCTGGCAATCTCATCAGCCAGGTTAGCACTACGGCAGCTGCAAACATCAACGTCATCTATACCTTCACTGAAGCCCCAAGGCAAGTCCCCGAGCCAGGCTCTTTGGCTTTGATTGGCTTGGCATTGGCTGGCCTGGGCGTGCTGCGCCGCAAATCTGCACAGGCCTGATCGCCTCAAGGCAGTCAACCTGCACCAGCCTGTCGGCTGATAACGAAAACCGGGCCTGCACCCCGGTTTTTTCGTTTCTGGCCGGCGTCAAACTCGGTCACGAATCATGTTGGGCTCTGGGAATACTGGCATGGCGCGCTTGACGCAGTAACAAAGCGCGAGCCTTTCTCTTCTGAGGCTTGGTCCGCTGAGGCTGTGCGGTTTGCAATGAGGTTGGATTGGCGCGCGCGCCGCTGTGCAGGTAGTCTGCCGTCAGGGCCTTGCGGACCAGCTCGGCGTCTGCGGCGGTGCGGCTGGTCGTGATCGTGATCGTGATCGTGAGGTAGTCAAACAAATAGTCCACCAGCGCCTCTGGCGTCAAGCCGCTGGTCTTGCCACTCATGTGCCACAGCCAGTCTGAAAAATGCAGGAACGCGTGGAACGGTGACCCTGCATCCATGCCCTCCAGCAGCAACCGCAAGCTGGCCTTGAACCGGCCCGAGTTGGCAAGCAGATCCCAATAGCGCGCCAAGCGGGTGAAGCGCTGCATCTCCAGCGCGGTGACGACGCCGGTTTGCAGCACCGTGTAAGGCGGCAGCGGGTCGTACACCATGCCGTGGTCCAGCGTGTGACGGGCAATCGGCGTGCCGCGCAGGCGCTTCAAAATGCCGAGCTGGATTTCGTGCGGCCTCAAGGCGTACAGCCGGTCAAACCCGTCAGCAAAACTGACCAGCGTTTCACCGGGCAGGCCAAAAATCAAATCGGTGTGCAGATGGGCGTTGGACTCTTGCACCAGCCATTGCAGATTGGCCACCGTTTTGTCGTTGTCCTGCCTGCGCGAAATGCGCTGCTGCACCTCGACGTTGAAGCTCTGGATGCCCACCTCGAATTGCAAAACGCCAGGGAGGAACTGCGCGATCTTGTCTTTCAACCGGTCGGGCAGATGGTCGGGGATGACCTCAAAATGCACAAACAGATTTGCACTGACTGCCGAGCCCGACTCGGGCAAGCGGTCCAGAAAAAACTGCAAAATCCGCACCGATGCGTCAATCTTCAAATTGAACGTCCGGTCCACAAACTTGAAGTTGCGCGCGCCGCGCTGGTACAAGGTGTCCAGCTCGGCCAAAAACGCATCCAGCTCAAACGCCCAGGCGGTTTTGTCAAGTGAACTCAGGCAGAACTCACACTTGAACGGGCAGCCGCGCGAGGCCTCCACGTACAGCAGGCGGTGCGCCAAGTCGGCGTCGGTGTATTCGGCGTAAGGCAGCTTGATCTGGTCCAGCGGCGGCTGCTCACCCGCTATGATTTTCATGAGCGGCTGGGGTCCATGCAACAGCGCGCGGCACAGTTTGCGAAAGCTCACATCGCCCCAGCCGGTGATCACATGGTCAGCCAGTTGCACAATGTCTTGCTGCTCCACTTCATGGCTCACCTCGGGCCCGCCCAGCACGATCTTGATGCCCGGCCGCAGCGCCTTGAGCAGGCGCACCAAAGCGCAGGTTTGCGTCACGTTCCAGATGTAGACGCCGAAGCCAATCACCTGCACCGCACCCAACTCAGCCTCACCCAGCGCCGCCAGCAGTTCGTCTGCCATCTCCTGCGGCTTGCGCGCAATGGTGAACTCACGCAGAACAGTCTGCGCCTTCAAATCCCCCATGTTGGCCAGCAGGTAGCGCAACCCCAGCGAAGCGTGGATGTATTTGGCGTTGAGGGTGCAGAGGATGATGGCTGGCGCGGCCCGCCGTTGCCCAAAATTTGCTGCCGGCGGGTCTTCACAGACAAGCTTGGGCGATGAGGGACGGGTAACCATTTGATATCAATGATATCGTTCTGTTTTGTATGTATAAAAGCTGCCACGCAAGGAACGCCATGCACAGCATTGCCATCCGTCAAATTGACACCTCGCTTAAAAACCGCCTGCGCTTTGAGGCGGCGCGCCAAGGCTGCTCCATGGAAAAGCAGGCCCGCCGGATATTGCGCAGCGCTTTGGGCACAATGCCTGCGGTCAATGCACTTGCGACCCAGCACACGCGTCTGGCAAACCGCATTCACGCAAGGTTTGCAGCCGCAGGTGGGGTAGATTTGCCTGCCGCGCCACGCAGCATCGCCAGGCCACCGGCCAAGTTCTAACGACTCAAGTTCGGGCAAGGCCGACCGCCATGGCAATCCTGTATGTGCTTGACACCAACGTGGTTTCCGAATTGATGCGGGAGCGGCCCGAACCCGCCGTCTTACAGGCACTCACGGCCCTTGATGACAGCGCCGGGCACATTACCACCATGACCGAGGCGCAATTGCGGCACGGCGTCGCCTTGCTGAACACAGGACGCAAAAAAACCCGGCTTCATACCGCGCTGCTGGCTTTGCTGGCGCAGGACTTTGCGGGCCGGATACTGCCTTTTGACAGCGCCGCCACGGCCTACTACGCCGACATCATGGCAACCCGCAGTAAGGCAGGCTGCCCGATGCAAGTGCAAGACGCGATGGTTGCCGCAGGTTGCCTGGCTCATGTCGCCACCCTGGTCACTCGCAACACACGCGATTTTGAAGGCGTGGGGGTTGAGATGGTCAATCCGTGGGGCTGATGGGCCAGCGGAACTTTGCGCTGCGCTTATGCTCCGATAGATTCAAAATGAAACTGCCCACCGCCCTGCCTCGCTGGCTGTTTGCCACCCTGTTTGCTACTTTATTAGTAGCTAACTATGCACTATTTACGAGGGCTACAGCCCAAATTAATCCCCAAAACAGCGTAAACGGGTCAACCAGCACCGCAATTACCCCGCAGGTGCGCGCAGAACTCATGGCGCACGCACCCCAAGGCGTGGACGCGGGAACTGGAGGCCCGCCGGGCACTGCCACCGCGACAGGCTCTGTCGCCGCCAAAACCATATGGGTGGGCCTGCAACTCGCCCACAAGCCCGAATGGCACACCTATTGGAAAAACTCGGGTGACTCGGGCCTGCCCACGGCGCTGCAATGGACTTTGCCACCGGGCGTGACGGCGGGCGACATCGCCTGGCCCGCGCCGCACAAAATCCGCATCGGCACCCTGGCCAACTACGGCTATGAAGGCACGGTGCTGCTGCCGGTGCCGCTCAACATCGCGCCAGATTTCAAACCGCCTCTGCTGGGCAACGACATCGAAGTAAAGCTCAAGGCGGCCTGGCTGGTGTGCCGCCAGGAGTGCATTCCTGAGGAGGGCGAGTTTGCCTTGAAGATTCCGCTGAAGGGCTCGACCGCACTCAATGCAGCGGCGTTTGAAGCGGCTTTTGCCGCTGCGCCCAAGCCGGTGATGGCGGCTGTGCCGGGCGGGAATCTGACCGTGATACCCGACAGCCGGGTGCTGATCGACGGCAAAAATCTCAATTTTGAAGTGCCGGGCCTGCCTGTCAGCCTGCGCGGCAAAACGCTGGATTTCTTCCCCGAAACGCCGGAGGTGATTGAGACCGCCGCGCCGTGGACCCAAAGCTGGGCCGGTGCGGTGTGGCGCGCCAGCATCCCTCTGTCAAGCCAGCGCAGCAACAGCCCCAGCCTGATGCCGGTGGTGCTGGCGGCAGACGTGGATGGCAAGCGCCAGAGCTACCTTGCCAATGTCAAAGTGCTGGGCGAATGGCCCAAGGTGCTGGCCGCAGCGCCCGTGCCGCCCGCGCTTGAGGCAGCGCTCAAGGCCAACGCGTTCAGCACGGCCCCGGCAACGGGCACGGGCACGGGCACGGGCACGGGTACCGCGCCCGGTGCGCAGGCTGTGCCCATCTCGCTTCTAGCAGCCATTCTGGGTGCCCTGCTGGGTGGACTCATATTGAACCTGATGCCCTGCGTGTTTCCGGTGCTGGCCATCAAGGTGATGAGCTTCACGCAGCAGGCGGACGACCGGCGCGCCCACAAGATCAGCGGCCTGGCCTACACGGCCGGCGTGATCGCCTCGTTTTTGGCATTGGGCGCGCTGATGCTGGGCTTGCGCGCTGCGGGCGAACAACTGGGCTGGGGCTTTCAATTGCAATCGCCTGCGGTGGTGGCGGGCCTGGCGGTGCTGTTCACGGTGCTGGGGTTGAATCTGGCGGGGCTGTTTGAGTTTGGGCAGTTTTTGCCGTCCAGCGTGGCCGCAAAACAGGCCAAAAACCCCGCGGTCAACGCCTTTCTGTCGGGCGTGCTGGCGGTGGCCATTGCGTCGCCGTGCACGGCGCCGTTCATGGGCGCATCGCTCGGGTTGGCGGTGGGTTTGCCAGCCTTGGAGGCGCTGCTGGTATTTGGCGCGATTGGGGTGGGCATGGCTGCACCGTACCTGTTGGCCAGCCTGGTGCCTGCGGTGGCGCGCGCCCTGCCCCGCCCCGGCGCGTGGATGGACACGTTTCGCCGCGTGATGGCCTTCCCCATGTTTGCCACCGTGGTCTGGCTGGTGTGGGTGCTGGGCCAGCAAAGCGGCATTGACGGCGCGGGAGCGCTGCTGGCGCTGCTGGTGGCTTTGGCGATGGTGATTTGGGCGTTCACCTTGTCGGGACGCAGCCGCACCATCGTTACTATTATTTCAGTAGCTACTCTTGCACTCCTGACGGGGGCTATAGGCCAAAACGTACTTAAACCACTGGAAACTTCTGCCCAGGCGGCCCCCGGCGAGCGTTGGCAGGCTTGGGAGCCGGGGCGGGTCGATCAAATCTTGGCCAGCGGGCAACCGGTGTTTGTGGACTTCACCGCCGCCTGGTGCGTGACCTGCCAGCTCAACAAAAAAACCACGTTGACCCACAAAGACGTGCTGGCCGACATGGACGCCAAAAAAGTGACCTTGCTGCGCGCCGACTGGACGCGCCGCGACCCCGCCATCACCGCCGCCCTGCAGCAGCTGGGCCGCAACGGCGTGCCGGTGTATGTGATGTACAAATCAGGCAGCGCACCCGTGGTGCTGTCGGAGATTTTGAGTGTGGACGAGGTGCGTGGCGTGATTGCGCGGCTTTGAGTTGAAAGCCTCGGCTTTATGCATCACTTCAATTTGTAAACTGTGAGCCGTTTCGCGATTCAGACTTAAACCGAACCTGCAGGAGTAATGCCATGAAAAATGCGATGAGTAGTGCCATGAGTAGTGCCATGAGCAGTGCCATGCCCCAAACCCGCCTGATCCACCTGGCCCGCTTTGCCGCGTCGCTTGCCATCTCAATCGCTTCTTTTTTTATAGCTGACTATGCATATTCAGCGACGGCTGTAGGCCAAAAAGCCCCTGATTTCACGCTCACCGACACGTCCGGCAAAACGGTGCGTCTGAGCGACTTCAAAGGCAAGCACGTGGTGCTGGAATGGAACAACCCCGGCTGCCCGTTTGTGCGCAAGCACTACGACAGCACCAACATGCAGGCGCTGCAAAAAGAAGCAGGCGACAAAGGCGTGGTGTGGCTGGCCATCAACTCCACCGAGACCGGCCACCCGGATTACCTCGCCCCGCCCAAGCTGAGCCAATGGATGGTGCAGCAAAAAGCCACCCCCACAGCCACCTTGATGGACCAGGACGGCACCGCCGGCAAAGCCTACGGCGCGCGAACCACGCCGCACATGTACATGGTGGCACCCGACGGCACGCTGATCTATGCCGGCGGCATTGACAGCGTCCCGTCCGCCCGCAGTGAAGACATTAAAACCGCCACCAACTACGTGCGCCAGGGCCTGAATGAGGCCCTGGCGGGCAAGCCGCTGAGCCAGGCTACGACGCGGCCTTATGGGTGCTCGGTCAAGTACAAGTCCTGACACACCCATTGCCGCAACTATTCCCATACGATCAGCCGCACCTTTTGCATCATCCTGCGCAGCATCTCACGCCGCACTTGGTGATGCCGTCCGCGCGCACTCTCTGTCGAACCGCATGACACCATCCATCACATCCGCCCAAGACATCGCCCACATACTCGCCACCTGTCGCACGGTGGCCGTGGTGGGCCTCTCGCCCAAGCCGCACCGCGACAGTTACGAGATTGCGCAGTACATGCAGGCGCAGGGCTGGCGCATCATTCCGATTAACCCCGCTGCGCAGGTGACCGAAATTTTGGGCGAGCGGGTCTACCCCAGCCTGATTGAAGCCGCCAAGCACGAAAAAATCGACCTGGTGGACGTGTTCCGCAACAGCGCCGATGTGCCACCGGTGGCCGATGAGGCCATCGCCATTGGCGCCCAGGCCCTGTGGCTGCAGTTGGGCATAGAACACCCGGCATCGGCTGCCAAAGCCTGCGCGGCGGGCTTGCGGGTGGTGCAAAACAAGTGCCTGCTGGTGGAACACCGGCGGCAGGCGCGGCAATAAAATTTAATTGGGGTCAGATTCCAATTATCCATTCATTTTTCGCATAGATAATTGGAATCTGACCCCAATTTATTTGCGGTCTCCCATTGCGCCATTTCAACCTCAAATAGATCCAAGTCTTGCTGCGACAATTCTGGGATGAACCCATCGACACAAGTGCACAGCCAAACTCTCGTGGGCTCCCCGAAGAGCAGCTACGCACCGCTGCAAAACGACACCTTCATCCGCGCATGCCTGCGCCAGGCCACGACCCACACTCCCGTCTGGCTGATGCGCCAGGCCGGGCGCTATTTGCCCGAATACAAGGCCACGCGGGCCAAGGCGGGCAGCTTCATGGGGCTGGCCACCAACACCGATTACGCTACCGAAGTCACCTTGCAGCCGCTGGAGCGCTACCCGCTGGACGCGGCCATTCTGTTCAGCGACATCTTGACCGTGCCCGACGCCATGGGCCTGGGGCTGTCGTTCGCTTTGGGGGAAGGCCCCAAGTTTGCCCACACTGTGCGTGACGAAGCGGCTGTGGCCAAACTCGCGGTGCCAGACATGGCCAAGCTGCGCTATGTGTTTGACGCGGTCACGTCCATCCGCAAGGCGCTGAACGGCCGCGTGCCGCTGATCGGCTTCAGCGGCAGCCCGTGGACTCTGGCCTGCTACATGGTGGAAGGCGCGGGCTCTGACGACTACCGCATGGTCAAAACCATGCTGTACCAGCGCCCGGACCTGATGCACCGCATGCTGGCCATCAACGCCGATGCGGTGGCTGCTTACCTAAACTGCCAGATTGAAGCCGGCGCACAGGCGGTGATGATTTTTGACAGCTGGGGCGGTGTGCTGGCCGACGGCGCTTTTCAAGCGTTCAGCCTGGCCTATACCGAACGGGTGCTGGCCCAAGTGAAAAAAGAACACAACGGGGTTCGAATTCCGCGCATCGTCTTCACCAAGGGGGGCGGCCTGTGGCTCAAAGACATGGCCCCGCTGGATTGCGACGTGCTGGGGCTGGACTGGACGGTCAACCTGGGTGCCGCGCGCGCGCTGGTGGGCGAAAACTCAAGCGGCGCAAAGGCCAAGGCGCTGCAGGGCAACATCGACCCGAACGTGCTGTTTGCCAATCCAGACCAGATTGCCACCGAGGTGCAGCGGGTCTTGGCCAGCTTTGGCGCGCCGCATCAGGTACCACTGGATGCGCCGGACGCGACCGGGCCGACCCATATTTTCAATCTTGGCCATGGCATAAGTCAGTACACACCCCCCGACCATGTGGCGGCGCTGGTGCAGGCGGTGCACGAGGTGTCAAAAAGCATGCGTAAAAGCGCCAACCCAGCGGCCTGAAATTGCAAATCCTTACCATCTTTATCGCATTAACAGTGCCAGCCAGCTTGACTTATGCACAAATATTTTGCTGCGGTGCGCCAACGCTCATTCAAAGTGATGACCTCCGCTACCAAAGCCATAGCGATTGCAAGTCGTTGATTTATAAGGAATTAAAAGATTGCTTTTTTTGAAGGCAATTTGGCGGAAGCCTTGATTTTGAAGGGTTTGGAGACTGTGGAGGGTAGATATCAACAAAGTTATCCACAGAATCCATGAATGCCCGGTAAAGTAGTTTCAAATCAAGTACTTAGCGGGCGTTTGCAAGGTTGACATTAACAGTCTGGCCTAAGGGGCCTCCTTCAAGGCATATCAGCACTTTGCCCATGAACCACCGGCTTCCCGTTCTCGTCCAGACTCCGGCGCACAGCCAAGTGGCCGGGCCGTTGACGTATTTGTGTGAGCAAATACTCCTGCCCGGCACCTTGGTGCGCGTGCCGTTTGGCAAACGCGAGACTTTGGGCTTGGTGTGGACCGCTGCGCCGGGCGGCGGGGTGGCGATTGACGCCGACAAATTGCGACCCATTGCCGGGGTGCTGGACGCGATTGCGCCGCTGTCCACCCACTGGCAACAGCTGGTTGCCTTTGCGGCGGCCTATTACCAGCGGGGTGCGGGGGAAGTGGCCTTGGCCGCCCTGCCGCCGCAACTTCGTGACTTGAACACCACGCAACTGGCGCGTCGGCTCAAGCGGCAGGCCAGGCTGACAGCTCTGGTGCTGCCTGAAAATCAAATTACTCCTGATTTAATAGCTGCTACTGTAGAACAGACAAGGGCTATAGCCCAATTTGATGCTCAAACCGGGCCGTTTTTGCTGTTTGGTGCCACCGGCAGCGGCAAAACCGAGGTTTACCTTCAATGCGTGAAGCAGTTGCTGACCCGCGACCCTTCGGCCCAAGCGATTTTGATGGTGCCAGAGATCAACCTCACCCCGCAACTGCAGGCGCGGGTGAAAGAACGGTTTGTGCCTTTGTATGGCGAAGACGCCGTCGTCTCCATGCACAGCGGCATGACGCACCCGCAGCGCCTGGCAAGCTGGCTGGCCGCGCACAGCGGGGCCGCGCGCATTGTGCTGGGCACGCGCATGGCGGTGTTCGCCTCGCTGCCCCGTTGCAGGCTGATTGTGGTCGATGAAGAGCACGACCCCAGCTACAAGCAGCAAGAGGGCGCGCGTTATTCGGCGCGGGACCTGGCGATCTACCGGGGGCGGCTGGAAGGGGCCAAGGTGATGCTGGGCTCGGCCACGCCGTCGCTGGAGAGCTGGCACCACAGCCGCCCGACAGCCGAGGGCGGGCGGTATGTGCGGCTGGAGATGCCAAGCCGCATCGGCGAAGGCGCGCTGCCCCTGGTGCGGCGCGTGGACATGAACCACCAGCCCAGCAAAGCCGTGTTCTCCCCGCCGCTGTTGCAGGCCATCACTGAGCGCGTGGCGCGGGGCGAACAAAGCATGGTGTTTTTGAACCGGCGCGGCTATGCGCCCGTGCTGGCCTGCAGCGCTTGCGAATGGAAGAGCGAATGCCCGCATTGCAGCGCCTACCGGGTCTTCCACAAAATCGACCGCACCTTGCGCTGCCACCATTGCGGCTTTACCGAACGCGTGCCACGCGCCTGCCCTGAGTGCGGCAATGTGGATATCGCACCGGTGGGGCGCGGCACCGAGCGGCTGGAAGAGCATTTGGCGGAGTTGCTGGCAGATGTGCGCCGGCCGGGAAATGAATCCATCGCAGAACAAGTCCGCATCACCCGCATCGACGCCGACAGCACCCGCCTCAAAGGCGAGCTGGAAAAGCAACTCGCCAAAGTGCATGCGGGCGAAGTGGACGTGCTGGTCGGCACGCAGATGATTGCCAAGGGCCACGACTTTCGCCGCATCACGCTGGTGGCCGCCATCAACCCCGATGCTGCCCTGTTCTCCAGCGACTTCCGCGCGCCGGAGCGGCTGTTCAGCCTTTTGATGCAGGCTGCAGGGCGGGCCGGGCGGGATGCCAAGGTCAGCGGCCAGAGCGAGATGTGGATCCAGACCTTCTACCCCGGCCACCCGCTGTTTGAAGCGCTGAAGCGCCACGACTACCCGGCCTTTGCCGCGCAGCAGCTCAAGGAGCGGCAAAGCGCGGGCATGCCGCCCTTCAGCTCTCAGGCGCTAGTGCGGGCCGAGGCGCGCGAGCAAGACATCGCGCAGGGCTTTTTGGTCGCTGCCAGCGAGGCCGCGCAAGACCTGCCTGACGCCCCGTTTGTCACGATGTACCCCGCCGTGCCCATGAGCATCCAGCGCGTGGCCAACATCGAACGCGCCCAAATGCTGGTCGAGAGCCCCTCACGCGCGCATTTGCAGCGTTTTTTGACGGCCTGGCATGCCGTGCTGCATGCCACGCGGCAATCGCCTGCAGGAAAGGGAGTGATCCGATGGGCGGTGGATGTGGATCCGCTGGCGATTTAGCGGGATTTAATGTCGATTTATCAGACACTTATCGACATGGCCACTAGAACATGTACGCTTGATCGACATGATTAAGAGATATTGTCGAATAATCTTAATTATATCGACATATTTTTACACTTCCGCTATGATTCGCATTTTTATCGACATATTGACCTTTTGCAGCCGCCTTTGGGCAGATTTCAAGTACTTTGATCACAGAAATGCTGATGTTCGACCCCAAGCGCCCCTTTGACTTGCCGCCCCTCCTGCGCGGCAGCGTGCCCATGGGCGAATGGGAAAACACGCAGGTGTTCCGCGCTTGTATCAAAGCCAACAAGGCTTTGGCAGCTTTGAGCGAGGCCGCCGCGCTGCTGCCCAACCCGGATGTGATGCTCAGCTCGCTGGTTCTGCTGGAGTCTCAGGCCAGCTCAGAGATTGAGAACATCGTCACCACCACAGACGCATTGTTCCAATACGCAGCCAAAGACCCGGCCCGCGCCGACTTGGCCGTCAAAGAGACGCTGCAATACCGCGAGTCGCTTTACCACGGGCTCGACCAATTGCGCTCACGCCCGATTGCCACCCGCATGATCGAGGAGATTTGCAGCAAAACCAAGGGCATGGAGATGCATGTGCGCAAAGTACCTGGCACGGCACTGGTCAACGCGCGCACACAGGAAACCATTTACACGCCGCCACAAGGCGAGGCATTGCTGCGCGAAAAGCTGGCTGATTGGGAACGCTTTTGCCATGCCGAAGAAAGTGACGGCGAGCGCGGCGGCGACATCGACCCGCTGGTGCGCATGGCCGTGCTGCACTACCAGTTTGAGGCGATTCACCCTTTTCTGGATGGCAATGGCCGCACCGGGCGAGTGCTGAACCTGCTGTACTTGGTCGACAAGGGGCTGCTGGCGTCACCCGTGCTTTACTTGTCGCGGTACATCCTCAACAACCGCGCACGGTATTACGCACTGTTGCTCGCTGTGTCGCGTGAAGGCAGTGTTGAGGCCTGGCAGCAATGGCTGCTGTACATGCTGGAAGCGGTGCGTGAAACCGCAGTGTGGACGCTTGAAAAGATCAAGGCGATTTCGCGACTGATGCAAAGCACGCACGAGCAGATTCAGCGTGACACCAAACTGGGCAACCAGAAGGGCTTGGTGGAATTGATTTTCCGTTTGCCGTACTGCCGGGTAGCCGACGTAGTGCAGGCGCAGATCGCCAAGCGGCAGACGGCAGCGGTTTACCTGCAAACATTGGCAGACAACGGGATTTTGCAAATGCAGGCAAATGGGCGGGAAAAGCTCTATCTGAACCACCGCTTGATCGATCTGCTGAAAAACGAATCAGCCGAAGGCGATGTGGCGTGATCTCACTATCAAAAGCATAGTAATCCCTGCCAATGGCAGCGCGACGGCGGTCAACAGCAAAAGCTGATCCCTCTGCACACGAACGGTTACCCTGAGCCTGTGCATAATTCCTTGGGCTCATGGGCTATCTTGCCCCGCCGGGGCGGACTGCGCAAACTCCGCAAGCCGTCCCAACGCTTCAAATCGAAAGGCCTCACCATGAAAACACGCCAACGCAGATCTATCCTGATGTCCGCCGTGGCCTTGGTCATCACTGGACTGCTTACAGGTATGCCGATGCACAGCGCTCTGGCCCAGCAGCCCGCGCCCGTCAAGGTCGGCTCCAAAATCGACACCGAGGGCAAACTGCTGGGCAGTGTGCTGGTGCTGGTGCTGCAGTCCAACGGAATCAAGGTCGAAAACAAAACCGCGCTGGGCAACACCAAGGTCATGCGCGGGGCCATCACGGCGGGTGAAATTGACATTTACCCGGAATACACCGGCAATGGCGCCTTCATGTTCTCGGAAGAGTCCAACCCGGCGTGGAAAAACGCCAAAGCAGGCTATGAGCGCGTGAAAACGCTGGACTTCGAGAAGAACAAAATCGTCTGGCTTCAGCCTTCGCCCGCCAACAATACCTGGGCCATCGCCGTGCGCAAAGACGTGGCAGCAGCCAACAAGCTCAAAACGCTGGACGACCTGGGCAAGTGGATTGGCGGCGGCGGGCAATTCAAACTGGCCGCATCGGCCGAATTTGTGGAGCGCTCGGACGCGCTGCCGGCCTTTCAGAGCGCGTATGGCTTCAAGCTCAAGCCGGAGCAGATCTTGACGCTCGCCGGAGGCGACACGGCGGTCACCATCAAGGCGGCGGCGGAGAAAACATCCGGCGTGAACGCCGCCATGGCCTATGGCACCGACGGCCCGTTGGCGGCGCTGGGCCTGGTCATCATGGACGACCCCAAAGGCGTGCAGCCGATTTATGCGCCAGCGCCGATCATCCGCGCGGAGGTGCTGGCCAAATACCCGAACATCAAAACCATGCTGGATCCCGTGTTCAAGGCGCTGGATGGTCCGACCTTGCAGGCGCTCAACGCCAAGATCCAGATCGAGGGGCAGGATGCCAAAAAAGTAGCGGGCGATTTCCTCAAGTCCAAGGGGTTGATCAAGTAGTGCTGCCATGACGTTGCCGGGCAGTGGGCAAGAGAAGCGTCCCGCGCGGTGGAATCCCGTCAGCGCGGCGCTGTCGGCCTTGGGCCTGTGCACACTGGTGGCCTTGCCGTTTTTGCGCGTGGCACCCAACCGCATGCTGTCGGGCGAGCCGATCTATTTTTGGGGTGTCATGCAAATCCCCGCGTTGTTCCAAGCGCTGTTCCCGACGTTATTTGCGGGGCTGCTGCTGACGCTTTTGGTATTGCCCTTCACGCCACCCCGGCGGTCAGTGCTGTGGCTCCAGGCCGTTATCGCAACGGCAGCGGTGGTGGCGTGGGTCGCGCTTGCGGGATGGCAGGCCAGTCAACTGGTTCGGCCCGATGTGCCGTTTGCGCGCACCTCTCTAGGCGGCGCATTTTGGGCGCTGCAGGTGATTTTCTGGCTCATGGCCACGGATGCCCTGCAACGCTTGAAAGCGGGGCTTGCGGCGAGGACGATTCTGCTGACAGCGGTGGTGCTGACCATCAGCCTGCTTCTGGCGCACGGCGCGTGCGATGACTTGTCGATCATGAAGGAATACGCCAACCGCTCCGACGTGTTTGCAGCGGCGATTGCCCGGCACGTGCAAATCGTGGCGCTGGCGCTGCTGCCCACGCTGTGCATCGGCGTGCCGCTGGGCTGGTGGGTTTCCAGGCACAGCGCTCTGGGCCAAACGCTGTTCCCAGTGCTCAACGTCATCCAGACCATTCCATCCATCGCGCTGTTTGGTTTGCTGATGGCCCCGCTGGCGCTGTTGGCTGCCACCTGGCCGGGGCTGGCCCGTGCGGGCATCAGCGGCGTGGGCATGGCGCCAGGCGTGATTGCGTTGACGCTGTACAGCCTGCTGCCCGTGGTGCGCGGCACGCTGGCCGGGTTTGAGGCGGTGCCGTCTGCAGTGGTGGATGCGGCGCGTGGCATGGGCCTGCCGCCAGGGCAAATTTTTGTGCAGGTCCAATTGCCCCTGGCGTTGCCGGTACTGCTGGCCGGTGTTCGCACTGCCACCCTGCAGGCCGTGGGATTGGCCACCGTCACGGCGCTGATTGGTGCCGGTGGCTTGGGTGCCATCATGTTTGAAGGCCTGTTCAGCAGCGCGCCTGATCTGGTGCTGCTGGGCGTGTTGCCCGTGATTGCGCTGGCGGTGGGGGTGGACGCATTGTTCAAACTGCTGATCAGGCTGATGACATTGACCCAAGGTCCGCAGCCGTGATCGAGTTTCAGGGCATTGGCAAGTCTTACGAGGGCGTGCCGGTGATTGAAGGGCTGAACCTGAAGATTGATCGAGGGGAGTTTGTGGTGGTGATCGGCCCGTCCGGCTCCGGCAAGTCAACCGTGCTGAAAATGATCAACCGCATGGAGGCGCATGACGCGGGCAAGATTCTGTTCAACGGTGAGGAAATCTACAAATTCAAGGTGCGTGACCTGCGCCTGCGCATGGGTTACGCGATTCAATCAGTAGGCCTGTTCCCTCACTGGACGGTGGCGCGCAACATTGCCACCGTGCCTCAGATGCTGGGGTGGAGCGCGCAAAAAATCGAGGCACGCGTGGCGCAACTGCTGACCCTGTTCCAGCTCGACCCGGCGCTCTATGGCAGCCGCTACCCGCACCAGCTGTCGGGCGGGCAGCAGCAGCGCATTGGCGTAGCGCGGGCGCTGGCAGGCGACCCGGACATTCTGCTGATGGACGAGCCCTTTGGCGCGCTGGACCCCGCCACCCGCACCACGCTGCAAATTGAAATGAAACGCGTCCATGCGGTCTCCGGCAAAACCATTGTGCTGGTGACGCATGACATTGAAGAGGCCCTGCTGCTGGCGACCCGGGTAGTGCTGCTGGACCAGGGCAGGATTGTGCAGGCGGGCACACCATTGGAATTGCTGGCCAAACCGGTCAACGATTTTGTGGTTGATTTTGTGGGGCGCAGTGACATTGGCGTCAAGCTGCTGTCTTTGCAGCTGGCCAGTGCCTACGCGCGTGATGAGCCGGTTGGCACGGGCGCGGCGCTGCCCCACAACACCACCTTGCGCGAAGCCGTGTCGTTCATGTCTGCGCATCATCTGGAGCGGGTGAGTCTGGTGGACGGGGAAGGCGGCCATGCGGGCGTGCTGCATGCCATCGATATTTTCAGGACACGGGCAGCCAGCGGCAGCAGCCAAGGTGGCGCATGAAGCCAGCGTTGCCGGTCCCGCCGCGTTCCAGATCGCCCCCGACGCTGGCGTGTGGCCACACCAGCCCGGTGGCCCGGCAAACTAAAGCCTACCGTTTTTGGCATGATCACCTGCTTTGGACTGCGCTGGCCTTGCTGGCGTTGGTGGTGTACCTGCCTTACTCCAAGCCGCTGTTTGCCAGCCTGTTCCCGGCACTGGAGCGCCCGGTTTACCAGCAGGAACCTTTTGCCGAACTGCTGTGGCAGCACTGCAAGCTGGTGGGCATTTCCAGCCTGGTGTCGGTGGCCATTGGCACCGCAGTGGGTATAGGGGTCACGCGGCCTTCGGGTCGGCAATTTGGCGGTGTGGCGCAAGCGCTGGTGTCGATGGGGCAGACGTTTCCGCCGGTGGCGGTGCTGGCTATCGCCGTGCCATTGGTTGGCTTTGGCGAGTTGCCTGCGCTGATTGCGCTAGCGCTGTATGGCCTGCTGCCGGTGGTGCACGCGACCATTGCAGGGCTGGACGCCGTGCCGGCGTCAGTGCGCCAGTCTGCCCAAGGCATGGGCATGTCGGCATGGCAATGTTTTACGCGGGTTGATGTGCCGTTGGCGTTGCCGGTGTGGATCTCGGGCATTCGCACGTCCGTCATCATCAACATCGGCACCGCAGCCATCGCGTCTACGGTGGGTGCCAAGACGCTTGGCTCGCCCATCATTGTGGGCTTGAGCGGCTTCAACACCGCTTATGTGCTGCAAGGGGCTCTGCTGGTGGGGCTGCTTGCAGCAGTGACCGACATGGCGTTTGAGCGGATTGCACAGAGGGTGGCTTGGCAGCGCTGACTGGCCGCTACCTACCGACGCCGCATCGCCTTTTGGCAAAATTACTTCTGAAATCCAGCAAAATACGGCTGTAGCCCTTGCCCTATATACATAGTTAGCTATACTATTAGTGTAAACGCCTTATTGCGATCACCCGTGGCTCGCCTGTCCACTAGAGTTACGCCAGCAGCGCCACCGCCAGCGAAAACGTGACGAAAGACGCTGCCGTGGTGACCAGAATGATGCGTGCAATGCGCCCGTTGTCTGCGTCATAGCGCTCTGCCAGCATGGCCACGTTGCTGGCGCTGGGCAGGGCGGCGACCAGCACAATCACGGTGAGCGCAAATTTGTCCAGCGGCACGCCAAGTGAGATTGCCGCAGCGCCCACCATCAGCACCAGCAGCGGATGCAGCAGCAGCTTGAGCACCGCAATGGGCAAGTAGTCGCCCAACCCCAGCGGCTCGGCATGGCCCTTGGCCGTCATGGCCTGCGATCTGGCCAGCACTGCGCCAATGGTGAACAGCGCCACCGGTGAAGCGGCATCGGCCAGCATGCCCAACGTTTGCTCCACTGGCTTGGGCAACGTAATGCTGGCGGCAGACGTCACCGCCCCCAGCAAAATGGCCCAAGGCATGGGATTGCCAGCCACACTCTTGAGCGCGTTTTTTGCAGCCTTGCTGGCACCGTGTTCATCTGCGCCATCCAGCCGTGAGAGCGCAATGCACAGCGAGGTGGTGACCAGCAGGTCGACCAGTATCGTGACGATCGCCGGGCCCGCTGATTTGGGGCCAAGCAGCGCCACCAACAGCGGCACGCCCATGAAACCCGTGTTGGGAAACGCCGCCACCAGCGCGCCAAACGACGCATCATTCCAGCCGATGCGCCGGTTCAGGCTGATACTGATGGCAAAGGCCACCATCACCAACGCACACAGCAAATAACTGAAGAACACGCTGGCATCCAGCAACTGCGCCACCGGCATGGACGCGCCAAAACGGTACAGCAGGCAGGGCAATGCAAAAAACAGTACGAAGCCGTTCAGGCCAGGGATAGCCGCAAGCGGCAGCCAGCCCCGGCGCGCGGCAACATAGCCGGCCAGCACGAGTGCGAAGAACGGGAAGGTGACTGTGAAGATTTGGAGCACGTTGGGATTTTCGTCCGTCTTCGGCTTGGGTTTAAAACAGCATCAAGAATGCCGCCAGAGGCACAACCGCCAGGGGAATCGGCGATTTGGCGACGAGCCGGGCCAGGTCTTCCTCTGCAATGCTTGTTTTGCTGACCACGATGCAGGCCGCGCAATTGAGCCGCTGCGCGAGACCCGCCGCCTTGAGCACATCTTTGTCCTGCAATTGGTTGCGGTATTTCACCTCAATGCCAATCATGCTGTGGCCCAAGTCCACAATGAAATCCAGCTCCTCGTTGTTGCGCCGCCAATAGCCCAACTCCACCAAGCCCGGCCAGCGCCGCAGGTGGGTGGCCACCACGTTCTCGGCGTAGGCGCCCATGAGCGTGGGGTCTGCCACCATCTGCTCTTGGCTGAGCTTCATCACCGCATTTCGAACTGCCAAGTCAACTAGGTAAGTTTTGAAGTTGCCCGCTTTGGGTGATGCCTTGGTGCTGGTGTGTTTGTGCAGTCGCCACACCAGGTCGGTCGCCTCCAACAGCGGGAAATAGGTTTCGATGGTGGTGCGCGCGAGGTCGATGACTTGGCTCAGTTGAGACAGATTGGTCTCGCGGCCTGGGTCTTTGAGCAGGCCCAAGTAAAAACGCCGCAGCATCTCGGGTTTGCGGAATTCGGCTGCGATCAGCAGGTCTTCGAAGATGACGCGCTCGACCTGGTTTTGGTAAAGGTAGTCTTGTTTTTGCAGCAGCGTGGGGAGGGCCCAGACTTCGGGGAAGCCGCCCTCGAAGAGGAAGGTCTCAACTTCGTTCAAATACTTATCGAATTCTCTGGTTTTGCTCAGAAGCGTCACGAGACTTTGCGGCTCAGAGAACTGAACGAAGCGCCCAACTTTGCCGAGCGTCGTCCCGATGGAATCTGCTGGCTTTCCCGTAGGACTTAAGTGCCCGGTCGCCGGACATCGCCACCACTCCCGAAAACTAAACGGCAGCACATGAAAATCCTTGATCCGCCCCAGCAAGCTCTCGCGCGATTTCTTGAAAATTGGCGTGCTGGCCGAGCCTGAAACGATGATGCGCACGGGTGTTCGCAAGTCGTAGTATTTTTTGAGATACAGCTCCCAGCGCGGGAACCGCTGGATTTCATCGAGGAACAAATAGGTCACGCCCTGCTTTGACGCTTCGACCGCCGCCGCCACCAAGTCATTGAAAAATTTGTCTTGGTTGAAGCCCGGCAGTTCCAGACCAGGGTCTTGCATCGAAAAATAAACAATGCGCAGAGCTTGGGCTGGCCCGTCAGAAGAATCGGCGATGAGCTGTTTGATGCATTGCAGCAGCAGCGTGCTTTTACCCACCCGGCGCGGCCCGGTGACGGATACCATCTGGGGCAATGATTTCACGTCGGCGTACAAAACGTCAAACACATCCCGGCGAAAATCAGGCACGCGCTCAAAGGCCGTCGCCGCATCCGTCCACCACGGGTTGTAGGGCTTCAGGATGTCAAAGTCCGCAAACACACTAGGTACACCACTGGATATAGAATCAGCCATTCGGCGAATTATGCATATTTACCGTCATAACGTCAAATATGCATAGAATTCAATATTTCCCAGTCTTTTCAAGCATGTTCTCGCCTTCCACCCCCACCTCCTCCGGCCTCAACATCGCACAGCAGGAGGCCGTGAACTACATGCACGGCCCCTGCCTGGTGCTGGCCGGGGCAGGCTCGGGCAAAACGCGCGTCATCACCCACAAGATTGGCCGCTTGATCCAGACCGGGCTGGAGCCCAAGCGGATTTTCGCCATCACCTTCACCAACAAGGCGGCGTCAGAGATGCGTGAGCGGGCCAAGAGCCTGATTGGAAAGGTCGCCAAGGATGTGGTGATCTGCACTTTTCACGCTCTGGGCGTGCGCATGATGCGACAGGACGGCGAGGCGCTGGGCCTGAAACCGACGTTCTCGATTCTGGACACCGATGACGTGACCAGCATCCTGAAAGACGCGGGCGGCAGCACTGACGCGGCCACGGCGCGCACTTGGCAGTGGACCATCAGCCGCTGGAAGAACATGGGGTTGAACGCAGTACAAGCCGAAGCGCAAGCACAGGATGATGCCGAGAAAATCACCGCCCGCATCATGGCGCGCTATGAAGAACGCCTGAGCGCTTACCAAAGCGTTGACTTTGACGACCTGATCAGCCTGCCGCTGAAACTGCTGCAAAATCATGAGCACGTGAGGGATAAATGGCAGGCGCTGGCGGGGCACGTTCTAGTAGACGAATACCAGGACACCAATGCCACGCAGTATGAGTTTTTGAAGCTTCTGGCAGGAGGCAATGCGGCCAAAGGCGCACATTTCACCGTGGTAGGCGACGACGACCAGAGCATTTATGGTTGGCGCGGGGCCACGCTGGACAACCTCAAAAAACTGCCGGTTGATTTCCCCACGCTCAAGGTCATCAAGCTGCAGCAGAACTACCGCTCCACCGGCGCCATCCTGCGCGCGGCCAACAATGTGATTGGCCCCAACCCGAAGCTGTTTCCCAAAAACCTGTGGAGCGACCTGGGCGAAGGCGAACCGGTGCGCGTGGTGGATGCCGACACTGAGGAGCATGAAGCCGAGCGAACCGTGGCGCGCATCCAGAGCCTGCGTGGAGTGCCCGATGCAACTGCAGCATGTGCCAGCGGCCAGGCTGCCACGGCGGGCTCAGGCAGCCAGTACAAAGAGTTCAAGGACTTCGCCGTGCTGTACCGCGCCAACCACCAGGCAAAGACGTTTGAGAAGGCGCTGCGCAAGGCACAAATTCCGTACAAGGTGTCAGGTGGCACCAGCTTTTTTGACCGGGCAGAAATTAAGGACCTGTGCGGCTGGTTCAGGCTGTGGATCAACAACAACGACGACCCGGCCTTTCTGCGCGCCATCACCACGCCCAAGCGCGGCATCGGCCACCAGACGCTGGGCACGCTGGGCGTGTTCGCAGGCCAGTACAAGGTGAGCCTGTTTGAGGCGCTGTTTTCTTCGTCGCTGGGCAGCGTGCTCGCAGCCAAGGCAGTGGGCAGCCTGCACGAGTTTGGCCGCTACGTGAACGACCTGGAGTTCCGCGCCCGGCACACGGTGGGTGGCAAGGCAGCAAAGACGTTTTTGCTGGAATGGCTCAAGGAAATTGGTTACGAAAAGCACCTGCGCGACGGTGAAGAAAACGAAAAACTAGCCGCCGCGCGCTGGTCCAACGTGATGGATTTCTGCGACTGGATGTCGGCGCGCTGCGGCGGGCAGATTGACGACGCTGCGGGGGTTTCCACTGTGGGAGAAACGGAATTTTCCGTACGCAAAGCGACAAGCGTGGGGGCCTCACTTCTAGACGTGGCGCAGACTGTGTCGTTGCTGTCCACCATCAGCGAACGTGAAACCGACCAGAACGTCGTCACGCTGAGCACACTGCACGCCGCCAAGGGTCTGGAGTGGCCGCATGTGATGCTGGTGGGGGTGACTGAGGGCATGCTGCCTTTCAAATTGGGTGACGAGGCCAACCCCACGGGCAAGTCTGATGGCCCGATGTCCGAAAGCATCACCGAGCGGCTGCAGGAAGAGCGCCGCCTGATGTACGTGGGCATCACGCGCGCGCAACGCAGCCTGGCCGTCAGCTGGACGCGCAAACGCAAAAAGGGCCGCGAGATGGTAGCAGCGCTGCCCAGCCGCTTCATCGCAGAAATGGGGCTGGACAAAACCACGGTGCGCGAAGACCCCAGGGAGAAACTCAAGGCATTGCGTGCGGAATTCGCCAAGAAAGCGCTGGATGCGCAGCAGGTCACGGCACTCGAAAATACGCCCTGAGAGTCCGCCAGCGCCGGGAGCAGCCACAATGGCAATTACTATATTATTAGTAGCTGACTATGTAGTCTACACAAGGGCTACAGGTAAAAATTTCCTCAAAATCTTGGCGAAAACACCAAAACAGCCGGGCCGGAGCCGGTTTTATTCGAGACGCTTGTAAATCGCCCAAGCTGCCAGTACAACCAGGCCGACACACGCCACAAACAGGAAGGCCCGAGCGGGCGACCATCGAACGAGATGGCGAAATTGCGCCAGCCGCGTGAAGCTGATGCCGTCGCGTCGGCATGCGTGGCAGATGTATTCAGCGTAGCGGTTTTTATGGCAGTCCTGCCGCGCTACCGTTTCACCACAGGCCGAACAAACCCGCAAGGCATCTGCACTGCCCGCAGCTACGTCTGGATCTGGCGAGTTGTGCTCAAGAATAGCCATGCATTGCCTGGTCACTGGGATTGATGGAGATGCTCCGTTTCTCAGCCGGCTACGGCA
>JANYJD010000256.1 GCA_025358555.1 Rhodoferax sp.
ATTGCGCTTGATTCGGCAGCCCATTTCAACAGGCTGATCGCGCTGCTGGGCAATGAGACCAATGGTGCGACTGGAGAAATCAAAAATGGAGCCCTGTTTACACCCTTGCGCGGCTCTTTGCAGTCGGCCAAAACCTATTACTCCACGTCCCTGAGTGGCAACGCTTCGCCTGTCCAATATACTTGCCAACAAAATTTTGTGATGATGGTGACAGATGGCCTGCCGACGGGTGACGCTGCTGGCAATCTGTATTCAGCCGCTGACCGCTCGAATAGTTGCACCTGGAGCACCTCGACCAACTCGTGCACTGCCGGTTCATTTGGCACCGCAGCAAACGATGCGATCTCAGCCGCGAACTCGCTGCGCACAACCAGCGTATCAGGTTTTTCTTCAACCAGAAATGATGGCACGGGCGCGGTGACCGGCAAGTATGACGTACAAACGTATGTCGTCGCACTTGGGGATACAGTGGCCAATGCCAACGCGCTGGCAGTCATGAACGCAATGGCCTACAACGGTGGCACATACAAAGCCATTCCTGCAGGTAATGCGGCTGCGTTCCAGAATGCCATCCAGCAGATCTCTGACGACATTTCGGCAAAGTCCGCCGCTGGCGCAGCGGTTGCCGTGGCAAATACGAAAGTCGATCCGCTTGATGACAAGTCTTACTCGTCAACCTACAACTCCGGAACCTGGGACGGAGACCTTAACTCGTATCCCCTGAATTTGACTACCGGACTTCCTTCGACAGTTTCAGCTTGGCCATTGGGGTCAGCCGGCACGCAGCTTGACTTGCGTGCGCCTTCCAGCCGCTTTATTGTCACATCGAAAAACGCGGTCGGCGCCATTGGCGGAGTTCAGTTTCAGCCGGTGACGGCTGCGACCACCACAAAACTGAGCGTTGTCCAGCAGACCTTGCTCAATACGCCCTTGACCACCGACGGCGCATCGGTGCTGGCCTATCTGCGCGGTGACCGCTCAGGTGAAACAGCAGGAACGTACCGTCTGCGCTCCCATTTGCTCGGCGACATCATCGACAGCGAACCCGTGGTAGTCAACAAACCGAATGCCAGCTACACCGATACAGGGTACAGCGCGTTTGTGGCCGCCAACGCAAGTCGGCCCCGTGTGGTTTTTCAAGGTGCAAACGATGGCATGCTGCACGCATTTTCAGAAATCTCCGGAGCTGAGTCTTGGGCTTACATTCCCAACATGGTGATGGGCAACCTGAACAATTTAAGCCAAAGGCCGGGCTTCGTCCACACCTACACTGTTGATGGCACGCCAGAGACGGGTGACGTTGACTTCCTTAACATTGCCGGCGCATCCGGCGGCGGGGACTGGCGCACGATTCTGGTTGGCGGCCTGGGCAAGGGGGGGCGAGGCTACTACGCGCTTGACGTGACCAACCCGGTGGCTACCGACGAAGTGAATGCAAAAAACAAGGTGTTGTGGGAATTCCCAAACAGCATTGTCAGTGGAAGCGCTCGCACTGCTGCCAAGTTGAATATGGGGTATTCCTTTGGAAAGCCACTCCTTGTGAAAACAGTCGCCAAAGGCTGGGTGGCCTTGGTCACATCAGGCTATAACAACGGCACCAACGTAGGCGACAGCGGTGGCGACGGAGTGGGGCATCTGTATGTGGTCAACCCAAAAACCGGTGACCTGATTGCTGACATTCCCACGACGGGATGTGGCGCAACGCCGACCACAAGCCCATGCGGCCTCGCGCACATAAGCACGGTAACCGGCGCAAACAGGACCGTAGACTACGTATATGGTGGCGACTTGAACGGCAATCTTTGGAGATTCAACCTCACGGGTGCCAGCTCGGGCTCGTGGACGGTATCAAAATTTACCACCTTGGTTGACGGCAGTGGTGTGGCGCAGCCGATTTCTTCGGCGCCTGACGTGACTATCAAAGCGGGCATTCGCAGTATTAATGTTGGTACCGGGTTGTACCTGGGCAACAGCGATATCACCGGCAGCGTTGGCGCCAACAGCGCGTCGTCCCAAACCCAGACCATGTATGGCCTGAGGGATTCCCTTGTGGCCTTGCCCACACCGCTAAGGGCCAATTTGCAGCAGCAGACCTTTTCCGGGTCGGGCACAGGCAGAACGATGTCAAGCATCACCGTCGACTACGCCACCAAAAAAGGGTGGTACGTGGACCTTTCGCAGCCGGGTGAGCGCATCAACACCAACCCTGCTAGCTACAAAGACTCCGTGACCTTCAACACCAATATCCCCAGTTCCACACCATGCGATCCTGGAGGCACTGCTTACAGCGTTATTTATAACCCTGTCACCGGTTTTACGTCCTTATTGTCCTTGCCGGCGCTGGCAAGCCGCCCGGTCGTGGTTGAGTTGCCAGACGGCAGTGCAGTTGCCATCAGCAGACTTTATGACCGAACTAATATCGCGCACAGATTTCCACCAAACCCATCAACCCCAGCCGTACCTGTCGTAAGACGCCAGTCGTGGCGCCAAATTTTCAATTAGCCCGCAAAGAAGCAAATCGCTCAGGAGCCATAACATGAATTCAATTTATAAACTGGTAGCGGCAGGCGCGGCGCTCATTGCAATCTCGCAACCGGTGCTGGCGATCAAACTCCTCAATGCGCCGGTGCCAACCCAGGCACCCGCTGCCACCCCGAAAATCATCGAGCGGGGTGGCACAATCACTGAGGTTGATTTTGCAAAAAAAACGCTCACTGTGGATGGAATCACGTACAACTTGCCAGCCTCGCAAGCAGTAATTCATCCCCCCCGGGGCAGTAAAACAAATGCCACCTCAAACGAGCTGAAAGCAGGCATGATGATCCGGTTCACCACGTCAAAAGAAAACTTCTCTGCGCAGACGCAAATTGTGGAAATCTGGGTCACACGCCTGACCTCGGCCACACCCAAAAATTTGAAATAACATGAACGCCTGCAATTTGCTAAAGCGGCGCGGAATCCGCGGCTTTACGTTGATAGAACTCATGATCGTGGTGGCCATTATTGCAATTTTGGCCAGCATTGCCCTACCCGCGTATAGCAGCTACGTTGCAAGAGCACGTCGCGCTGATGCCCGAACCCAACTTTTGCAGGCCGCGCAATTCATGCAGCGCTTCTACGCGGCCAATGACAGGTATGACCAGGACCGTGCCGCCAACAGCATTTTGGGCTCATCCGTTGGCATGCCTGAAAACTTGAGAAAATCACCTGGCGACGGCACTGCAATCTACCAGCTAAACACCAGCATTGCTGCCGCCGGAAATTACACTGCAACCGTCACCACCACCGCATATACCTTGACGATGGCCCCGATTACGGGTGGTATCGCTGCGGCCGACGCCTGCGGCATGTTCACCATCACATCGACCGGTGTGAGAGGTGTCGCTAGTGCTACAAAAACCCGCGACGAGTGCTGGAAGTAGACAGCCCCTTTTTTGCTGTGGTTCTGTTGGCGAGCATGCCGTAAATGGCACTGGCTTCAGTTGACTATCTGCGTCAAGCCATCGCATTGGCGAAGTCAGCAAGCGATCTCACTGCCCCTAATCCCCGAGTCGGCTGCGTGCTGGTTTCGCCGCAAGGTCTGGTCGTGGGGCAAGGCCACACCCAAAAAGCTGGACAGGCCCATGCCGAGGTGATGGCCTTGCGTGACGCGGCAAGCAAAGGCGCGTCTGTACGGGGAGCCACCGCCTACGTTACGCTGGAACCTTGTTCTCACCATGGACGCACAGGACCATGCTGTGACGCACTTGTCACTGCAGGCATACGCAAGGCTGTGATTTCTATCGAAGACCCAAACCCTCTAGTGGCGGGGCAAGGCATTGCAAGACTGCGCGCGGCGGGTATCGCCATCGAGGTTGGCGCGTGCGCCTTTGAATCGCGTGAACTCAATATGGGATTCTTCAGCCGCATGATTCGCAAAACACCTTGGGTGAGGATGAAAGTGGCTGCCTCGCTGGACGGAAAGACCGCGCTACCCAATGGCATCAGCCAATGGATTACATCTGATGCCGCCCGGGCTGACGGGCATGCCTGGCGTGCACGCGCATGTGCCGTACTAACCGGCATCGGCACCGTGCTCGCAGACAACCCCCGGCTGGACGTGCGGCTGGCTGGTAGGCAGCGGCAGCCCCATCTGGTTGTGGTGGACAGCCGCCTTGAAACCCCGCTGAATGCCCATCTTTTTATAGCTGGCCGCGCTCTCTACATCTACGCTGCAGAGCAGAATGATGCAAAAAAATCGGCGCTGGAAGCGCGTGGCGCAATAGTCATTTACTTGCCTGGAGCCAACGGCAAGGTGGACCTTGCTGCCATGTTGCGTGATCTCGCACGCCTTGAAATCAACGAATTGCATGTTGAGGCGGGTGAAAAGCTTAACGGCTCACTGGTTCGGGAAGGCCTGGTCGATGAGTTCATCGTGTACCTGGCACCCAAATTATTGGGTCGGGGCCAGGGTATGTTCAGTTTTGGGCCATTGACTAATTTGGCGGATGCCCTGCCGCTTGAGTTCATATCGACCGACAGGCTGGAGCCAGACCTTCGCATTGTGGCCCGGGTACGCGGTCGCGACCAGTTTTAGATTGCTGTCAAGCAGTGGCGGCTATCCTCTCACAAAACAATCTCACGGCTAAGGGGCCAAGCGAGGTAGCCCTCTTGCTCTCCTGCATGATGGTCCTGGTCCCCTCAGTGGGCATGTCAAGTGAGGAGTTGCTGCAGGACACACTGAAGTCCATGCTGGTGTGCTTTTTTGCCTTGGCAGCGGCTATGGCTTTTTTCTGGCATCAGCGCCACCAAACAGCAACCGTTCAATTTCACAGACTGCTTTGGTTGCCGCTTGGGCTCACCGTTTACGCACTGGGCAGCATGGCGTGGTCCCACACCTACCTGGGTGGTGTCGAGGCCATCCGCTGGTTCATTTTCAGTCTGGTTCTCTTTTTAGGAATGAACACGTTCTCATTCACCCGGATCACGGCAATGGCTTGGTGTATCCATTTGGGTGCGGTGCTCGCATGCTTGTGGGCAGCACTGCAATTCTGGTTTGACTGGAGTTTTTTTGCGCAAGGCCCCAATCCGGCATCCACCTTTGTCAATCGCAACTTTTTCGCCGAGTTTGTGGTTTGCACGCTGCCCTTCTCCGTGCTTCTTTTGACCCGCGTGATAGACAAAACCTCTGTTTTTCTGCTGACCATTTCGCTGGGCTTCAATATCGCAGCGTTGATGATGGCAGGCACCCGCTCGGCCATGCTGGGCCTGTTGATTTTGATCGTGCTATTGCCAATGATTTTTATTTTGTACAGAAAGCAATGGGCATCAACGGGTTGGCACCTGGGTCATTGCATTGCCTTTGCGGTACTGCTGGCAGGCACGGTGTCGGCCATAGGCAGCATCAATACAACCAACCCCAAACTGATCGCCGAGGCGGGCCAGAGCAACGCGCTTGACCGTGCTTTCAAGCGCACAGTATCCCTGACGAACGCAAGCGAATACACCAGCGGCTCGTTTTCGATACGCGCGGCCATGTGGAGGACAACAGGGCGCATGATTCTGGGCCACCCCGTAGTAGGTGTTGGTGCGGGGGCATGGGAAGTGCAGTCCCCCCGCTTTCAGGATACCGGCAATGTGCTGGAAATTGATTACTACGCTCACAACGAGCCTTTGCAACTACTGGCTGAATATGGAGTCGTTGGCTGGCTATTTCTGCTGGGCCTGGTGTCTTATCTTTTATGGGCAGCACACAAAACCTGGTCAGACCGGAGCGATCAGGGGCAAGGTGAGGGGCCTTTACGCGCCTGCGCACTGGCTACGTTGCTGGTGCTGTTTCTGGTCAGCAACGCCGGGTTTCCATGGCGCCTGGCCAGCACCGGAGCCCTGTTTGCGCTGAGTCTGTCTGTTCTTGCAGCGTCGGATATTCGGCTGGGGTATGGCAGATCTTTTTGGCTGTTTTCAATCCAATGGCAGCCTCGCAGTTCAAAGCTGGCCTTGGGCACCATGGCGCTGTGCAGCCTGCTGGCTGTGTACATTGCCCATCAGGCGATTGAATGTGAAAGCAAAATTGTGCGGGCGATCAGGATATCTCTCTCAATTTCCCGATCGGGCCAACCTAACGACCCTGCCTGGGACGGGACCAAGCTCGAAATGCTGTCGCTCCTGCGAGAAGGCATTGCCATCAACCCTCACTACAGAAAGTTGACCCCCATCGTGGCCGACTCGTTGGCTGCCTGGGGCGACTGGAAAAACGCAAGCTGGATATGGGAGTCCATACTTGAATCACGACCCAACGTGATGGCCTTGCTCACCAACCTGACCAAGGCTCACCTGCAAGCCGGCAATTTACCTATGGCGCAAGAGACGTTGAGGCGTGCCAAAGAATCGCAACCTGACTCAACATCTGCAAAGGCCATGGAGGTGATGTTGTTAAGCAAGGCGGGTAAAGACCAGGATGCTGCATTGCTCGCCAAAATACTGCTGAGGGCGGGCTCGGCGGCCACGGTCACCCCTGATGCGTCCATCACATCGACTACGCCCACCACTGCGCTTACTCCAATGGCTCAGGTAAATCATGAGCTTATCCGGTTCTCATACCCCCTGGGAATGCGGGCTCACGACCCGGAGCTCGCCATTCTTGCCCTTGGCTTGCAAATCAGGAACTGGCCCAACGAGGCCGCAGACGGATGGATCAGGCTTGGTGCCATCTACGACGGGCCAGATGCCAAAGACGATGGCAAGGCACTGCAGGCCTACCGGGCCGCCCTGGCGACCGCGCCGCCCGCCGCCAGGGCTTCTGTCTGGGCGCGAATCCCGCCGACGTATAAAGACAGACTGAATTGAACACCTGGGTTTCTATGCTGTGGGCTGTTTTGTCAAGTGTCGAAAAAACTGACACTTCACATGCCAAATTTCAATATAAATCTGCAAATGATTGATTAAATTGAAAAAAAACAACAAGGCATGAAATGTGCTTTCTATCGTCCGTGGCAAACGGATCAACGCTGATCGGCACCGTTGCCTCTAAGCGCCCCACCCGTTCGAGGCACTGATTTTATTTTTTAACAACAGGAAATGACCATGACAATTTTAAAACTGGCAGTTGGAACATTGGCTCTGGGACTGGCAGGTTCGGCAATGGCCATAGATCCTGTTATTCCAACCCTTGGAGCAGCCATGGGGTTGCCACTGGAAGGCGGCATTTTGATGCTGGCCGTCGCTGGCTTGGTCGCAGGCATCCGCCTCATTCAGCGCAAAAACAAGCGTTGAGAGCACACTGGACGTGCTTTGCCTGAGCTGGGCGCGTCCAAAGCTGCAAACCGTGTTTGCAGTCAATAATCCGCAGCATTAAAGCCCTGCTAGTTATTGATGGCTGAAAATTTCGATTCCGCCTACAAACTGGTCTTCTTCTCGCTCCTGATTTTGCTTGGCTTGCTTGAGCAAGTTAGCACCCTGCGACGCCAGCCGGTTCAACGCGATACCCGCTGGGTTTCCAATATCTCCCTGTTTTTGGTCAACGGCGTGCTGGTGCGCATCGCCTTGCCGGTCAGCATCATCGCTTTTGCCAAGGACCAACCTCCCGGCATGTTGGCACGGCTGGGTTTGGGATTGCCCGCACAGTTTCTGCTGACTTTTCTGGTGCTGGACCTGTGGCGCTACTGGGAGCACCGCCTGCTTCACCAAGTGCCCGTGTTGTGGCGCGCGCATCTGGTGCACCACAGTGACACGGGTATTGATGTCACCACCTCGGAGCGGCATCACCCGTTTGAGTCACTGTTGGGTGCCGCCTTGCTGCTGACGTGGGTAGCCATCCTGGGTTTGCCGGCTGAGGCGCTGGGGCTCTATCTGGTAGTTGCCATTGCGGTGGCCCTTTTTTCGCATGCCAATTTGCGCCTACCGACCCCGCTGGACCGGTGGCGCAGGCTCTTGATCGTCACGCCTGCGCTTCATGCCGTGCATCACTCGGCCTCCCGCGTGCAGACAAACAGCAATTATTCCAATTTGCTGACGGTGTGGGACCGGCTGTTTGGCACGTATGCGGATCCGGATAAAAATAGCATCCGGCATACCGGTCTGGAGTATTTCCACCTGCCCCAGGACACCGGGCCGTGGCGTGTTTTATTGCAGCCATTTCTGTTTCGTAAAGCTGCGTTTTACCCCGCCCCTATTGTCTCGCCTCTTGTTACAACCCCAGTTGCCACGCAGCGCACCGAGTGGGAGAGGACGCTGTTGGGGGCGTTGGCTGGCAGTGCCCTGGTTTTATTGGTGATGTGGCCCACCATTCTGTCGCTGGTCACTTCGTGGCAAGGCAATGAGGCCTACCGTTACGGCTGGCTGGTGATGCCCATGGTCATTTATTTGCTGGGCTGGCATTTTCGGGATGAACTCCTTGCAAGCAACCCGCAACCCGACTTATGGGGCGTCCTGATGGCGGCCATAGCGGCCATTTTTTGGGGTGCTTCCAGCTTGATGGCTGTGGACGTCGCCAGTCAGTTTGCGCTGGTGCTGGCATTACAGGGCATAGCGATGTCCGCTCTGGGCTGGCGGCTGTATGCCAGGTTGTTTCCGGTCCTGGCCTTGATGTTCCTGATGGTTCCTGGCGGCGATGTACTTCAGGCAGGGCTGCGTCTGCTGACATTGAAATCCATCGAGCTTTTTGCAACGGTCGCAGGCCTGCCGCACCGCATTGACGGGTTTTCAGTCGCTGTGGCTGAGCTGCGTTATGTGGTGGTTGATGCCTGTTCGGGGCTTTCATACGTGACTTTGACGCTTTTTCTGGGCTACTGTTTTGGTCTGCTGCTGTTCCGCTCTGTTTTAAAGGTCGCGGCGCTGGCATTGCTGGCCGCTGGCTTGGGTGTGCTGTCCAACGTGATTCGCGTCAATGGCATTGTTTTGACTGACTGGGTTCAGGGTTCCCAGATGGATCTGGCGGCACATGGCACCCTTCAATGGGTCGGCTTGTGCGTTGCATTGGGCCTGCTCTTTTACGTTTTGGCCCAATTGAAGCCCGACCCGGCCCCCATCACACCGCCGGGGCCATCGTTACAACCACTTCCGAACAGACTTGTATATTTTCCTGCGGTTGCCGGATTGATGGCACTGTTGATTGCAGGCATTGCGGCATGGGTGCCCTCGAATGCACTTCGCTCGCCCTACGGCGCGCAGACCGGCTGGTTGCCGCAAACCATTCTGGACTGGACCCTCATCACCCCTGTGGGGCCCTGGGTTGTTGACAAGCCGGGCGAAATTGAAGCGCTGGCGGCAACCTACCAACACAAGGGTCAAGCCATGCAGGTCATGGTGATCGAAACCCTGGCCGCAAATGCCAAGCTGCCTGATTCCCGGTTGACACCGCTTGAGCGTGAAAGCTGGCATGACGTGCGTGCTCAGAAAGAGACTAGCTGCGTGGCGCTTAAGTGCGTCACCCTCTTGCACACCACTTGGCAGCGCGGCGCACAATCTCTGCCCCGCCACGTCTACTACGCCTACAACATCGGCAGTTTCAGCACAGACTCCAGGCTGGCATTGCGTGCAGCGCAGGGCTGGAATCGCCTGGTCGCAGGCCCCCATCATCCGCAGTTGATCGGGTTGACATTTGAAGGTGAAGCCCCTGCAATCAACCATGTTGCATCGGTCTACCTTCAGATTCTAACGGCGCTGAACGATTTTAAAAGGTGATCTCGCCCGCCCTGGTTTTGTGCCAATGGCTCAAAGTCAGTTTTTAGAGGCTCCTCAGGCTTTCCGGCATTTTCCCTGCGAAAATACCGCCATGTTTACCGGAATCATCACCGGCGTGGGGCGCATCGCCGTCGTTCACGCCCTAGGCAGCTCTTCAACGCATGGCAAGCGCCTGACCATTGAGTGCCCGCCTGGCTACCTTGACGATGCCGGGCTGGGGGACAGCATTGCGCTCAACGGCGCATGCATGACTGTCACCTCCATCAATGCCGCACAATTCAAGTTCACCATCGACATCTCAGCTGAATCCTTGGACAAAACCGCCGGATTGTCCCAGACCGGACAGGTCAATCTGGAAAAAGCCCTGCGCGCCCATGACCGGCTCGGCGGGCATATTGTGTCGGGACACGTGGACGGTGTTGGCACGGTGACCCACTTCGCGCAGGTGGGTGAAAGCTGGGAACTGCGCGTGCTGGCACCGCGCGAGCTGGCGAAGTACCTGGCCTACAAGGGCTCCATCACGGTGAACGGCGTCAGCCTGACGGTCAACCGCATTCAGGATTCGTCCGGAGGCTGCGAGTTCAGCATCAACCTGATTCCGCACACAGTGCAAAACACCGCTCTGGGCACGCTTTCAGCCGGGTCGCTGGTCAATCTGGAAATCGACACCGTCGCACGGTACGTTGAACGAATGCTCAGCATCACGGCATGACAGCTCGTTTATTTAAAGACTTCGTTGCATGACCTCCCCTGCCCCGGTAGCTATCTCCCCTGTTGAAGACATCGTGGCCGACATGCGCGCCGGACGCATCGTGATTCTTGTCGATGAGGAGGATCGTGAGAACGAAGGTGATCTGGTACTGGCTGCAGACCATGTCACTGCGGACGCGATCAACTTCATGGCCCGCTATGGCCGGGGTCTGATCTGCCTCACTCTGACCCGCGAGCGCTGCGACCACCTGCGACTGCCACCCATGACAGCGCGAAACGGCGATAAAAAAGGCACAGCATTCACAGCGTCCATCGAAGCGGCAGAGGGTGTGACCACCGGCATTTCCGCTGCCGACCGCGCACGCACGGTGCAGGCGGCAGTGGCAAAGGGCGCCAAAGCGGATGACCTGGTGCAACCCGGCCATATTTTCCCCTTGCAAGCCGTTGACGGTGGGGTTCTGATGCGCGCCGGGCACACAGAAGCAAGTTGTGATCTGGCAGGCATGGCTGGCTGCACCCCTGCAGCGGTTATTTGCGAAATCATGAAAGATGACGGCACCATGGCGCGCCTGCCTGATTTGCAGGTTTTTGCGGCGGAACATGGCTTGAAAATCGGCACCATCGCCGACCTGATTGAGCACCGCAGCCGCGTTGAGTCATTGATTGAAAAAGTGGGCTCACGCGCCATCCGCACCGCGTTTGGCGAGTTCACGGCCCACGCTTATCAGGACAAGCCCTCGCGCGGCGTCCATCTGGCGCTGGTTAAAGGGCAATGGGGACCTGACGACACCGTGGCCGCGCGCGTGCATGAGCCGCTGTCGGTGCTGGACGCGCTGGAGGTCAATCGCACCATGCACTCGTGGAGCCTGGACGCCAGCCTGGCACGCATCGCGTCAGACGGAAAAGGCGTGGTCGTGCTGCTCAATTGCGGGGAAAGTGCCGCACAGTTGCTGGCCCAGTTTGAAGGCACCGCCCGCGCCAGCCACGGGCCGCAACAGGGCCGCATCGATTTGCGCACTTACGGCATTGGCGCGCAGATTTTGCGCGACTGCGGCGTTCACAAAATGAACCTCATGGGCAGCCCGCGCCGCATGCCCAGCATGATGGGGTATGGCCTGGAAATCGTCGGCTACCTGCCACAGCAGCGGTGAAATAGCGCGCGCTCAATCACTCAATTCTCACAGCAAGGTTAACAACATGTTTGGCGCAGACAAAGGAACCTCAGACCCGGCGGAGGGCCGCCTGAACGGCAAGAAACTCAGCATTGGCATTGTGCAGGCGCGCTTCAACGAGCCCATTACCAACGCGCTGGCTGCAGCTTGCCGGGCCGAGCTGCTGGCGCTCGGCGTGCTGGAAAAACACATTGACCAGGTCGTTGTGCCTGGCGCGCTGGAAGTACCCGTAGCGCTGCAGGCCATGGCGGAAAAAGCGAAATATGACGCGCTGATTGCGCTGGGGTGCATCATCCGTGGCGAGACCTACCATTTTGAGCTGGTGGCCAATGAGTCTGGCGCAGGCGTGACTCGCGTGGCGCTGGACTACCAGTTGCCTGTGGCCAATGCCATCCTCACCACCGAGACACTGGAACAGGCCGTCGCCCGCCAAACCGACAAAGGCCGCGATGCGGCCCGCGTTGCGGTCGAAATGGCCAACCTGCTGGAAGAAATTTGATGACCGAACCCACACTGACAGCCACCGATATTTTCGTAGCGTCGGCAAAAACTCCTGCGCCAGCCACGCCTGCGGCACCTGCAAGCAACAAGGCCCCCAGCAACCGCCCTCCCCGCCAATCCCGCACCGGCTTCACCAGTACTGGCGCGCGCAAGGCGGGCAGCAAATCCAACCGCTCCCGCGCACGCGAGTTCGCCCTGCAGGCGCTTTACCAACACCTGATTGGCAAAAACACGGCTGACGACATCGACGCCTTCACGCGAGACCTGGCAGGTTTCAACAAAGCTGATTCGGTGCACTTTGATGCGCTGCTGCGCGGCTGTATTCAAGAAGCCGCAGATCTTGACGCACTGATCGTTCCGCTGCTGGACCGCAAGCTGGCCGAGATTTCCCCCATCGAGCACAGCGTGATCTGGATTGGCGCCTATGAATTCAAGCATTGCCCCGACGTGCCTTGGCGCGTGGTGCTGAACGAATGCATCGAGCTGGCCAAAGAGTTTGGCGGCACCGACGGCCACAAATACGTCAACGCCGTTCTGAACGGCATCGCTCCCTTGTTGCGCGCACCTGAAGTGGCGTCGGACCGGAGCAAGGGAAAATCGCGGGCATGAAAATATCCGGGCGCGCGCTGCGCATTGAGCCGTTTTATGTGATGGAGGTCGCCAAGGCCGCCGCCGAGCTGGGCCGTACCGTGGCCCATACCGATGCGCCCATGGTCTTTCTCAACATCGGCGAGCCTGATTTCACGGCACCCCCGCTGGTGATCGAAGCAGCGGAAAAGGCCATACGCGACGGCACCACTCAATACACCCAGGCCACCGGCCTGCCCGCCCTGCGCGAGCGCATCAGCCACTGGTATGCCAGCCGCTTCAACGTGGCTGTTCCTGCCAGCCGCATCATCGTCACGGCCGGCGCGTCGGCGGCGCTGCATCTGGCCTGCATGGCGCTGGTTGATGCGGGTGACGAAATTTTGATGCCCGATCCGAGCTACCCCTGCAACCGCCATTTTGTGAGTGCGGCGCAGGGCACGGCAGTGCTGATACCCACTACGGCAGCCGAGCGGTTTCAGCTCACCGCTGACAAGGTGCGCGCGGCCTGGGGCAGCAACACGCTGGGCGTGCTGCTGGCCTCGCCCTCCAACCCCACAGGCACGTCCATCCACCCCGATGAACTGCGCCGCATCCATGAGGTCGTCTGCGCCAAAGGCGGCATCACGATGGTGGATGAAATCTATCTGGGCTTGGGTTTCGACGCGCAGTTTGGCCAGACTGCCTTGGCGATTGATGACGACATCATCAGCATCAACAGTTTCAGCAAATATTTCAACATGACCGGCTGGCGCCTGGGCTGGATGGTGGTGCCCGAAAAGCTTGTGCCGGTGATTGAGAGGCTGGCGCAAAACCTGTTCATCTGCCCCAGCAGCGTGGCGCAGCATGCTGCGCTGGCCTGTTTTGAGTTGGAGAGCCTGGCCGAATACGAACGCAGGCGCGCAGAATTCAAGGCGCGGCGCGACTACTTCATTCCGCAGCTCAATGCTTTGGGGCTCACAGTGCCAGTGATGCCCGACGGCGCTTTTTACGCCTGGGCTGACTGCTCTGCAGCGTGCAGCAGATTGAACATCAAGGACAGCTGGGACTTCGCTTTTGAGACGCTGCAACGCGCCCACGTAGCCATCACGCCCGGCCGGGATTTTGGCACCGCGCAAACTGGTAACTTTGTGCGTTTTTCCACTGCCAGCTCCATGCCGCAGTTGAAAATAGCCATCGGGCGGTTGCGGGCCATGCTGGCTTGTAAACCTGATTGCCTGATTGCGAATATTTGAACGCCTTTTCCGGAAATCCCAAATTGAACCAAGACCTGTCCATCCTCCATCTGGTGCTCAACGCAAGCCTGGTGGTGCAATTGGTGATGCTCTTGCTGGTCGTGGTGTCCGTCTCCAGCTGGGCGGCGATCTTTCGCAAGCTGTTTGCACTGAACCGCGTCAAGGCGCTCAACGAAACCTTTGAGCGCGAGTTCTGGTCAGGCACCAGCATGAACGACCTGTTTGCAGCCGCCGCAAAAAACGCCCATGTCTCTGGCCCGATGGAACGCATCTTTGCCAGCGGCATGCGGGAGTTTCAGAAGCTGCGGGAGCGTCGCATCACCGACGCAACCACGTTGATTGACGGTGCCCGGCGCGCCATGCGGGCAAGTTTTCAACGCGAGATGGACGAGGTGGAAACCAACCTGTCCTTCCTTGCGTCCGTAGGCTCGGTGTCACCCTACGTCGGCCTCTTCGGCACGGTGTGGGGCATCATGCACGCCTTCACCGGGCTTGCTTCGTTGCAGCAGGTCACGCTCGCCACAGTGGCCCCTGGCATTGCCGAGGCGCTGGTGGCCACTGCCATTGGCCTTTTTGCCGCGATCCCCGCCGTGGTGGCCTACAACCGGTTCGCCCGCGACATTGACCGCGTCGCCATCAAGCTGGAGACGTTCACCGAAGAGTTTTCCAACATCCTGCAGCGCAACGTCAGCGCGCAGGCAGTGGCGCCGCGCCAGGCCTGAACTGACGCCTCACCATGCCATCGCTTGTCAACCGGGGCCGGGGCCGGCGCACCATCAACGAGATCAACATGGTGCCGTTCATCGACGTGATGCTGGTGCTGTTGATCATCTTCATGGTCACCGCGCCGTTGATTGCCCCCAGCATGATCAATTTGCCCAGCGTGGGCAAAGGCTCCAAGCAGCCCGATGTGGTGATCCAGATCGTCATTGGCAAAGACGAGTCGCTCACGCTCAAGGCGCAGGACAAATCCGCACCTGTCACCATGAAAGACCTGGTTGCAAGAGTCAAGAGCGCCCAGGCGGCAAAGCCTGAAAAATCCACTGGCAATACTGCCAGTGTGGATTCCGCTGTGGTGATCAGCGCCGAGCGGAGCGTCAAGTACGAGGCCGTGGTCAAGGTCATGGACGTGCTGCAGCGCGCTGGCGTGCAGCGCGTAGGCTTGTCAGTACAGTTAGCCAACTGAAGCGCCCCAACCGTGCTGCCGTGGCAACTCCATAACGATGCAACTCCATGATTGCCACCGCCGCCCACCGGCTTGAGTTTGCCCCACCAGCAACGGCAGGTTCACTGCGTGCGTTGGGCCTGGCCGTGATCGCCCACGCGCTACTGCTGGCCGCGTTGACTTGGGGGGTGCGCTGGAAGAATGAGCCTGTTTTGGTAACCGCTGAGGCGGAGCTGTGGTCGGCCGTGCCACTGCAAGCCGCACCCAGGCTGCTTGAAGCGCAAGTGCCACCTCCGCCGCCGCCATCAGCGCCGCCAACCACTCGCCCGCGAGCGACCGAGCCGGAGCCTCCACGGCGAGCCGCACCGGCGGTGCCGCAAGAGCCCGATGCCAGCATCGTGCTGGAGCGCGACAAGCGACGTCTGGCCCAGGAGAAGCTGGCCGAAGAAAAACTGCTGCAGGCTCAAAAAACGGCGCAACTTGAAAAACTGGCAGCGGAGAAAAAACGGCTGGAAGACAAGCGCGATCTGGAAAAGAAGCAGGTTGAGGACAAAAAGAAAACCGAGCTTGCATTGAAACGCAAAGAGGCGCAAGAGGCCCAGGAAGACGCGAAAAGGCTCGAGGCTCAGCGGCAGGAAAACATCAAGCGCATGGCGGGACTGGCAGGAGCCTCTGGATCGCCCGACGCCACGGGTACTGCACTCAAATCTTCAGGCCCGTCTTCAGGCTATGGCGGTCGGATACGCGCGCGCATCAAGCCAAACATCGTCTTCACGGAGGACATCGCCGGCAATCCAACGGCAGAGGTTGAAGTGCGCACATCGCCCGACGGCACTATCACCAGCCGCAAGCTGTTAAAAACCAGTGGCCTGCCAGCGTGGGACGAAGCCGTGCTGAAGGCCATCGACAAAACGGAAACCCTGCCACGCGACGTCGATGGACGGGTGCCAACGCCCTTGGTCATCAGCTTTCGGCCGAAAGACTGAGGCGCTGCGTTTTAAAGCGACCACAGCTGCTTTCGGCGCGGCTGCCCACACATACACGCGCAGATCACCAGCTTGCGCCACGGCGGGTCTTTGGCCTGAAAACTCGCTTAGACAACCGTCATCAGGCCGTAGTTTGTGCCGTGGGGGCACTCTGAAGTGTTTTGTACTCTGTTTGCTGAAATTTCACGCAATTTTAGCTGTCAAATAGGCCTTTAGCCCTCGTGTACAGCGCATAGTTAGCTACCAACAAAATAGCATTCATGGTCAGCGGGCTTCCCAGATCTCAGTCATAAACAATAGCTGATTTCCCTTGGTCCGCCTGCGCGCGCCAGCCGGCCAGTGCGGCATCACTGGGGAAGAACCGGGCGGCATCACCTAGCTGCAA
>JANYJD010000294.1 GCA_025358555.1 Rhodoferax sp.
GTGCAGCAGCGCCGCAGCAGGTAGGTTAAGGAATCTCTTCAAAGCGCCCGCTGCCGCCAGGCCAGCAGCGCCCCCACCCACAGCGCCAAAGCTGAAAACACCAGCCCACGCGCAAGCCCGCCCGGCCCGTCAGCGATGAGACCGACAACGGTGGGGCCCACAATCTGCCCGGCAGCAAAGACGGCGGTGAACACGCTGATGCCTGGCCCCCAAGCCGCGGGCGGCAGGTTGTGACGCACCAGGGCCGTGGTGGACGCAACCACCGACAAAAACACGCCGCCAAACAGCAAACCAGACGCCAGCACCACGGGCCAGCTCGACGTTAACGCGGGCAAAATGGTGGCCACACCTAGCAGCGCGTTGAGTATCGCCAGCGCCTGCCCGCCCTTGAAGCGATCCAGCAGCCCGGCCCAGAGGCGCGACGACACCACCACCGCCACACCCAGCAGCGCATAAAACAACGTAACCGCCTCGCCACTGGCGCCCTGCTGACGCAGCAGCGCAATCACAAACGTCATGTAGCCGATGTAGCCCACGCCAAACAGCGAGTAGCCGCCGAGCGCGAAGGAGAAATCACGCCAGACGAACTGTCGCTCGGGCTTGGACCCAATGTCAGACTCAAGCGCAGATTCTGGCGCAGACTTCAGTCCAACCCCAGGCTCAGATGGATGCGCCACTCCCAACCCCGCTAAACCTGCCAGAGCCCGAACCGGCCACACCAGCACGGCGCAGGCTAGCGCGCACGCTCCTGCCAGCGCCCACCAGGCCCAGGCCCACCCGTGGGGCTGCTCACTGGCCGCGTGCAAAACAGCCGGCACCAAGAGCGCTGACGCCACAATGCCAAATCCGGTACCGCCGTAGTACAGCCCGATCAAAAAACCACCGCGCTGCGGCTCGGTGGCGGCCAGGCGCGCTGCCAGCAGGCCGCCTGAACTGAACACCAGCGCACTCGCAATGCCTGCCAGCAGCCGCTGCAGCAGCAACGGCCCGGCACCAGTAAAGAATCCGCTCAACCCCATGAAAACGCTGGCCAGCACCGCACCGCCCAGCACCATCGTGGTCGGCCCAAAGCGCTGCAGCAAGCGCGGCATGGCCAGCGCGCCAAGCAAATAACCCATGGCGTTGGCGGTGTTCATGAAACCGGCCAGTGCGTAAGACCAGCCCAGATCAGCACGCATGGGCGGCAGCAGCAGGCCGTAGGCAAAGCGGGTGATGCCCAGCGAAATGGCGGCGCCAAGGGATAGCGCCAGAGCCAGCCAGAGTGCGCGTCGGCCCCGAGTTGGCGCTGGGGGTGGCAATGCCGATGGCATCACTCCAAATGCCCCAGCAATTGCACCGCTTGCAGCGGGGACATGACCTCAATGCCTTCTTTGGCCGGATAGCTGTTTTGCACCGGCGCGATCAGTAGCTTGCGGCTCGCCCCCACATCTTTGGCCGCTTCATAAAACCCGCGCGAGACACTGGGTGCGGATGAGCGCTTGATCTCACATGCCCAGGTCTGGCCGCTGGGTGCTGTCAACACCAGGTCGCACTCGGCACCGTGCGATGTGCGGTAAAAGCTGGCCTGCGCCCGGGGTGCAGCGGCAATCAGTTGCTCCAGCACATGGGCCTCCCAGCTTTGCCCGGCGATGGGGTGCGACAGCACGGCCTCCAGCGTGGGCAGCCCCAACAGTGCGTGGGTGAGGCCGCTGTCGCGCACCAGTACCTTGGGCGTGCGAGCCAGCCGCTTGCCAACATTGCCGCTCCACGGCGGCAGGCGCCGCACCAGCATCAGGTCGCACAGCACGTCAATGTAGCGCGCCACGGTTTGCCCGGACACCGCCAGCGCACCGGCTAGCTGCGACTGGTTGAGCATCTGCCCCTGATGGTGCGCCAGCATGGTCCACAGGCGGCGCAGCGTGGCGGGGGGAATGCGCAGGCCCAGGGCCGGAATGTCGCGCTCCAGGTAACTGGTAATGAAGGCGTCGCGCCAACGCAGGCTGGCTGCATCGGTCTTGGCAAGGTAAGACAACGGGAAGCCGCCTCGCACCCAAAGGCGGTTCTGGACCGTTGGGCCTGTCGGCGCGCCTGCTACGCCCCCAAGCGGCAACAGCTCGCGCTCCTGAAACGGCGTGAGCTCCAGCATCGCCACCCGTCCGGCCAGGCTCTCTGACGCCTGGCCCAGCAGCACGCCTGACGCTGACCCCAGCAGCAAAAACTGCCCGGCTGCCTCCCCCGCACGCCTGCGCTGGTCAATCACGCTGCGCAGGGTAGCAAACAGCGCGGGCGCGCGTTGCACCTCGTCCAGCACCACCAGCTGGCGGTGGTGCGCTGAAAAAAATGTCTCAGCATCGTCCAGTTGCCGCCGGTCGGACGGCAACTCAAGGTCAAGGTAAATAGCAGCTTCTCGTGCGGGGGCTGCCTCTACCCAATTCCGCGCCAAAGTGGTCTTGCCAACCTGCCTGGGCCCCAGCAACACCACCGCCGGGAATTCATCCAGGAGCTGAGCCAAATCTGGCGCTACGGCGCGATCAGACGTTATTTCATTCAAAATCATCCGTGTAATTTTAACATGACAGTTAATAATTACACGGTTATTTTATTGATGATTCTTAAGAAAATGTTGATTTACTACTAAATAAATAGCTACTTATGCACTATAGATAAGGGCTACAGCCACAATTTATCTTCAAACGGCACAACCCAGCCTCTCCAACGCAATTTTTACATCTCCAGGCCCACGCACATGCACCGCTTGCAACCCCGCAGCCCGGGCGCCTTGCACATTTTCCAGCGTGTCGTCCAAAAATAAAATGGACGCCATGGGCACGCCAACGCTGTGGGCAACGTACTCAAACGCGCTGCGATCAGGCTTGCGATGGCCGATTTCTGATGACACAAAAACGCGGTCAAACGCCTGCACTACCTGCGGAAACCGAGCTGACCAAGCGGCCTGGTGGGCCGCATTGGTGTTGGTAAAAGCGTAGCAAGGCAGCTTGGCCCGCGCGGCTTCCACCATGCGCCGGGTCTCGGTGATCTCGCCCGCGAAAATCGAATTCCAGCCCTGTCCGATGCGCACCGCATCATCTGGCATTTGCAGATGGCGGGCCAGGTGCGAAAAGTACTGCGCCGCCGTGATCTCACCCCGCTCATGCCGCTGGTACGGGGCATCGAAGCAGAAGGCGGCCTTGATCTCCGCCAATGAGAGGCGCGACATCGGTTGCCAAAAGGCAAAGGCGCGGTTGAAGTCAATCTCCATCACCACGCCGCCAAGGTCGAACAAAAGTGCCTCAATGCGGCTTGCAGCCATGGGGTGTCCTTTCGCAATGCGTCAACACACAGGCCGGCATGCTGCGACCACTTCGGTTCATGAAGTCAACAAATACCGGCTCCCACGGCTGGTTCAGCGCGCGCAGCATGAAGGCCCCTTTGAAACTGATACCAGACCGGCAGACGCAATGAAGACGAACCATGTGAATTGCCTTTCTCTCAAATACTACAATATATGTAGCTACTCATGCACGCTGGACAAGGGCTACAACCCTATTTTATCAATAAAGCGCCCACCTCACTGGTGCTCAGAACCTCGCCACGCTGGCGGCCTTGCGAATCGTGCCCAGTGTGACGCGGCCCAACACATTGCCGCCAGCGTCAACAACGCCGGCCTCGTCGGCTCCGGCGTCCAACAGGGTGGACAGGGCATCGCGCAACGGCATGCTGGCTGGCACGTGCGGTGAACCGGCAGCGGGGGAGCCTGCTTCCAGAAACGCGCCTGCCTCCAGCAGCGAAAGCCTTTTCAGCGAACGGTCTGCGCCGATGAAAGCTTCCACAAAAGAGTCGGCCGGATGCGCCAGAATGCGCTGCGGCGTATCGTACTGAACCACTTTGCCAGCACGCAGGATGGCAATGCGCGAACCCATTTTTATCGCCTCGTCAATGTCGTGTGTGACAAAGACGATGGTTTTTCCGAGGTCCTTCAAAATGCGCAGAAACTCGTCCTGCAGGCTGGCGCGGGTGATCGGGTCGATGGCACCAAAGGGTTCGTCCATCAGCATCACCGGCGGGTCAGCGGCCAGCGCCCTGGCCACGCCGACCCGCTGCTTTTGGCCGCCCGAAAGCTCGCGCGGAAAACGGTCCCGGTACTGGTCCGGCGCCATGTGCACCAGCGCCAGCAGTTCGTCCACGCGCCGGGCAATGCGTGACGCTTCCCAGCCCAGCAGTTTGGGAACCGTGGCGATGTTCTCGCCAATCGTCATGTGGGGAAACAGCCCCAC
>JANYJD010000308.1 GCA_025358555.1 Rhodoferax sp.
CGGGTTCATTGGATCGGCCGCCGTGATTGTGCTGGGCCACCATGACAAAGCCCGTGATGCGGCGCTGAACATGATGCGGTTTTTCGAGCACGAGAGTTGTGGCCAGTGCACGCCCTGCCGCGTTGGCACTGCCAAAGCCGCAAAGCTGATGCTGGCACCCGTGTGGGACAACGCCACGCTGGAAGATTTGAATATCGTCATGACCGATGCGTCCATCTGCGGCCTAGGCCAGGCCGCGCCGAATCCGGTGCGGTGCGTGCAGAAGTATTTTGCGCATGAGATTGGAGGGCAGGCATGAACGCGTCGGCAAGGCTTTCGGAAGTCACACCGCAAACCGTCGAATTCAAACTCGATGGCGCAACCCTGCAGGCGTTTGAAGGTGAAACCATCTTTAAAGCTGCCCAACGCCACGGCATTGACATTCCGCACCTTTGCTACAAAGACGGCTACCGCGCCGATGGCAATTGCCGCGCCTGCGTGGTTGACATCAAGGGCGAGCGGACCCTGGCCCCGAGTTGCTGCCGCACCGTGACGGCGGGTATGGAAGTGCAGGCCAACAGCGAGCGCGCCATCAAAAGTCAGAAGATGGTGCTGGAGATGCTGCTTTGCGACATGCCCGATGTGGGCTACAAGTGGACCCTTCGACCAGATCATGACAGTCGGGCTGCCGTTCGGTCTGAGCCTGTCGAAGCGCTCGGCCAGCACGGCGAACTCAGCACCTGGGCTGTGCGGATGGGCGTCACTGTGCGCCCCGAACTGAAAGCCCTGCGACGTGAGCAGCCCAAGGCTGACATCTCGCATCCTGCCATGGCCGTCAACCTCGACGCCTGCATCCAGTGCACCCGCTGCGTGCGCGCCTGCCGCGAAGAACAAGTGAACGACGTGATTGGCTACGCCAGGCGCGGCTCCCACAGCGAAATCGTGTTCGACTTGAACGACCCCATGGGCGACAGCACGTGCGTAGCCTGTGGCGAATGCGTGCAGGCCTGCCCCACGGGCGCGCTCATGCCAAAGACGCAAATTGGCTCACAAATTGTGGATAAAAAGGTGGACTCGGTCTGCCCGTTTTGCGGCGTCGGCTGCCTGGTGACTTACAACGTCAAAGACAACGTCATCGTCAGTGTGGACGGGCGCGATGGCCCGGCCAACCACAACCGGCTGTGTGTCAAAGGCCGCTTTGGCTTTGACTACGCGCACAGCCCGCAGCGCTTGACGGTGCCGCTGATTCGCCGTGCGGGCGTGACCAAAGACCCTGCCGCGCTGGAGTATCTAAACCGCGACACGTCTGACTGGTCCAGCGTGTTCCGCGAGGCGACCTGGGAAGAAGCGCTGGCGCTGACGGCAGAAACGCTGAAAGGCCTGCGCGACACCCACGGCAAAAAGTCATTGGCCGGCTTTGGTTCCGCCAAGGGCAGCAACGAAGAAGCCTACTTGTTCCAGAAACTGGTGCGCACCGGCTTTGGCAGCAACAACGTGGACCACTGCACCCGGCTGTGCCATGCCTCCAGCGTGGCGGCGCTGCTGGAGGGCGTGGGCTCGGGCGCGGTGAGCAATCAGGTGAACGACGTGGCGCATTCAGACCTGATTTTTGTGATCGGCTCCAACCCCACGTCCAACCACCCTGTCGCCGCCACGTGGATGAAAAACGCGGCGAAGCGGGGCAGCAAAATCGTGCTGGCCGACCCGCGCATCACCGATATCGGCAAACATGCCTGGCGCACCTTGCAGTTCAAGGCCGACACCGATGTGGCCATGCTCAATGCGTTAATCCATACGGTGATTGAAGAGGGGCTGACGGACGAGGCGTTCATCCGCGACCGGGCCAGCAATTTCGAAGCGCTGCGCGACAACCTCAAAGATTACAGCCCCGAGGCCATGGCCCCGATCTGCGGCATTCCCGCGCGCACACTGCGCGAGGTGGCGCGCGCCTTTGCCACCGCCAAAAGCGCGATGATTCTTTGGGGCATGGGCATCAGCCAGCATGTGCACGGCACCGACAACGCGCGCTGCTTGATCGCGCTGGCTACGGTCACGGGCCAAATCGGCAAACCCGGCTCTGGTCTGCACCCGCTGCGCGGTCAGAACAACGTGCAGGGCGCCAGCGATGCGGGGTTGATCCCGATGATGTTTCCCAATTACCAGCGGGTAACGGACCCCGCGGCCCACGCGTGGTTCGAGGATTTTTGGAACACGAAATTGGATGCGGAGCCTGGCTACACCGTGGTGGAAATCATGCACCAAGCGCTGGCCCCCGATAGTGACCCGCACAAGGTGCGCGGCATGTACATCATGGGCGAGAACCCGGCCATGAGCGACCCCGACCTGAACCACGCACGCCACGCGCTGGCGTCGCTAGAGCACTTGGTGGTGCAAGACATCTTCATGACTGAGACCGCCTGGCTGGCCGATGTGGTGCTGCCCGCCACCGCCTGGCCCGAGAAAACCGGCAGCGTGAGCAACACCGACCGCATGGTGCAACTGGGCAAGCAGGCGATTGATCCACCGGGGCAGGCCAGGCCGGATTTGTGGATCATTCAGGAGATCGCCATGCGAATGGGGCTGGACTGGGACTACGGCGGTATGAGTCATGGCGCCGCCGCGCCGGGCCGACCCAAGCAAGGCACGGCCCCCTCGGCGGACAGCGCAGCATACGCAGTGGCAAGTGTGGAGGCGATGGTTCCTGCGGTCTACGAGGAAATGCGCCAGGCCATGCACACCGCCATCTCAGGCATCACGTGGGAGCGTTTGCAGCGCGAAGGCAGCGTGACGTACCCATGCCTGAGTGCCGACGACCCTGGCGCGCCGACGGTATTCATTGATCGGTTCGACACACCAGATGGCAGGGTCAATCTGGTGCCAGCCGACATCATCCCCGCCGATGAGCGGCCCGATGCCGACTACCCGTTTGTGCTGATCACTGGGCGGCAACTGGAGCACTGGCACACGGGCAGCATGACACGCCGGGCCAGCGTGCTGGACGCGATTGAGCCCATGGCTACGGCGTCGCTCTGTGGTGACGACTTAGGCGAATTGGGTCTGACACCGGGCGACGTCATCACCGTGCAATCACGTAGGGGCCAGGTGGCCATCCACGTGCGCCGGGATGATGGCACGCCGCAGGGGGCGGTGTTCATCCCGTTTGCGTATTACGAGGCAGCTGCCAACCTGATGACCAACGCCGCGCTGGATCCGGTGGGCAAGATACCGGAGTTCAAGTACTGCGCGGTGGCTGTGCGCCGGGGCGGTGTGACAGCGCAGTCTGCGGGCTACGGCTTGGCCACAGGCGCCGTTGCACCCACTGTCGTACAGGTTTAGTGCAGCAGACGCTGGCGCGCAGCCCAAGGTGGAGCCCCCGGTCTGAGGGCCATCGCCGCTTGCACTACCATCGTGGGTTGTATGCAGAACGCCCGCCCCACCCTTGAAGTTGCCGTTGTTATGCGCCGCGAACGTGTGCCGGGTGCTGCCAGCCGCTGGCAGGCCTGGCGCTGGGTGCTGGCCGAGGTGATCAGGGACGAAGAAGGCTTTGGCACGCAGCCGCGACTGCTATTTAAAAATAATAGCGAAGAACGCTGGCTGCACGCGGGCTACAGGGTAGAATTGCTGGATACAGATGCCGAAGGCTACTACCTTAACGTGTCCACCCAGGCCCCCTGCTGGTTTGTGCTGTGGCGCATGGAAGAAGAGGCCGCTTTTGCCGACGAACCCATCGCCATTCCCCAGATCGTCACCCTGAGCTACCACGACGCCGGGCGCTGGCTGGACGCGCAGGAGACGGTGGAACAGGTGCCTGCGCCGCCCGATATTGTGGCGTGGCTCCGTGCATTTGTGGATGAGCACCATGTGCAGGAGCTCAAAAAGCGCCGACGGCCCGAGAGCTTCAAGTCGCTGACAGACCGGTTTGGCAATCCGGCCTCTGTTTCTACCGAGAAGAAGTTTGGCGGCGGCGGCGGTGGATCGGAAAACCCAAACGGTAGCCCACGATGACTGACGGATTTTTAAGCCGTTGGTCCAAACGCAAGCTGGACGTTCAGGAAGGCAAGCCGGTGCTGGCCGAGCCGCCTTCGCATGCCTTGCGGACACCCTCACCCCAGCCCTCTCCCGCTGGCGGGAGAGGGAGTGACGGGGAGCCAAGCGCGGTGGTGCCACTCCCTCTGCCCCCTGGAGAGGGCGGGGGTGAGGCTACTGAAGAAGCGCCCCTGCCCACCCTCGCAGACGCGCAAGCCCTCACGCCCCAGTCCGACTTCAAGCCCTTCATGGCGCGCGGTGTGGCGGCAGACGTCAAAAATGCGGCCATGAAAAAGCTGTTCACCGACCCGCATTACAACGTGATGGACCGGCTGGATACCTACATTGACGACTACTCATTGCCTGACCCGATTCCTGAGGCCATGCTGCGGCAGATGGTTAGTGCAAAATTTCTGAACCTGTTCGATGACAAAGAAAATCCAGAAGAGCACAAGCCCGAGCCCCTGCGGGATGATGCCAATACCCCCACCGATGAAGGCGTGGCACAGTCACAGACCCCGTTGCAACCCCCGATAGACCATGACCACCCTGATATGCGATTGCAACCAAACCATGCCCCTGAAGGCAAAAGCCCTGGGCGAGGCGCTGCATGAAGGCCTGACGCTGCATTCCACCCTTTGCCGCCGCGAGGCGGGCGCGTTCCAGAAAGCACTGCTCTCGGGTGACGATGTGGTGGTCGCGTGCACCCAGGAAAAGCGGCTGTTTCTGGAGTTGGCCGGGCAGACCGAAGGCGCGCCTGCCCTGACGGAGCGGCCCATCAAGTTTGTCAATATCCGCGAAACCGGCGGCTGGAGCCGGGATGCGTCCCAGGCGATGCCAAAAATCGCGGCACTTTTGACCATGGCCCAGTTGGCCGACCCCGAGCCGGTGCCAACGGTCACTTTCAAGAGCGTAGGCCGCCTGCTGATCATCGGCGCGCTAGAAGAAGCCGAGCGCCTGGCGGGGATGCTGGACGATGCGCTGGATGTGACGATTCTCTCGCTGGGTGCGGGAGGCCGTGCCGGGGGCGTGGGTGGGCAGGAGCGGCGTTATCCGGTTGTCGCTGGAAAGATCGAATCGCTGACCGGCTGGCTTGGTGCGTTTGACGTGACATGGTCCCGGGACAACCCGATTGACCTGGATGTTTGCACCCGCTGCAACGCCTGCCTGGCCGTGTGCCCGGAAGGGGCGATTGGACAGGATTATCAAATTAATAGCGAACTATGCAATTCCCACAGGGGCTGCTTGCAAGTTTGCCTGGTAGCCGGGGCGATTGACTTCAATCGTGCCGCGCAAAGCCAGAGTGAGAAGTTTGACCTGGTGCTCGACCTGCGCACCGCCACTGCGGTGGCTGCTGCCCCGGCTGGCGCGACCTTCACGCAGCACGCGCCGCCGCAAGGCTATTTCTGGCTGTCCCCGGACGCAGTCGGCTTGTCCGATGGTTTTCCGAAGAAGATGGGCGAAACACAAACGCTGCTAAAGCTTCGCGAACTGGTGGGCGAGTTTGAGAAGCCCAAATTTTTCGTCTACAAGCAGAAGCTCTGCGCTCACAGCCGTAACAAGCAGATGGGCTGCACGGCTTGCATTGACGTGTGTTCGGCATCCGCCATCACCTCAGAAGCAGCGCGCCAGCAGATCAAGGTCAACCCCAACCTGTGCATCGGTTGCGGCGCCTGCACCACGGTGTGCCCGAGCGGCGCGTTGACGTATGCGTACCCGCGCGCCAGCGAACAGGGTGTCAAGCTCAAAACTTTGCTCGCAACTTATGCCCGTGCAGGTGGCAAAAACGCGGCGGTATTGCTGCACAGCCAGGAGGCCGGTGCGCAGTTGGTCAATGACCTGGGGCGCGCTGCACAGTTGGGCTCTGCGCGCGATACTTTTGGAACCGGTGGAACCGGTGGAAATGGTGGAAGTGGCAGAGTTGGCGGTAGCGGCGCCTATGGCGCAAGTGCTTCCCACGGCGTGCCTGCCCGCGTGCTTCCCGTCGCCTTGTGGCATACGGCATCCATTGGTTTGGATGTCTGGTTGACGGCGATGGCTTACGGCGCGTCTCAGGTCTGGGTGCTGATGACGGGTGAGGAAGCGCCGCAGTACAAAACAGCGGTGCGTGCCCAGATGGATGTGGCGCAAGCCATCCTGAGCGGGCTCGGCTACCAGGGCACGCATTTCGCCATCATCGATGCGGATGAGGCCTATGAATCGAGCCTGTCAGATGATCGGCAAAACGATGGTCAAAAACACCGTTTAAACGGGCGCAGCGATATCACCGCGCTGGATGCGGCCTTTCAAGCCCCGCCCGCGCAAGGCGTGGCCCGAGCCGCCAGTTTCGCTGTGCAGGCCGACAAGCGCGCCACGCTGGAGCTGGCGCTGGACCATCTGATTGAGCAGGCAACGCTGCATCCTGACGAAATCGCATTGGGCGTCATGGCTTCGGGGTTATCGGCTGCCCCGTTTGCGGCGCCGCAATCCGCATCCCCCTTCGGTAGCCTACAAATCAACAAAGACGCCTGCACGTTGTGCCTGAGCTGCGTCAGCGCCTGCCCGGCCAGCGCGCTGCAAGACAACACGCTCATGCCGCAGCTCAAGTTCATCGAGAAAAACTGCGTGCAGTGCGGCCTGTGCGCCACCATCTGTCCCGAAGATGCGATCACCCTGCAGCCGCGTCTGCTGCTCACTCCGCAGCGCAAGGAGGCGCGCGTGCTGAACGAAGCGCAGCCCTATGCGTGCGTGCGGTGCAGCAAACCGTTTGGCACCTTGAAGGCAATAGACGCGATGCTGGGCAAGCTGGCTGGGCACAGCATGTTTCAAGGCGACGCGCTGGAGCGGCTCAAGATGTGTGGCGATTGCCGGGTGATCGACATTTACTCTTCGCCCAATGAAGCCAGGATCACGGATCTCTAAGCCTTGTGGCTTAGATCCCAAATCAGGACACCAGAACCGCGATTGAACCGGAGACACATTAATGAGCACGACATTGGGCTCTGACCCCCAATCCTCCGCCCTGGACGAAGAAACCGCCCGTGCCGAGGTGTATGGCCTGTTGGCTACCTTGTACTATGCGCCTCCAACGGCCGACGTGCTGGCGCAAATCCGGGTGGCCGCAACTGAGGCGCCAGCAGCAGGCGGCTTCCTGCAAGAGCCCTGGCAGGCACTGGTTGCCGCCGCGCGCACTGGCACTGACGCTGCCCTCCGCGACGAATACAACACGCTGTTCATGGGCATGGGCAAGCCCGAGGTTTACCTGTTCGCCTCGCATTACCTGAGCGGTTTCTTGAACGAGAAGCCGCTGGCCGCGCTGCGGGGTGACCTGGCCCGCATGGGCTTGGCCCGCGACGACGGCATGAGCGAAACCGAAGACCACATTGCCTACCTGTGCGAAGTGATGCGTTATCTGATTGCTGGGGATGACGTCGCGGTGGCCAACCTTACGGCACAACGGAAATTTTTCGCAGATCACCTGCAACCGTGGATTTTGGCAATGTGCGACGCTGTCATTGCACATCCCAAAGCCAGTTTTTACGCGGTGCTGGCCGAGTTCACACGTGCATTTGCCAGCGTCGAGACGCAAGGCTTTGACATGCTGGCCTGACGCCCGTGCAGGGCTCCTACACGGGTTTTATTTTGACGGACGCAATTTTGACTGACTCCAACAAATACTCTGCGATTCGCGCCGATGTGCCGACGCTTGACGTCGCCGTCAAGATTCAGGAGCCGCGCCTGTGGTCGGGCGACGGCTGGACGGCAAAAGTCATCAAGAACGACGATGACGATGGCTGGGCTGTTGCCATGATCAAGGACGGTGAGCCTGAGCCCGCGCTGATCGGCCCGTGGACCATGGGCCGCGACAAGAAAAACCCCAAACCGCTGGATGGATTCGCCTTCAGCACGCTGGTCAAAACTGCTTCTGAATTTGTGCGTCGCCATGAACAGCAATTGCATGCGTCGCTGCACCAGAGCATCTCGGTCAGCGCCACTGTGAAGGGCAAGTCTGTGCGAATGGATGTCACGCTGGACATCGTGCCCGATGAAGACAATCCGTATGCGACGCTGGGCGCCACCGGCGATGGTGGCGAGCAGCTTGCGCAGGTTCGCGTTCAGCCTTCCTTCAAATTGAACCGCGCCAGCGCTGTGGCCTGGGCCGAGGGTGGATTTCAAAAACCGGCTCAGCGCTGACGGCTGGCTTACATATGGGAGCGTAGTAATAACCCCCAATTGTTCAAAGCTTTTTACAACGTTACATTTAGGGGGTCGTTATGAAACTTGGCTCTGTTCGAAGGGTCAGGGGAAACCAAATAAAGGTTACAGCATGAGCCAGCTTACAAGCCAGCCGAAGAGCCATTCAAGCGGCCAGCCTTCGGGCCAGGTTTCGCGTCGCAGACTGTTTGCCGGTGCAGGCACCCTTGGAGCCATTGCTGCTACGGCAAGCCTGTTGCCCACTGTGGCCACAGTCACGGTACCGCAAGTGCCTGTCAAGGTAGCCCCGGCCAAAGGCGGTGCCTATCACCTGTCCGAGCACGTCAAGCGCTACTACAAGACCACCCTGGTCTAAACCACCCACAGGAGAACGCCATGTTGTTGACTAAAAAGTCGGAAATCTCTGTGGGCGATGCACGCGCTGTTTCGCGCTCGTCCTCTCAGTCCCCGTCGCAGTCACGGTTCGTGCACAGCCTGCGCCGCGGGCTTTCCAATGCGCTGCCCACCATGGATCGCCGCTCGTTTTTGCGACGTTCCGGTTTGGGTGTGGGCGTTGGGATTGCCGCAACCCAGTTGACGCTGGTGAAGAAGTCGTACGGTGCTGATGGCAAGCCCGCCATTGGCGCTGGCAAGATCGAGGTCAAGCGTACCGTGTGCACCCATTGCTCGGTCGGCTGCGCGGTGGATGCGGTGGTGGAAAACGGTGTCTGGGTGCGACAGGAGCCGGTGTTTGATTCCCCCATCAATTTGGGCGGGTACTGCGCAAAAGGGGCAGCTTTGAGAGAGCATGGCCACGGCGAATACCGCCTGCGCTACCCGATGAAGCTGGTCAACGGCAAGTACGAGCGCATCAGCTGGGATACTGCGTTGAACGAGATCACAGCCAGGATGATGGAACTGCGCAAAGCCAGCGGGCCGGATTCTGTCTACTGGGTCGGCTCCAGCAAGCACAACAACGAGCAGGCGTATTTGATGCGCAAGTTCGTCAGCTTCTGGGGCAGCAACAACTGCGACCACCAGGCCCGCATTTGCCACTCCACCACGGTGGCGGGCGTTGCCAATACCTGGGGCTATGGTGCCATGACCAATTCGTACAACGACATGCAGAACAGCAAGGTCGCCATGTACATCGGCTCCAACGCGGCCGAGGCGCACCCGGTCAGCATGGTGCACATGCTGCATGCCAAAGAGACCGGCTGCAAGATGATTGTGGTGGACCCCCGCTTCACCCGCACGGCTGCCAAAGCGGATGAATTTGTGCGCATCCGCTCGGGCTCTGACATCCCCTTCCTGTTTGGCTTGCTGTACCACATCTTCAAGAATGGCTGGGAAGACAAGCAGTACATCAACGACCGCGTTTACGGCATGGACAAGGTCAAGGAAGACGTGCTGGCCAAATGGACGCCCGATAAGGTGGAAGAAGCCTGCGGCGTCAAAGAAGCCCAAGTGCTCAAAGTGGCGACCATGCTCAACGAGAGCCGCCCCGGCACCGTGGTCTGGTGCATGGGCCAGACCCAGCACACTACCGGCAACGCCATCGTGCGGGCCTCGTGCATCTTGCAACTGGCTTTGGGCAATGTTGGCAAGTCGGGCGGCGGCACCAATATTTTCCGGGGCCACGACAACGTTCAGGGCGCCACGGATGTGGGCCCCAACCCTGACTCATTGCCTGGCTACTACGGCCTGGTGGAAGGCTCTTGGAAGCACTTCGCCAAAGCCTGGGGCGTAGACTTTGAGTGGATCAAGGGCCGCTACGCATCGCCCGCCATGATGGGCAAGCCTGGCATCACCGTGTCACGCTGGATTGACGGCGTGCTGGAGAAAAACGAGCTGATCGACCAGGACTCCAACCTGCGGGCCATGGTGTTCTGGGGCCATGCGCCCAACTCGCAGACGCGCGGTCTGGAGATGAAGCGCGCCATGGACAAGCTGGACTTGCTGGTGGTGGTGGACCCGTATCCGTCTGCCACCGCCGCCATGGCGGCCATGCCGGGCAAGGCGGAGGACTTGAACCCGAACCGCGCGGTTTACCTGCTGCCAGCCGCTACGCAGTTTGAGACCACGGGCTCCGTCACCGCTTCCAACCGCTCCATTCAGTGGCGCGAGAAGGTCATTGAGCCGCTATGGGAGAGCCGCTCTGACCACATGATCATGTACCAATTTGCCGAAAAGCTGGGCTTTGGCAAGGAACTGGTCAAGAACTACAAACTGCAAAAAGTCAAAGGCATGGATGAGCCCGTGCCCGAGGACATCCTGCGCGAAATCAACAAGTCCATGTGGACCATTGGCTACACCGGGCAAAGCCCGGAGCGCCTCAAGGCCCACATGCGCAATATGAACATGTTTGATGTGAAAACGCTCAAATCCAAAGGCGGAAAAGACAAGGAAACCGGCTACGACACCACGGGCGATTACTTCGGCCTGCCATGGCCCTGCTACGGCACGCCAGAGCTCAAACACCCGGGTTCCCCCAACCTGTATGACACCTCCAAACACGTCATGGAAGGCGGCGGCAACTTCCGAGCCAATTTTGGCGTGGAGCGCGAGGGCCAGAGCTTGCTGGCAGAAGACGGCTCGCATTCCAAGGGCGCAGACATCACCACCGGCTACCCGGAGTTTGACCATGTGCTGCTCAAAAAACTGGGCTGGTGGGATGACTTGACCGAGGTGGAAAAGACGGCGGCAGAGGGCAAGAACTGGAAGACCGACATGTCGGGTGGCATCCAGCGCGTCTGCATGCAGGTGCATGGTGTGCACCCGTTTGGCAACGCCAAGGCACGCGCTGTGGTGTGGAATTTTCCGGATGGCATTCCGCAACACCGCGAGCCCTTGTACGGCAACCGGGCCGATCTGCAGGCCAAGTACCCAACGCATGACGACAAAAAGGCCTTCTGGCGCCTGCCCACGCTGTACAAGACGATTCAGGCGAAAAACATCGCTGACAAAGTGCACGAGAAGTTTCCATTTGTGCTGACGTCGGGTCGCCTGACCGAGTACGAAGGCGGCGGTGAAGAAACCCGCTCCAACCCCTGGCTGGCCGAGCTGCAGCAGGAAATGTTCATTGAGATCAATCCGGCGGTGGCATCTGCCAAGGGCATCCGCAACGGCGAGCGCGCATGGGTGTCATCGCCCACGGGTGCGCGGCTCAATGTGCAGGCGCTCGTCACGGAACGGGTGGGACCAGACACCGTGTTCATGCCATTCCACTTTTCGGGGCGGTGGCAGGGCGCCGACATGTTGGCCTATTACCCCAATGGTGCCGCACCCATAGTGCGCGGTGAGGCGGTCAACACGGGCACCACCTATGGTTACGACAGCGTGACGATGATGCAAGAGTCGAAAACCACCGTTTGCCAAGTTGAACGGGCATAAGGAAAAATCATGGCAAGAATGAAGTTCGTCTGTGATGCAGAACGCTGCATCGAATGCAATGGCTGCGTCACCGCCTGCAAAAACGAAAACGAAGTGCCGTGGGGCGTGAACCGCCGCCGCGTCGTCACGCTGAACGACGGCGTGCCGGGCGAAAAATCAATCTCGGTGGCCTGCATGCATTGCAGCGATGCGCCTTGCATGGCGGTGTGCCCGGTCAACTGTTTCTACCGCACTGACGAAGGCGTGGTGCTGCATGACAAGGACGTGTGCATTGGCTGTGGCTATTGCTCTTACGCCTGCCCGTTTGGCGCACCACAGTTCCCCTCGCAAGGTACCTTTGGCGTGCGCGGCAAGATGGACAAATGCACCTTCTGCGCGGGTGGCCCTGAAGTCAACGGCAGCCAGGCCGAGTTTGAAAAATATGGCCGCAACCGTCTTGCCGAAGGCAAGCTGCCGGCCTGTGCCGAGATGTGCTCAACCAAAGCACTGCTGGCTGGCGATGGCGATGTGGTGGCCGATATCTTCCGCAACCGCGTGCTCAAGCGTGGAAAAGGCGCCGAAGTCTGGGGCTGGGGCACCGCCTATGGTTCCAAGCAGGCCGGGCAGCCGCCTGCAGGCGCGATGCAACCCGGCGCGGCACCGCAGCAACCTGCAGCGGCAGGAGTCAAGTCATGAAACACGTGATGACGGCCACCTTGGCTGCGCTGGCGCTGTCAGTGCTTTCGGCCTGTGGCGACAAGCCACAGGAAATGGGCGGCGGTATCAAGCAGGACGCGGCAGCCTTTAACGGAACAGGCAGCGCATTTGTCGCATCAGGCTGGAAGCCAGGCGACAAGGCGAGCTGGGAGTCGCACCTGAAGGCGCGCATGCAGAACAGCCAAAACGACTATTCCAAAGTCAATTAACCGGAAACCTCCATGTTGCGGTCTCTTTTGAGGTTTTCCATGTCGCTTCGCCCTTTGCCCCGTTTTGCTGCATTTTCGATAGCGGTTAGCCTTTCGGGTGCATGCCTGGCGCAAGCCAATGTTGCCCCGGCGCCGGATCCCGTCGCGCAAGACGGCGTGCAGAGCCAGAATATTTTCACGGTCAAGCCTGATGCGAGTTCCGAGCCGGGCTACGACAAGCAGACCAACGCCGAGCGAGCCAAAGTCCAGCCCGGCAACAACGCGCCCATGTGGCGCGCTGTGGGCGCAGGTGCCACCGGTACCTCCAGTCTGCCAAAAAGCGAAGCGCCCGAGGCCGGCAATCTGATCCAGCCCTTTGTTCAGTACCCCGGCTCACGCCTGACCAATGCGGGCGAGGCCTGGCGGCAAGTGCGCAACAACTGGCTGTTGCCGTATGGCGGCGCGCTGCTGCTGATCGTGTTGCTGGCTATTGCGATTTTCTATTTCACCAAGGGCACCATCAAAATGCACGCGGCCGACACGGGCCGCAAGATTGAACGCTTCACGCCGTTTGAGCGCTCGGCCCATTGGTCCAACGCCATTGCGTTCTGCATTTTGGCCATCTCGGGTGTGGTGATGGCGTTTGGTCAGTTTTTCATCTTGCCGGTCATCGGCAAGTCGCTGTTCGGCTGGCTGACGTATGCCCTCAAGACCATGCACAACTTTGCCGGGCCGGTGTTTGCCGTGTCTCTGGTGATTGTGTTCTTCACCTTCCTGCGCGACAACTGGCCACAAAAAGGCGACATGGCGTGGTTGGGCAAGGGCGGGGGCTTGATCTCGGGCGCAGAGCCTGCGTCCAACCGCTTCAATGCGGGTGAGAAATTAGTGTTCTGGGGTGGTGTGTTTTTCCTTGGCATCGTGGTGGTGTCATCGGGCTTTGTGCTGGACAAATTGCTGCCCGGCCTGGTGTACGAGCGGGGAACGATGCAAATCGCGCACATGGTGCATGCCGTTGCCACCGTGCTGATGATGGCCATGTTTCTCGGCCACATTTACATTGGCACGCTGGGCATGCAGGGTGCCTACCAGGGTATGGCCACGGGCTATGTGGACGAAGCCTGGGCCAAAGAGCACCACGAATACTGGTACGACGATATCAAGGCGGGCAAGATCGCTGCGCAACGCACCGCAACTGCTCCGGTTCTGCAAAGGGTTTCAACATGACTAAAAGCATCATTCCATTGCTGTTGGCGCTTGCTTCAAGCGCAGTGCTCGCCAAGCTCCCAGCGTTGAGCGAAGAAGCCAAAGGCAAGGCCGCCGAAGCTGCTGCCAAGACTGCATGGAGCGGCAAGACAGACGGTTATTTATTGTGCAAATGGCAGGACAAAGTGGCGGCAAGCTACTACCAGTCTGCGAAAACGGCTGGCAAGGCCACAAAACCACCTGCGGCCCTGCCGCCCTGCACCGAGCCTGGACCTTTTGCTTACACTGCGAACCCGCCTGATTCCAAACCCCTGGAAGCGGCAGGCGCGCATTCACCTGCCACTACAGCCACCAGCCCGCCCAGCGGCAAACAGCCTGACGCTGTGGTAAATCCTGCAAAAAAATCCTGACGTATCTGCCGTACCTCACCCACGCCCGCGCTGCGCTGACCTTTGACGCGGCGGCGGTTAACGAGTTTGGTGAGTCCACCGCCATTTCAATCCCCGCCGAGCGTGCTCTGACTGTCTACGTCGACAAGCGCGAACTGGTGACGCTGATGACGCTGGGTGCCCATCCCGAGCTGCTCGTGTTGGGGTATTTGCGGAACCAGCGGTTAATTTCGTCCGCGCAAGACGTTGAGTCCATCACAGTTGATTGGGATGTCGGTGCCGCTGCTGTCAAGACGCGCAGTGGCATCGCCGACATCGAAGCCAAAACGGCCAAACGGGTGGTCACCACCGGCTGCGGGCAGGGCAGCGTATTTGGCGACTTGATGGGAGACATTGACAGCATCTGCCTGCCACCAGCCAGCATCACACAGGCACAGCTTTACGGCATTGTCAACGCGATCCGGCTAAAAGAAAGCACTTACAAGTCGGCAGGTTCCGTGCACGCCTGCGCCTTGTTTCAGGGCGAGGAGTTGTTGATTTTCGTGGAAGATGTGGGTCGCCACAATGCGATTGACACAATTGCGGGCTGGATGGCCATGCAAGACCTGATGGGCAGCGCCGACAAAATCTTCTACACCACCGGGCGATTGACCAGCGAAATGGTGATCAAGTCCGCGCAAATGGGTGTGCCGATTGTGGTGTCTCGCAGCGGCATCACCCAAATGGGCTATCAGTTGGCCCAACGCGTTGGCCTGTGCGCCATTGGGCGGGCAACCAACCGGCATTTTTTGTGCTACAGCGGGGCAGAACGGCTGGCCATGCAGCCTGAGCTGGCGGGCATTCGCAAGCAAGCTGGTTCCTGATGCACCGGTTGTCTATCGACCGTCTTCAAATCAATGCCTTGCGTGGGTTTAAAGCCGATGCGCTAAGGTAGCGGAATGAACATTTCATTCTGGCGCCTGGGCCTGCGCACTCTTTGGCGTGATTTTCGGTCTGGCGAGCTACGGCTGCTGATCCTGGCGGTGACCTTGGCCGTAGCGGCGCTTACGGCCGTTGGGTTTTTTGCGGACCGGCTCAAAGGCGGCTTGCAGCGCGATGCGCGTCAGTTGCTGGGTGGCGATGCCGTGGTCTCCAGTGACAACCGCACGCCTGAGGCTTTCATAGCCAAGGCCCGCGCCCTGGGATTGTCAGTCGTCGGTACGCTGGGCTTTCCAACCATGGGCCGCGCGGCGGATGCGCAGGGTGGCGCGTCCAAATTGGTAGCGCTTAAAGTGGTCGAGGCTGGTTATCCGCTGCGCGGCAGCTTGACAACGGCCGCCGAGCCTGGCGGGGTTGAAGCCAAAACCCGCGCCATCCCCAAACCCGGCGAAGCCTGGGTTGACGCCTCGCTCTTGGACGCATTGAACCTGCGGATGGGCGACGCGCTGCTGCTGGGCGATGCCTCGTTCCGCATCAGCAGCGTTATTGTGATAGAGCCCGATCGGGGTGCCGGTTTCATGAATTTTTCACCCCGGGTGATGATCAACCGCGCCGACGTGGCGGCCACTGGTCTGATCCAGCCTGCCAGCCGCCTGACCTACCGCATGGCGGTGGCCGGCGAGGACGTGCAGGTCAAGCCATTTGTGCAATGGGCCAAGGAAGAAGTCAAAAAGCCTGAAGTGCGCGGCGTGCGCATCGAAGCGCTGGACAACGGCCGACCCGAGATGAGCCAGACCATGGACCGTGCCGAGAAAGTCCTCAACCTGGTGGCGTTGCTCGCGGCGCTGCTCAGCGCGGTGGCCGTGGCGCTGGCGGCGCGCGGTTTTGCGGCCAGCCACCTGGACGACTGTGCCATGCTTCGCGTGCTGGGTTTGAGCCAGCGCACCATCGCGTTGAGCTATACGCTTGAATTTGCGCTGATTGGCCTGCTGGCCAGCGGCCTGGGCGTGCTGGCGGGCTATGCCGTGCATTACGGTTTTGTGTTGCTGCTGGCCGGCCTGGTGGAAGCCGCGCTGCCGGCGCCCACGCTGTGGCCCGTGATGTTTGGGCTGGGCATGGGTTTGACGCTGCTGTTTGCCTTTGGCCTGCCACCCGTGCTGCAACTGGCGCAGGTGCCGCCGCTGCGCGTGATACGGCGCGATGTCGGCAACCTCAAGCCCACGTCCATCGCGGTGTTGGGTCTGGGGGTGGCGGGCTTTGCAGCCCTGCTGCTGGCCGCCAGCAGTGATTTGAAGCTGGGCCTGATTGCGGTGGGCGGCTTTGCCGGGGCCGTTCTGGTGTTTGCCGGGCTGGGTTATGTGGCGGTGAGGCTGCTGCGCGTCAGCGTCAATGAGAGCACCGCACCGCGCTGGCTGGTGCTGGCCACGCGGCAAATCTCCGCCCGCCCGGCCTACGCCGTGGTTCAGATCAGTGCCCTGGCCGTGGGCCTCCTGGCGCTTGTGCTGCTGGTGCTGCTGCGCACCGACCTCATCAACAGCTGGCGCAAAGCCACCCCGCCCGATGCGCCCAACCGCTTTGTCATCAACATCATGCCTGAGCAGGGCGACGCCTTCACCCAGGCGTTGCGCGAAGCGGGCGTGGCCAAGTTTGACTGGTTCCCGATGATCCGCGGGCGGCTGGTGGCAGTAAACGGCAAAACCATGGGCCCCACCGACTGGCCGGACGAGCGCGCAAAACGCCTGGTGGACCGCGAGTTCAACCTGTCCACCAGCATCACCAAGCCAGCCCACAACGAGGTGACGTCCGGGCGCTGGACCGACAACGAAGCCGGTGCCATCAGCGTGGAAGATGGCATCGCCACCAGCCTGGGCCTGAAGCTGGGCGACAGGCTGCGGTTTGACATTGGCGGCGTGCAGACAGAATCAAAAATCACCTCGCTGCGCAAGGTCGATTGGGGCTCGATGCGGGCCAACTTTTACGTCATCTACCCCGTCAAGTCCATGCCCGACGTGCCCACCACCTACATGAGTGCGTTCAAGGCACCCGCCACCAAGGGGTTTGACAACGACCTGGTGCGCAGCTTTCCCAACATCACCACGGTGGACCTGTCGATCACGCTGGCGCAAGTCCAGCGCGTGCTCGACCAGGTGATTGGCGCGGTGGAATTCCTCTTTGGCTTCACCCTGGCGGCTGGGCTGGTGGTGCTGTTTGCAGCCGTCACCGCCACGCGGGAGGAGCGCGCGCGGGAGTTCGCCATCATGCGCGCCGTGGGCGCCCGCGCCAGCCTGCTGCGCCAGGTGCAGCGCGCCGAGCTGGCCGGCGTGGGGCTGCTGGCGGGCTTTCTGGCGTCTATCGTGGCGGCGATTGTGGGCTGGGCGTTGGCCAAGTACGTGTTTGAGTTTGCCTGGACCGTCTCGCTGTGGGTGCCGCTGCTGGGCGCGCTTGCGGGTGCCGTGCTGGCGCTGGCCGCAGGCTGGTGGGGCCTGCGCGAAGTGTTGCGAAGGCCGGTGGTGGAGACGCTGCGCCGCGCTACGCAATAAATAGCTAACTATACATACAGGACAAGGGCTACTGCTCTATTTTATGGTAAAAATCCAGGAAAAACCGCCATTCGAGACGCTTTACCAGTGGATCGGCGGCGAAGCCCATGTCAAGGCGCTGATAGAGCGCTTTTATGACCTGATGGAGCTCGAACCCAAGTACGCGGCCCTGCGCGCCGCCCACGGCAGCCTGCTTGCCGATGCGCGGCAAAAACTATTCTGGTTTCTGTGTGGGTGGCTTGGCGGCCCGCAGTATTACACCGACCGGTTCGGCCACCCGATGCTGCGCGCCCGCCATATGCCGTTCAAGATCGGCATTCTGGAGCGCGACCAGTGGCTGGCCTGCATGGACCAGGCGATGCAGGAAACGGGCGTTGATGAAGCGCTTCGCACACGGCTGAAAGACTCGTTCTTCCAAACGGGCGACTGGATGCGCAATCAAGGTGGGCAGGCCGCCTGAATTCACGGCAAATTTCATGATGCCAGCGTCGTAGTGTTGGCACGCAAGATGCGGTGCGCATACTCAACCGGGCGAACTTTTGCGAACCTTGCTAGACGGCTGCAACAACACCACCAGCGCACCGGCCCCACCCTCGGCCGGCTTGGCCTGCACAAAGGCCAACACTTCCTTTTTTTGCACCAGCCAGCTGTGCACCTTGCTCTTGAGGACGGGCGCCTTGCCAGGCGAGCCCAGGCCCTTGCCGTGCACTACGCGCACGCAGCGGATGCCGTGGCGGTGCGATTCACGGATGAAGTGGCTTAAGCGCTCGCGCGCTTCGTCGCTGCGCAGGCCGTGCAGGTCCAGCTGGCGCTGGATGCTCCAGTCGCCACGGCGCAGCTTGTGAGTCACGTCGGTGCCAATGCCGGGGCGGCGAAAGCTCAAATGCTCGTCGGCATTGAGCAGCGTGCTCACGTCAAATTCATCGCTGATGGCTTCGCGCAGCACGGCTTGGTCATCGAGCTGCTGTTGCTTTGGCTCGGGCGGCGGGAGTTTCTTTTTTAATAGCGCCTTAGGTATATGCACCAGGGGCTGCACGGCTCCTGCGGCATTGATGAAGAGATTCTTCTCGGCCCTGAGGCGCGCGGCCATGCGCGCCTGCTCGGCGGCGGCCTGCGCCTGCGCCTTGGCCTTGGCCTCTATCTCGCGCTTGACGTGTTTCAGGTCGGCCAGGGATCTGACTTTTATGGACCGCGCCGCCACCAAAGGCATTTTTGCCAAGGGCAGTTTTACGGGCGCAACCAGCGGTGCAATAGCCCTTGCGGAAGGAGCTGTGCCACGGGCCGGGCTGGTGCCACGGGACGGGTGGGCATTTTGCGGCGCGTTCACATCCACCCCCGCTCGGCCATCGACAGCGCTTCACCCGTGCCCACAATCACGTGGTCCAGCACCCGCACGTCGATCAGCGCCAGCGCGGCCTTCAGAGTCTGGGTCAACGCCTCATCGGCGCGCGATGGCTGTGCCGTGCCGCTGGGGTGGTTGTGCGCCAGCACCACGGCCACTGCCTGGTGGTGCAGCGCGCGCAGCACCACCTCGCGCGGGTAGACGCTGGTCTGCGTCAGCGTGCCGCGAAACAGTTCTTCCAGTGCCAGCATGCGGTTCTGGATGTCCAGAAACAGCACTGCAAACACCTCATGGGTTTTGGCCGACAGGTGCAGTTGCAGATAGTCTTTGACGGCATGCGGCGTGGCAAACACCGTGCGCTGTTTGAGCTGCTGCGCCATGGCGCGGCGCGCCAGCTCCAGCACGGCGACCAGCTCGGCGCGCTTGGCTGGGCCTAAGCCTTTGACGCGTTTGAGGTCATCCGCCGTGGCATGCAGCAGCCCGGCGATACCGTCAAAACCGGCGTCGCCTGCCGCGTTGACCTTGAGGTGCAGCAATTCGTCGGCCATCTGCAACACGCCTTTGCCCTGGATGCCGGTGCGCAGCAGCAGCGCCAGCAGCTCGGCATCGCTGAGCGCGCCGGGGCCGCGCGCCAGCAGCTTTTCGCGCGGGCGGGCATCAAGCGGCAGGTCTTTGAGGGGCATGGGGTGGGCGGATGGGCTTGGCAAAGAACGCCATGCGTGGGGTTTCTACAATGGAGGCCAGATTATCGAGAGTTTTATGGCACCACCTTTGGCCTGCGTTGAGCCGGGCTCCTTCCTCACCTTGCATTACCGCCTTGGCGGCTCGGCGAGGGACATCATCAACACCTTCGGCGGCAAGCCCGCCACGCTGTCGCTTGGCACGGGCGAGCTGTCGCCTGCGGTTGAGCGATGCCTGCTGGGGCTTGAAGAGGGCACCCGCGCCACGTTTGAGCTGCCCGCTGGCGAGGCCTTTGGCGAGCGCAATGCCGACATGGTGCAGTGGGTGGCGCGCAAGCTGCTCGTACAGCTAGGTGACCCGCTTGAGATTTATCAAGTAGGCGATGTGGTGCAGTTCCCCACACCAGACGGACTTGGCAGCTATGCCGGGGCAGTGGTGCAGGTAGGTGGACGCGACAAGGCCAATGGCAGCACCGAAGCCAGCGCCCAAGGCACAGGCAACGCCGATTTGTCCAGAGGCGGTGATGCGGTTCTGTTTGACTTCAACCACCCGCTGGCCGGACAGCCGGTGACGTTTGAAGTGCATTTGATTGGGGTTCTTTGATGAACGAAACGCAGCCAAACCTGACGCCGCAAGAGATTGTTCTGGCTGAACCGCGCGGATTTTGCGCGGGTGTAGACCGCGCGATTGAAATCGTGGAAAAAGCGCTGCAAAAATTTGGCCGCCCGATCTACGTGCGCCATGAGATCGTGCACAACACCTACGTGGTGAACGACCTCAAATCCAAGGGTGCTATTTTTATTGAAGCGCTTGATGACGTGCCGCCGGGGGCTACGCTCGTATTCAGCGCCCACGGCGTGAGCAAGGCAATCCAGGAAGACGCGCGTGCACGGGGCTTCCGGATTTTCGATGCCACTTGCCCGTTGGTCACCAAGGTGCATGTGGAAGTGGCCAAGCTGCACAAAGAGGGCTATGAATTCATCATGATCGGCCACAAGGGCCACCCCGAGGTGGAAGGCACCATGGGCCAGCTCGACCATGGCATTCACCTGGTCGAAGACGCCGCTGATGTGGCGCACGTGTCTCCCGCGCAGACAAAAAAACTCGCCGTGGTGACGCAGACCACCTTGAGCGTTGACGACGCGGCGCAGATTGTGGCTGCGGTCAAGGCGCGCTTTCCGCAGGTGCGCGAACCCAAGCAGCAGGACATCTGCTACGCCACGCAAAACCGCCAGGACGCCATCAAGATCATGTCGCCGCAGGTGGATTTGATGATCGTGGTCGGCAGCCCCACCAGCTCCAACAGCAACCGCCTGGCCGAATTGGCGCGCAAACTGGGTGTGGACAGTTACATGGTCGATAGCGCCGATGAACTGCAGGCGCAGTGGCTGGAAGGCCGCCAGCGCGTGGGATTGACGGCTGGCGCGTCGGCCCCAGAGATTCTGGTCAAGCAGGTGATTGACCGCATCAAGGCGCTCGGGGCGGTATCGGTGCGCAAGATGGACGGGATTGAGGAGACCATCAAGTTCCCGCTTCCGAAGGGGCTGAAGGTTTAGGGGTCGAAAGTCCAGCGCTGGGAAGTTTGACGAAAATAATGAAAAAATATGATATTAATAGCGCACTACGTATATTGGACAAGGGCTACAGCCATATTTTACGTACAACACCGCTGCTAAAACTGCCTGGTGCGGCTTTCGGCGTGGACTGCGCCGAGGTGTGGCTCAAACTGGAGCAGCTACAGATCGGCGGCAGCTTCAAGGCGCGTGGCATGCTGAACCGGCTGCTGTCCCATCCGATTCCTGCCAGTGGTGTGATTGTTGCCTCGGGCGGCAACGCCGGCATCGCCACGGCGCTGGCGGCGCGCGCGCTGGGTGTGCCATGCGAGGTGTTTGTCCCCACGGTGTCGCCAAAGGTCAAGCAGGACAAGCTGCGCGCCCTTGGTGCCACCGTGGTGGTCACCGGGGCCGCGTATGCCGATGCGCTGCAGGCCTGCCTGCTGCGCCAGCAAGCCACCGGCGCGCTGATGACCCATGCCTACGACCAGGTGGAGGTGGTGGCCGGGGCCGGAACTTTGGCCCACGAGATCGAAACCCAAGGCGGCGTGCCCGACAGCGTGCTGGTCAGCGTGGGCGGCGGCGGCCTGATTGCCGGCATCGCCACCTGGTTTGAGCAGCGCAGCCGCGTGGTGGCGCTGGAGTCGGAATTGACGCCCACACTGTTTGCCGCGCGAAAGGCGGGCCAGCCGGTGGATGTGGCGGTGGGCGGTATTGCCGCAGATTCGCTGGGTGCCAAACGCATTGGAGCCATCGCTTGGGAAGTGACGCAACAGCACGTGAAAGATTCTTTGCTGCTGACGGACGACAGCATTCGCGGGGCGCAAAAATGGCTCTGGACTGAAATGCGGCTGGCCGTGGAACCGGCGGCGGCCTTGGGCTTGGCTGCGTTGCAAACCGGGCTGTATAAGCCGCGCGCCGATGAGAAAGTTTGCCTCATTCTGTGCGGTGCGAATTTTGATCCGTCCAGCTTGGCCTAGGGTCCCAGGCAATAAAATCACCTCATGCTCGACATCACCACCCTGCGCAAAGACCTCGAATCGGTCATCCGCCGCCTGGAGGCCCGCAAGTCGCCCCAGGCCTTTTTGAACGTGGCCGCTTACCAGGCGCTGGAAGCCGAGCGCAAGACCATTCAATCCCGTACGGAGGAATTGCAGGGCAAACGCAACGCAATTGCCAAGGCTTTTGGCAGGTACAAATCGTCGGGCGACCGTTCGGCGCTGGACCTGGCGACCTGGCAAAATTTTATTTCGATGGACCCGGAAGCGGCTGCGCGCGAGGCTGGCAGCGCCCTCTCTGGCGAAGAGCAAGCTTCCAAGGCGCGCCTGGAGCAAATTCAAACCGACTTGCAGGCCATGCTGCTGGGCGTGCCCAACCTGCCGCACGCCAGCGTGCCGGTGGGCGCGGACGAGCACGGCAACGTGGTGGTGCGCACGTGGAATCCCGTGGGTGGCTTTGACGCCAAAGTGCCCGCCGCGCTTGGCTTCCCGGCCAAAGACCACGTTGACGTCGGCACGCCGCTGGGCCTGGACTTTGACATGGGCGTCAAGCTCACGGGCTCCCGCTTTACCGTCATGAAAGGCCCGATTGCGCGCATGCACCGCGCGCTGTCGCAGTTCATGCTGGACGTGCAGACGCTGGAGCATGGCTACACCGAATGCTATGTGCCCTACATCGTCAACGCTGACAGCCTCAAGGGCACCGGCCAGCTACCCAAGTTTGAAGGCGATTTGTTTGCCGCCAAAAAGGGCGGACAAGAGGGCGAGCCAGTCGCCGACAACGCCGCGCTGTACCTAATCCCCACCAGCGAGGTGCCACTCACCAACTTTGTGCGCGGTGAAATCCTGGCCGAGGGCGAACTGCCCATCAAGCTCACCGCCCACACGCCATGTTTCCGCTCTGAAGCAGGCTCGTATGGGCGCGACACGCGCGGCATGATCCGCCAGCACCAGTTTGACAAGGTTGAGATGGTGCAGATCGTGCACCCCGACAAAAGCGATGCGGCCCTGGAAGACATGACCGGCCACGCCGAGGCCATTTTGCAAAAGCTCGGCCTGCCGTACCGCGTGATGTTGCTGTGCACTGGCGACATGGGCTTTGGCGCTGCCAAAACCTACGACCTGGAGGTGTGGCTGCCCGCGCAGAACACTTACCGCGAGATCAGCTCCGTCTCCAACTGCGATGCGTTTCAGGCGCGCCGCCTGCAGGCGCGCTTCAAAAACGCGCAGGGCAAGAACGAGTTTGTCCATACTCTCAACGGCTCGGGTCTGGCCGTGGGGCGCACGCTGGTGGCGGTGCTTGAGAACTATCAAAACGCCGATGGCTCGGTCACCGTGCCGCCGGTGCTGCGCGCGTACCTGGGTGGTGTTGAGGTGTTGAAGCCTGTCGCCCGGAAGCCTTGACCGGCTGGACCCCGCCGCCGATACTTCCCCATCAACGCCAGTGCCCTGGCTGAGACGATACGATGCCAAATTTCTTCGATCTGCTTCAGGTTTATCTGGTTCCTTTTGCCATTGCGGTGCCGGTTGGCCTGTTGCTGATTTATTTTGGCACACGCCGCGGCGGTGAACCCCGTTTTGACGACATTGCAGACGAGCCCGCCCGGCCGCTGCAATCGGCACAGCCAGTGTCTGCGCAGCCAGCGCCGCTTGAGGCGGTGCTGAGGGACCGGCCCGCAGTAGATATCCCTTTGGGCACGACAACGCAGTTTCACGTCACACCCGCTGAAAACGACACCGTCATTGACATCGGCCTGGCCCGCTTGCCCAAATCGGTTCTGGTGGTTGACGACTCGGCCGTGCCCAGAGCCAAACTGCGCAAGCTGTTTGAGGCCCAGGGCTATCACGTCGAAACCGCCAACGACGGCGTGCAGGCGCTGCAAGCCATGGCCAAACGGAAATTCTCGGTGGTGATCACCGACCTGGAGATGCCCAACATGGATGGCTTTGAGTTGATTGCCGCCATCCAGGGCAGCATGGACACCGAAGACAGTCCGGTCATTGCCATCACCGGCCACGAAGAACTGCAGGCGCGTGTGCACAACA
>JANYJD010000255.1 GCA_025358555.1 Rhodoferax sp.
TGTCTGATTCAAACAAAAAAGGCCACCGAGGTGGCCTTTTTTTCAGTGTTTGCGATTTTTGCACTGTAGCAGCGATTCGGCTCAATTGCGAGTTTGGTCCACCAGCTTGTTTTTCGCAATCCAGGGCATCATGGCGCGCAGCTTGGCTCCCACCACTTCAATCTGGTGCTCGGAATTCAAACGGCGGCGGCTCAAGAGCGTGGGCGCACCGGCCTTGTTCTCCAGGATAAAGCTCTTGGCGTATTCGCCGGTCTGGATGTCTTTCAACACCTGCTTCATGACCTTCTTGGTCTCGTCGGTCACGATGCGCGGGCCAGTGACGTATTCACCGTACTCGGCATTGTTGGAGATGGAGTAGTTCATGTTGGCGATGCCGCCTTCATAGATCATGTCCACGATCAATTTAAGCTCGTGCAGGCATTCAAAATAGGCCATCTCGGGTGCGTAACCGGCTTCCACCAGCGTCTCAAAACCGGCCTTGATCAGCTCGACGGTGCCGCCGCACAAAACAGCCTGCTCGCCAAACAGGTCGGTCTCGGTCTCTTCGCGGAAGTTCGTCTCAATAATGCCGGCCTTGCCGCCGCCGTTGGCCATGGCGTAGCTTAGCGCCAGGTCGCGCGTACGGCCTGATTTGTCTTGATGGATAGCGATCAAATGGGGCACGCCGCCGCCTTGAGCGTAGGTGCCGCGCACGGTGTGGCCAGGGGCCTTGGGCGCAACCATCCACACGTCCAGGTCAGCGCGGGGCGTGACCAGGCCGTAGTGCACATTGAAGCCATGCGCGAACACCAGGGAGGCGCCCTGCTTGATGTTGGGGGCCACGTCGTTTTTATAAACTTCACCAATTTGCTCGTCGGGCAGCAAGATCATGACCACATCGGCAGCTTTGACCGCATCCGCCACTTCAGCGACTTTCAGGCCGGCCTTGCCAACCTTGTCCCACGAAGCGCCGCCCTTGCGCAGACCCACCACAACCTTCACGCCGCTGTCGTTCAGGTTTTGCGCATGCGCATGGCCCTGGCTGCCGTAACCAATGATGGCCACGGTTTTGCCCTTGATCAGGCTTAAATCGCAATCTTTGTCGTAAAAAACTTTCATCTTTTCTCCTGGTAAATAACTCAAAACTAAGTAAATGAAAAGGCAATTTTCCGCCGGGCCGCCCCAAGGAAAATTAGCCCCCTCCGGGGCTGAGCGCTGCGGCTCCAATCCTGCCTGCGCAGGATTGGACAGCGCGAAGAGCTGTTGCCTTTGGCAACCAGCCTGTCCAGCGAACCACACGCAGTGGGAAGCGTGGGGGTAACATCTTTAAACTCGCAAAATCCGCTCACCCCGCCCAATGCCGCTGGATCCAGTGCGCACCGTCTCCAGAATGGCACTGCGCTCAATCGCCTCCAGAAACGCGTCGTTTTTGGACTGGTCGCCCGTCAGCTCAATTGTGTAGCTCTTCTCGGTCACGTCGATGATGCGGCCACGGAAAATATCGGCCATGCGCTTCATCTCTTCGCGCTCCTTGCCGACAGCACGCACCTTGACCATCATGAGTTCGCGCTCGGTGTAGCTGCCTTCGGTCAGGTCCACCACCTTTACGACCTCGATCAAGCGGTTCAGGTGCTTGGTGATCTGCTCGATGACATCGTCCGAGCCTGATGTCTGGATCGTCATGCGCGACAGCGTGGGGTCTTCAGTCGGTGCAACGGTGAGCGATTCAATGTTGTAGCCACGGGCCGAAAACAGGCCGACCACGCGCGACAGCGCGCCGGGTTCGTTCTCGAGCAATACTGCAATGATGTGTTTCATGAGAGTGGACTCCTCTTTTTGCCGCCCTCCCCTGCGCACGGTAATGTGCAGGCTCGGCGGGCAATAGAATTGTCAAAAAAAGTTAAAGATTCATAACGGTTGGCAGGGCATGCAAACGCAGACGCTACTTAATAAATAGCTGAATACCCATAATCCACGAGGGCTACAGCCCTATTTTCTTCCTATTTTGGATATTTTTCACAAATCTTCGCTCCCCAGCAGCATTTCGGTGATGCCCATGCCGGCCTTGACCATCGGGTAGACGTTCTCGGTCGGGTCGGTGCGGAAATCCATGAAAACCGTGCGGTCCTTGAGCTTGCGAGCCTCGCGCAGCGCGCCCTCTACATCGCCCGGCTTCTCGATCAGCATGCCGACGTGGCCATAGGCCTCGGCCAGCTTCACGAAATTGGGCAGCGCGTCCATGTAGCTGTGGCTGTAACGGCCTTCGTAATCAATCTCCTGCCACTGGCGCACCATGCCCAGGTAGCGGTTGTTGAGCGAGACTATCTTGATGGGCGTGTTGTACTGAAGGCAGGTGGACAGCTCCTGGATGCACATCTGCACCGAGCCTTCACCCGTGATGCAGAACACCTCGCTGTCAGGCTTGGCCAGCTTGATGCCCATGGCGTAAGGAATGCCCACGCCCATGGTGCCCAAACCACCGGAGTTGATCCATCGGCGCGGCTGGTCAAACTTGTAGTATTGCGCGGCCCACATCTGGTGCTGGCCCACGTCGGACGTGATGTAGGTGTCGGCATCTTTGGTCATGTTCCAGAGCGTCTCAACAACATACTGCGGCTTGATCACGTCGCCCTTGCCCATGCTGTACTTCATGCAGTCGCCCTTGCGCCACCCTTCGATGGTGTCCCACCAGGCTGCCAGCGCATTCGCGTCCGGCTTGACCGTGCCCTCGCGGATCATGGCGACCATCTCGGTCAGCACGTCTTTCACGTCGCCCACGATGGGGATGTCCACCTTCACGCGCTTGGAAATGCTGGACGGGTCGATGTCGATATGGATGATCTTGCGCTCGTTCTGCGCAAAGTGCTTGGGGTTGCCAATGACCCGGTCGTCAAACCGGGCGCCCACGGCCAGCAGCACATCGCAGTTTTGCATGGTGTTGTTGGCTTCCACCGTGCCGTGCATGCCCAGCATGCCCAAAAATTTGCGGTCGCTGGCCGGGTACGCGCCCAGACCCATCAGCGTGTTGGTGCAGGGGTAGCCCAGCATGTCAACCAGCGTGCGCAGCTCGGCCGAGGCATTGCTCAGCAGCACGCCGCCACCGGTGTAGATGTAAGGCCGCTTGGCCGCCAGCAGCAGTTGCAACGCCTTGCGAATTTGCCCGCCATGGCCTTTGCGCACCGGGTTGTAGGAGCGCATCTCGACCGACGTGGGGTAGCCGTGGTAGGGCACCTTCTTGAAGGAAACGTCTTTGGGAATGTCCACCACCACTGGGCCAGGGCGTCCGCTGCGGGCAATGTGGAACGCCTTTTTCATGACCTCGGCCATGTCTTTGGCGTCCTTGACCAGAAAGTTGTGCTTCACTATGGGGCGCGTGATGCCCACGGTGTCGCACTCCTGAAAAGCATCAAGCCCGATCGCGTGCGTGGGCACCTGCCCGGTGATTATCACCATCGGAATGCTGTCCATGTAGGCTGTGGCAATGCCGGTGACGGCGTTGGTGACGCCGGGGCCAGATGTGACCAGCGCCACGCCCACGTCGCCGGTGGCGCGCGCGTAGCCGTCGGCCGCATGGACGGCGGCTTGCTCATGGCGCACCAGAACGTGCTGGATGGTGTCTTGTTTGTAGAACGCGTCGTAGATGTGCAACACCGCACCGCCGGGGTAGCCCCAGATGTACTTGACGTTTTCGGCTTGCAGCGCCTTGACCAGGATTTCGGCGCCGCGAAGCTCGGAGACGCTGACGGACGGGCTTTTTACAGCGCCGGCATTGAGAGCGGTAGCCGCCGCCGAAGCGATTTCAGCTTTTGATATTTCCATGATGAACCTTTGTGAATTTCTCTGACGAAAAACCTTGGGTGCCCCTTCACGCACTCTTGTGGAGCCACGTCGGGACTTAAGGTCAAAGCCATAAGCGCGAAAAGTGCCGCGCCGGACCAAGACCCGTTTGCCTTTTGATTTGCAGCGCGCATTATCGCACTGCGCAATTTCAGATAATCCAAACTATCCCAGATGAGTCCACAAATGGGACCTGTCAGCAAACCGCACGCCCCCTGATGCCATAATTTGCACCAAAGCGCGCTCCCAAATCCGTCGGGGCGCGTCAAAACAGAGACGCTCCCGCAAACAGACCCCAAAGAGGCCGTACAGGCTCACGTCACTTGGCAACCGAACAAGAACTTTCCGATTTTCTGAAGAGCGTTGAAAAGCGCGCCTTCAAACGCTCGGTTTACCACGTGCGCAACGAGGAATCGGCGCTTGACATCGTGCAGGACAGCATGATGAAGCTGGCTGAAAACTACGGCCACAAGCCCCCGGCCGAGCTTCCGATGCTGTTCCAGCGCATTCTGTCCAACTGCACGCTGGACTGGTTTCGCCGCCAAAAGACGCGCGGCGCGCTGTTTTCCAACATGAGCGACTTTGAATCCCCCGGGGAAGACGGGGAATTCGATCTGCTGGAAACTTTGAATGTCCAAGGCAACTCAGAGCAGACGGAAAGCGCTGAAAACACCACCGCGCGGGCCCAAATCTTGCGTGAAATAGAAATCGAAATCCAGGAGCTCCCCGGGCGTCAACGGGAAGCGTTTCTCATGCGTTACTGGGAGGAGCTTGACGTGGCAGAGACTGCCGCTGCGATGGGCTGCTCCGAAGGCAGCGTCAAAACGCACTGTTCCAGGGCAGTGCAGGCGCTCAGCAAGGCGCTGAAAGCAAAGGGAATACAACCATGATCACTACAAACACACTTCAGCTTGCCGGTTTCAGACAGCAATACCAGAACGAGTTGGCGAAAGATCTGGCGCAGGACCGCTTTGGCCTTGGCATCGCAGCCCGTCTGTCAGACGCGTCTAACCAGTTGCCACACACTATTTCGGAGCGTCTGCGTGCAGCGCGCATGCAGGCGGTGGGCAAGCGCAAGACCGCCTCCGTGCGCACAGCGTCCAGCGTTGTGGCGTCGGGCAGCGCTGCCGCGATCACGCTTGGCGACGCGCCTGGCGATGAGAAATTCAACCTGTGGAACGCCATCGCGTCGGCCCTGCCCCTGATCGCGCTGATCGCAGGCCTGGTGGGCATCAATTACATTCAAAACGACAACCGCGCGCGGGAACTTGCTGAAGTGGATTCGGCCTTGCTGACCGATGACTTGCCACCCACGGCTTACACCGATCCGGGATTCCTGCAATTCCTGAAAGCCAAACGCGATCTTGCGCAATGACACCCGCTTGATAAAACTGTTGCGATGGTGAAAATTGTTTCCACGCTTTTTGCGGTGTCCCTGGTCATCGCGCTGACATCGGTTTGTTCCCCACTGGTGCACGCCCAGGCCTCGGGCGCGCCCCATGTTTCGGTGCCCGCAAATAATTCGCTGCCCGCGCCAGGCAAGTCGCCTGCCACAGCCAAGCCAGCCACCGCCGGGGCAGCAACAACGGCTCCCCGCTTGCCAACCCCAGAAGCGAAGCCCACCTGGCTCGAGCTGACCGCTCTGCAACAGGCATCGCTAAAACCGCTCGCTGCCAATTGGAGCGGCATCGGCGAAGGGCAAAAGCGCAAATGGCTGGCGCTTTCCAAAAACTACCCGTCCTTGCCCGCGCCCGAGCAGGCCAAGCTGCACAGCCGCATGACCGAATGGGCGACTTTGAGCCAGCAGCAGCGCACCCAGGCGCGGCTCAATTTTGCCGAGACCAAGACCCTCTCACCCGGTGAAAAGACCGCCAACTGGCGGGCCTACCAAGCCCTGAGCCCTGAAGACAGGCAAAAGCTGGCAGACACCGCGACACCCAAACCGCCAGGCGCCGCCGCTGCCGTGAAACCGGTTGCCCCGCAAAAGCTGGCAGCCGTACCCGTGACCCGGCAAGACACCAAGCATGCTGCTGAAGGCCTAGCCGGTACCACCGGCAACCCAACCGTGGACCGCAACACGCTGCTTCCCCGCCTGCCCTCTCCAATTGAGCCTGCCGTGCGGAAAAATTGACGGCAAAGGAGCAACCGGGCATGGCCCCAGGACTTTGGCGGCGCATGGCCTGCTGGCTCTACGAAGGCATCTTGATGTTTGGCGTCGTCTTCATCGCGGGCTACCTTTTCGGCACCCTCAGCCAGACCCGCAACGCGATGGACAACCGGCATGCCTTGCAGGCTTTCCTGTTCGTCATTTTTGGCATCTATTTCATCTGGTTCTGGGCAAAAGGCCAGACGCTGGCCATGAAAACCTGGAATATTCGGGTCGTCGATCCGCAGGGCAAACCCATTACCCAAGCCCGCGCGGCATTGCGCTACGCATTGAGCTACCTGTGGATTTTGCCGCCACTCGGCGCGGCGTCACTGTTCAGGCTGTCGGTGCTTGAGACGGCGGTGATTGCCTGCGGCTGGGTGGCAGTGTGGGCCATCTTGAGCCGTTTCAATCCACAACAGCAGTTCTGGCACGATGCATTTGCTGGCACCCGGCTGGTGTCGTCAGAGCCACTTAGCCGCTGAGCCGCGCCAGCGGTCTATTGCGTTTCCAAATCTTTGGTGTGTTCAGCGCAGCGACGAAGACCGTGCTTCAGCACGTCCAGGAGCTGCAACAACCTACAGCAATGATTTGGCAATGGAATTAAACCGCCGACTCGTCCTGCTCGCCGGTGCGGATGCGCACCACGCGCTCCACGCTGGTCACAAAAATCTTGCCATCACCGATCTTGCCGGTGCGGGCCGCCTTGATGATGGCCTCCACACAGCGGTCTACATCGACCGTCTTCACCACCACTTCGACCTTCACTTTGGGCAAAAAATCCACCACGTACTCGGCTCCACGGTACAGCTCGGTGTGGCCCTTCTGGCGGCCAAAGCCCTTGACCTCGGTCACGGTCAGCCCGGTGACGCCGCATTCGGCAAGCGCTTCACGCACTTCTTCAAGCTTGAACGGTTTGACGATGGCGGTGATTTGTTTCATGGTGTTCCTCGGTATGTGTCCCGTAACGCGTTTATGCGCGAAACTTGCTGGTAATAGGATAACGCCAATCCTTGCCAAAGCTGCGGTGGGTTACCCGAATGCCCACAGGTGCCTGTCGCCGCTTGTATTCGTTGATCTTGATCAGGCGGGTCACCTTCTCCACTTCAGCGCGTGAAAACCCGGCAGCGATGATGTCTTCGGTGCTTTGGTCGTTCTCCATGTAGCGCTCCAGAATCGCGTCCAGCACCTCATAGGGCGGCAGGCTGTCCTGGTCCTTCTGGTCGGGCCGAAGCTCGGCGCTGGGCGGGCGGGTGATGATGCGCTCAGGAATCGGCTCCCGCCCGGTGCCATACGGGTCATGCAGGTTGCGCCACCGCGCCAGGCGAAACACCGTGGTTTTGGCCAGGTCCTTGATCACCGCAAAACCCCCGGCCATGTCGCCATACAGCGTGCAATAGCCGGTGGCCATTTCTGACTTGTTGCCGGTGGTCAGCACAATGCTGCCAAACTTGTTGCTGAGTGCCATGAGCAGCGTGCCCCGGATGCGCGCCTGGATGTTTTCCTCCGTCGTGTCTTCGGCCAGGCCTTTGAACTCCCCCGCCAGCGAGGCCTTGAAGGCCTCAAACTCGGGCTGGATGGAGATCTCGTCATAGCGCACGCCCATGCGCCGGGCCATCTCACGGGCATCGATCCAGCTGATGTCAGCCGTGTAGGGCGACGGCATCATTACGGTGCGAACCTTGTCTTTGCCCAGCGCATCCACCGCCACCGCCAGCACCAGGGCGGAATCAATGCCGCCCGAGAGACCCAGCAGCACACCGGGAAAGCCGTTTTTGCCGATGTAGTCACGCACGCCCAGCACCAGCGCATCCCACAGGTCTGCATCCAGAGTGCGTTCAGGTGCAATAGATGCTTCTATTTTAATAGCTAACTGTGTACGGTAAACGTCGGCTGTGAACATATTTTCTTCAAAACTTGGAGCGCGACCGGCGACCGAGCCATCGGCGCTGAGCGCAAACGAATGGCCTTCAAACACCACCTCGTCCTGCCCACCCACCAGATGCGCGTACACCATGGGCAGGCCGGTGGCCAGCACCCGCGCGCGCATGGTCACCTCCCGTTCGTCGCCCTTGCCCACGTGGAATGGCGACGCGTTGATGACCGCCAGCAGCTCGGCACCGGCCTCTTTGGCCAGCCGCGCGGGCTCTTCAAACCAGGCGTCTTCGCAAATCAGCAGCCCGACCTTGACGCGAGATTCGCCCTCCCCGGCCTCAAACACGCACACGCCCTTTCCAGGCGTGAAGTAGCGCCGCTCATCGAACACCTGGTAGTTGGGCAACTCGCGCTTGGCGTAGGTGGCCAGCACCTGCCCTTCGCTGATGACGCTGGCGGCGTTGTGCCGGCCGGGCACTGCCACTGATTTGGTGCGCAGCGCATCGGCCTCGCCGTCGCCGCTCGGGTGGCCCACCACCACCACCATGTTTTTTAACCCGGCCAGCTCGCGGGCCACTGTTTTCACGGCATCATTGCACGCAGTGATAAAGGCGGGCCGCAGGAACAGGTCTTCGGCGGCATAACCGCAAATCGACAACTCGGGCGTCAGCAGCAGCCGCGTGCCCGAAGCGTAAGACGAGCGCGCCGCATCGATAATTTTTTGTGCGTTGCCTGCCAGGTCGCCGACCACAAAATTAAGCTGGGCAACACAGATTTTGAGAGTCATGAGTAGGCAAAAGTTTGATTATGTCATTCGGGTTTTAACCTCGCCATTGGCAGTGGATGCAACCCGGTGGGATGCCCTGCTGCAGGGGCAGGCAGATGCCAACCCGTTCATGCGCCACGCGTACCTGGCGGCCCTGCATGAGAGCGGCGCGGCGCTGCCCAAGACCGGATGGACGCCGCGCTTCATCACGCTGTGGCGCGGTGAGGAGATGGTGGCCGCCTGCGCGCTGTACATCAAGGCGCACTCCTACGGCGAGTATGTTTTTGACCACGCCTGGGCCAACGCGTACCACCAGCACGGCCTGAACTACTACCCCAAGGCCGTGGTGGCCGTTCCCTTCACGCCCGTGCCGGGCGCACGGCTGCTGGCCCGCACACAGGCCGACCGCGAAATGCTGGTGCAGGGGTTGATTGCCTGGTGCGGCGAAGAAAAACTGTCCTCGCTGCACTTGCTGTTTGCCAATGACGACGATGTGGCCGCGTGCGTTTCATCTGGACTGATGCTGCGCCACACGGTCCAGTTTCATTGGCTGAACACACAACCAGGTTACCGCAGCTTTGACGATTTCCTGGCATCTCTGAGCCAGGAAAAGCGCAAGAAAATTCGCCAGGAGCGCCGTAAGGTGGCGGATGAGGGCGTCACGTTTCGGTCTTCTTCAGGCGCTGAGATTTCGTCCGCCGATTGGGATTTTTTCTACCGCTGCTATGAGCGCACCTACCTGGAGCACGGCAACGCGCCCTACCTAAGCCGAAATTTCTTTCAGCGCATGGCCGACACCATGCCCGAGAACTGGCTGCTGTTTGTGGCCGAGCGCGAGGGCGAACCGATGGCGGCCAGCTTGATCGCCATCAGCGGGACCGCCTCCAGCCACCGGGTCGCCTACGGCCGCTATTGGGGCGCGCTGGAACGGGTGGATTGCCTGCACTTCGAGGCCTGCTACTACCAGCCTTTGCAGTGGTGCATTGAGCACGGTTTCCAGCGCTTTGAAGGCGGTGCGCAGGGCGAGCACAAAATGGCCCGCGCGCTGATGCCGGTCAAAACCAGCAGCGCGCACTGGCTGGCGCAGCCGACGTTTGCCGATGCGGTGGAGCGCTATTTGGCGCGTGAGGGCGAGGGCATTGAAAACTACATGGCAGATTTGTCGCAACGCAGCCCGTTTCGCCACCCCCCAACCGATGCGTGATGTCACACAGGAGACCAGAACCTTGGCTGGATCCTCTAAAAACCGAAGCAATGGAGGCGTTGCAAGCACGAATGCTGGTACTGTTCAGACCTTCACAACAGCCTGCGCGGGGCCAGCAAGATGAAGCCCAACTCCGCACTCTGCCCGATGAATCCATTTGCCGACTCTTTCCCAGGTTCTTCCGCAATGCCCAGTTCGCCCGAAAAAAACAGCACTGCCCATGCTGCCCACAACACCCCCCCCAGCCTGTGGCTTCTGGCCATGGAGTTCAGGGCATTCTGGGAATTTGGAGCCGTGCTGCCGGCATGGCCTGCGCTGCGCCGCGCACCCCAAGGCGACGGCCACCCGGTCATTATTTTCCCGGGCTTGAGCGCCAGCGACAGCTCTACCCTGCCGCTGCGCAGCTACCTGGGCAGTCTTAATTACGAGGTATCGGGCTGGAACCAGGGCTTTAACTTTGGCGCCCGCGCGGGCGTGTTGGACACCGTTTCGCGCCAGGTAAAAGAGACCTTTGACGCCACCGGCAGACCAGTCAGTCTGATCGGCTGGAGCCTGGGTGGGGTGTATGCCCGCGAAATTGCCAAAATGATGCCGACCATGGTGCGTGGCGTCATCACCCTGGGCACGCCGTTTTCCGGCTCGGCCAAAAGCACCAACGCCTGGCGCGTTTATGAGCTGACCAGCGGGCGCAAAATAGAGCGCGAATCAACCCGTTACGACTTGCCCGCCGCCCCGCCCGTACCCACAACGTCGCTGTTTTCCCGCACCGACGGCGTGGTCGCATGGCAGGCCAGCATCCAGAGCCCGTGCCGGTCCAATCCGAATACCGAAAACATTGAGGTGCTGGCAAGCCACGTGGGCCTGGGTGTGAACCCGAGCGCCTGGTGGGCCGTGGCCGACCGGCTTGCCCAGCCACAGGGCAACTGGAAGCCTTTTGTACGCAAGCCGGGGCTGCACGGATTCATATTCCCCGATCCCCAGCGCTGAACGCCAGAGCCCTTCAGGGCGGCAAGGCCATGTCGCCCCAGGAAATGCCGTAGCCCAGCATTGTCCATTTCAATTTGGACACCGTGTGCGCGGGCCGGGTTTTGCCGCTGCTGTCGCGCACGGGCCGACCATGTTGCATTTCCAGCGTGATGGCCTTGGGGCCATCGGCATTGGGTTTGCATGACCAGTTGCGACCGTCGGAGATGACACATTGTGTGAATTTGCCGGAGGGGTCTGAGGCCACGCCCACGTTCCAGAAGAACACTTCGCCGTGCGCTTTCAGGGCTCGAAAACGAAACCGCTCGCCGGCTGTGAGCTTGCCGGTACACCGGTCACCCGCCCAAGTGCCGCCATTGCAGCCAGCGGTGTAGATCGTGCGCTCTCCCTGCAGCGTGACAAAGTCAGCCGCCCACACGGCCAATCCAGCCGCCACCACCACAGGCACCACCGCATACCACTTTCGGTTCACAGCCAAACTCCGTTTGTATGAAGATGTAACAGTGCCGATTATCGTCGGTTTGGGCTCGCGCTGTGGATTTGAAAGGGGCTAAACGCCTACTTTGCCGCCTTGCTCTTCGCGTAATTCGCCATTCCGTCCACTATTTCCTTCTTTGCAGACTCTGCGCCTTCCCAGCCCAGAATCTTGACCCACTTGCCTTCTTCCAGGTCTTTGTAATGCTCAAAAAAATGGGCGATGGTCTTGAGGCGCAGCGGGTTCAGGTCTTGCGGCTTTTGCCATTGGGTGTAGATCGACAGCACTTTGTCGATGGGCACGGCCAGCACTTTGCCGTCTTCGCCGGCTTCGTCTTCCATTTTCAGAATGCCGATGGGCCGGCAAGTGACCACCACGCCGGGTATCAGCGGGACCGGGGTGATCACCAGCACGTCCACCGGGTCACCATCGCCGCTGATGGTTTTGGGCACATAGCCGTAGTTGGTCGGGTAATGCATGGACGTGCTCATGAAGCGGTCCACAAAAATCGCGCCGGTGCCTTTATCCACCTCGTACTTCACGGGGTCGGCGTTCATCGGGATCTCGATGATCACGTTGAACGAATCAGGGGCGTTGCTGCCAGGGGTGACGTTGTCAAGGGACATGGCGATGTTTTTTGGAGTTGGAAAATTGAACGGCTGCTTGAAAATAAGCTTAGCCCTAGGATTAACCCTGATTTTACTTGCGCGAATCTTGCTCGACTCAAGAATGTGACTTTTTCACGGTACAGTCCGCCGGTTGGCCAATCGCCTGCGTTGCTTTTTCTGGCGCGCTACAGAGGAAGCAACGCAGCGGTGGTGCCGATTGCGTTGCACCTACTTTAGCGAAACAACGACAGGAGATTTATTTATGACAGGCAACTCAGCGCTTATTCTGGCGCTCGTCTGCGGGCTTATTGCCGTGGCTTACGGCATTTGGGCACGCAGCTGGATTCTTTCCCAGGACGCGGGCAACGCGCGGATGCAGGAAATTGCAGCCGCCATCCAAACCGGTGCTGCGGCCTACCTGGCCCGACAGTACAAAACCATCACCATGGTCGGCGTGGTGCTGGCCATCCTGATTTTCTTCTTCCTTGGTTCCCTCTCGGCCATTGGCTTTGTGATTGGCGCAGCGCTGTCTGGCGCATGCGGCTTCATTGGCATGAACGTGTCAGTCAAAGCCAACGTGCGCACGGCCCAGGCTGCCACCCGGGGCATTGGCCCGGCGCTGGACGTCGCGTTTCGCGGCGGTGCCATCACCGGCATGCTGGTGGTGGGTTTGGGCCTGCTGGGCGTCACCGCCTTCTACTGGTTTCTGGTCGGCAACGGCAACCTGACACCTGACAAAAACCTGGCCAAATTGCTGGACCCGCTGATTGGCTTCGCCTTTGGTTCGTCGCTGATTTCCATCTTCGCCCGCCTGGGTGGCGGCATTTTTACCAAGGGCGCAGACGTGGGCGCTGACCTCGTTGGCAAGGTCGAAGCAGGCATTCCCGAAGACGACCCGCGCAACCCGGCCGTGATTGCCGACAACGTGGGCGACAACGTGGGCGACTGCGCCGGCATGGCCGCTGACCTGTTTGAAACCTACGCCGTGACGCTGATCGCCACCATGGTGCTGGGCGCCCTGCTGGTTACTGGCGCCGGCACCGCAGCGGTGGTTTATCCGCTGGCACTCGGTGGCGTGTCCATCGTGGCGTCCATCATTGGCTGCTTCTTCGTCAAGGCATCGCCGGGCATGAAGAACGTGATGCCTGCGCTGTACAAAGGCCTGGCTGTGGCGGGCGGCTTGTCGCTCATCGCTTTCTACTTCGTTACCACATGGCTGATGCCCGACAACGCCATCAAGGCCTCTGGCACGCAGATGGCGCTGTTTGGCGCCTGCGCAGTGGGCCTGGTATTGACGGCAGCTTTGGTGTGGGTGACCGAGTACTACACCGGCACGCAGTACGCGCCCGTCAAGCACATCGCGCAGGCGTCCACCACCGGGCACGGCACCAATATCATTGCCGGCCTCGGCGTGTCGATGCGCTCGACCGCCTGGCCGGTGATTTTTGTGTGCATCGCCATCTACACCGCTTACGCATTGGCTGGGCTGTACGGCATTGCAACTGCGGCCACGTCCATGCTCAGCATGGCAGGCATTGTGGTGGCGCTTGACGCTTATGGCCCCATCACCGACAACGCCGGCGGCATTGCCGAAATGGCCGAACTGCCAAAAAGCGTGCGCGACGTGACCGACCCGCTGGACGCCGTAGGCAACACCACCAAGGCTGTCACCAAAGGCTACGCCATCGGCTCGGCTGGCTTGGCAGCCCTGGTGCTGTTTGCCGACTACACCCACAAGCTCGAAGCGCTGGGGGCCAGCATCAGCTTTGACCTGAGCAACCCGATGGTCATCATTGGCCTGTTCATTGGCGGCATGATTCCCTACCTGTTTGGCGCCATGGCGATGGAGGCCGTGGGCCGCGCCGCGGGGTCTGTGGTGGTTGAGGTGCGTCGCCAGTTTGCCGACGGGGCCATCATGGCCGGCAAGCGCAAGCCCGATTACAGCGCAGCGGTAGACATGCTGACCACGGCTGCAATCAAGGAAATGATGATTCCGTCGCTGTTGCCAGTGGCGGTGCCAATTCTGGTGGGCCTGCTGCTCGGACCCGCCGCGCTAGGCGGCCTGCTGATGGGAACGATCGTGACCGGCCTGTTTGTGGCCATTTCCATGTGCACCGGCGGCGGTGCCTGGGACAACGCCAAAAAGTACATCGAAGACGGCCACCACGGCGGCAAAGGCTCCGAGACGCACAAGGCTGCCGTGACCGGTGACACCGTGGGCGACCCCTACAAAGACACAGCCGGCCCGGCCGTGAATCCGCTGATCAAGATCATCAACATCGTGGCGCTGCTGATTGTTCCTGTGATGATGCAGGTCCATGGCGGCGCAGCAACCAAAAGCGCGATGCCTGCCGTGCCAGCCGTTACGGCTGCAACCGCCGTAGTCGCCGCAGCAGCCACTGCAGCAGCGCCAGCAACCGCTGCAGCCGTTACACCCGCAGCCGTGGATGTCAACGCCAAGAGCGATGCCGCCATGGTTGCAGCAGCCCAGGCAGCTTCGGATGCAGCGTCAGTCAAGACCGAAGGCGGCGTGGTCAAGTTCTACTTTGCGAACGGCAAGGCAGACTTGGCAGCCGGCGGCAAAGAAGCGCTGGTGGATGTTGTCAAAGGCGTTCTGGCCGGCAAAAAAGCCGTGATTAGCGGCTACGTCAGCGCGTCTGGCGACCCGGCCAAGAATGCCGAGCTGGCCAAGCAGCGTGCCTATGCCGTGCGTGACTTGCTGAAAATCGTCGGTGTGCCGGAAGACAAAATTGAGCTCAAGAAGCCAGAAGACATCAAGGCTGGCGCGACTTCGGACTCAGAAGGTCGGCGCGTTGAGGTTACGTTGATGTAGTTGGTTGGACGCTCTGGCGTTAACTGAAAAAGCCCGCTTTTGCGGGCTTTTCTATTTTGCGACGTGTCGTGAGGGCTTGGCGCCAGTGGTTGGCGCCATTTCACGGCCCGCGCGTCCACAGCCCGGTGCCGGGGCTGAACTGGCTCCAGGCGAACCAGAAGGCTTCATGGCTGACTATCTCGGTCTTGCCAGCAAATGCACGCAAGCCGCCTGCGGCGCGTCGCACCTCCACACCGCCCAGACGCACCGGTTCTCCCGCAATCAGGGCGATCTGCGCAGCGGCTCTTGGAAAGGCCAGCGCGCGGCCATCGGGTGCGGTGACGCCCACCACCACCTCATGCACCGGCAAGCGCGCATCGACATCACCGACGGGGAAGATGGGGCCGTTGTCATCGCGCCCGCGAAGCGGGTTAAGCGGGTAGGTGCGGCCGACGCCGCCGTCTCTGGCGACGATCGTCGTCTCGGGGTAGGCCTTGCGCCACGCACCCCAGGCAGAGGTAACCACCGTGGCTTGCGGCAACACCACGCCGGCTTTGTGCAGCGGCCCGGAAATCGCCCGCCCGGTGAACGTGTCCACCGCCGACAGGGTCGAGATGTCGTACATGAACTTGTTGGACCGGGACAGCAGGCCCGAGGTCCGCAGCAGCGGCTTGAAGCCGGGCACCCGGTCGGTGAAATAGGCCTGCGCAGACAGACACAGGGTGCAGTAGGGAATGCCAATCTGGCGGCCCCCCAGCGTGTCGTTGACCATTTCGTGCACTTCCATGATGTTTTTGGGATAAGCGCGGGCCTGGCCGTTAATGACAACGCCAAACACAATGGCGCTATCGGGGTACCAGCTGCCACTGGCGGCTGATGTCACCTTGGGCTGGTCCAGTGCAGGAATGCAGCCGCGCGGGCACACCTGGCCCTGCGTGGCATCGGGGCGGTCGTCAATGAACACGCCGCCCCAGCCCACCTGACGCCAGTCGATGGCGGAGGCTGCATCGGCAAAAAATGGCTCCCACTTGGGCTCGATCAGCAGAAACAGGTCGCGCTTGAGTTCGCGGTAGCCAGGTGGGGCCGGCAGGTCCCATGCCAGCAAGCGGTCACCCATTGCGGTATGGGCGTCTGAAGGCAATGGCGATCCCGTCAGCTTCTCGAACGCGTTGGCTAACTCGATGGCCGTATCTCGCCCGGCAAATCGCGCCAAGTCGAAGAGGTGCCAGGCCAGCCGCGCGTCGCCAGAGGCGGCGATGCGCTTGATGGCAGCCAGTGGAAACTGGCGCGCTTGCAAGGCCGGGCCGATTTCGGACAGCGTCTTTTGCATTTCGGGCGACAGTGCGTCCGAGCGGGCCGATGGCGCGGGCGGTAGCGTCCGTCTGTCTTTGTCCAGGCGGGTGATGGGTCGCGCTGGCTCAAGCGCTCTGTCGGCGGCTTTGTCAGCGGCGGTTACCTGCGTCGCCGCACCGGCCCCTAAGATTGCCAACAGCGCCAGCAGGCAGGTGGTGAACGCGGTCCTAGACGACCCGGGCGTTGGGTTGCCGCCTGAAATCAGTGTCAACCGGAAGTCGTTGGCAGGGCATTTGATTGTGATCATCTGGATTCGTCGATCCAGCGGCCGGGTTCTTACCGATGCCACGGTTTGGGGAACTGGCGCGACTCAACCCTCGTTTTCGCAATGAGGCCGACCATGTCAACGGATCATTTACTATATTAGTAGTAGCTACTTATGCAAACTGCACAAGGGCTAGAAGCCTATTTGACTGACAAATCAAACCACTGAATTGGTTAAAAACCATCAAGACCCGAGGTCGGCGGCAGGTCGGCCGCCCGATCAAGCCGTTGTGAGCTTGCTGGCCCTGGATGCAGTTCCATGAACCGTGCCGTTGTTCCAGTTTTGAACGTATTCCTCGATCGACACGGTCCAGCCGTTTTCCATGTTTTCGTCGAAGTACTCAAAGAGAACTCCGTCAGGTGCGGTCATTGACAGCAGAACCGTCGCACCTGCCTCGCCCCCGTGCTCGTCATGCGGGTGGGCGTCCGCAGTCGCGAGCGCATAGTCGCCTTGTTTGCGGTGAATGGCATGGACAGTCCCGTCCGGCAACATTTCTTTCAGGAACTGTTCACCTTCCAGCACCAGGGTGACGGTCGAGGCCACGTGGCGGTGCCGCCGGCAATGGCCCCCTTTTCCGTAGCGCAGCAGCATGTCCAGCCGTCCGCTGGGCAAGTCGTAACCAAGCAGGCTGTACTCGAAATCGACATGGAAATCTTTGCAGTCAGGGTCAGTTACGCGACGCCACTCAACGCGCTGCAGATCAAAGCTTTTTGAGACAACGGGCATGGAACATCCTTCAACGGGTGGTTCAGACGGAGAGTATGCAACAGACTTGTGATGTGATTTGAGAAAAAAAGGCGGAGCATCGCACGCGCGACAGCCTGGCCAGCGCATCGCACTAAACTGATTGCTCTAAACGACATGCCCCCAACGAAAGAGACAACCATGACAAATTTTCAAAGCCATGCGAAACATCTGGCAAAGCACTTTGCAGTCACTGCCGCGCTGGTGCTGCCCCTGTTTGCGGCAGCCGAGCTGCCCCGCGCCACACCCGAGCAGGTCGATTTGTCGTCCGCCCGGCTGGGCATGATCACCGAGACCTTGAAGGCCGACGTGGCTGCCAACAAAATTCCCGGCGCAGTATTGCTGATTGCGCGGCGCGGCAAAGTGGCTTATTTTGAGAGCGTGGGCAAGCTGGACGCGGCCAGCAATGCACCAATGGGGAAAGACTCGATCTTCCGCATTTACTCGATGAGCAAGCCCATCACGACCGTGGCGGCAATGATGCTGGTGGAAGACGGCAAGCTCAAGCTGGACGACCCGATTGCCCTGTACCTGCCTGAGTTTGCCAAGATGACGGTCGGCGTGGAGAAACCCGATGCCAGTGGCCAGCCGATTCTGGAGATTGTGCCCGCACGCCGCGCCATCACGGTGCAGGATCTGATGCGTCACACCTCCGGCCTTACCTACGGGTTCTTCGGTCCTGGGCTGGTCAAGAAGGCCTACAACGACGCCAACGTCAGCGCGGATGACCCTGATAACGCGCAGTTTTCGCAGCGCATTGCCAAGCTGCCGCTGGCCTACCAGCCCGGCACCACGTGGGACTACAGCTATTCCACCGATATCCTCGGGCGTATCGTTGAAGTGGTCAGCGGCAAATCGCTGCTGGCCTTTGAGAAAGAGCGCCTGCTGGACCCGCTGGGCATGGCGGACACCAGTTTTTACGTCACCGACGCAGCAAAACAAAAGCGCCTGGCCGAACCGTTCGCCACAGACCGCAACTTTGGCGTCAATGCCGACATCAGCGACCCGCGCGTGGCCCGCAAGCTGGAAGCGGGCGGCGGCGGCATGGTGTCCACCGCCACCGACTACGCGCAATTTTTGCAGATGCTGCTGGGCGGCGGCACGCTGGACGGCAAGCGCTACCTGGGCCCGGCCACCATCCGCCAGATGACGGCTGACCATGCGAATGCAGGTGCAGGTATCGTCCCCGGTCCGCTGTACTTGCCCGGTGCGGGCTACGGCTTTGGCCTGGGTTTTGCGGTTCGGCGCGCCACGGGAGAGGCGCCCGTGCCCGGCGAGGCAGGCGAGTATTACTGGGGCGGCGCGGGCGGCACCTACATGTGGGTCGATCCCAAATCAGACATGTTCGTAATCTTTATGGTGCAGTCGCCAAAGCAGCGGCTGTACTACCGCAGCGTGATCCGCAACATGGTTTACGCCGCGCTGCTGAAATGACATGACTGCGCAGTCCATGTCGCCCGAGCGTGCAAGCGAGATTGCCGCCAGCTTTGACCTGCGCGCCCTGCCCGATGATTTTTACGCCAACCCTTACCCGGTTTACGAGGCATTGCGCCAGCATGAGCCAGTGCGCCGTATGCCCGATGGCTCCTTGTTTCTGACGCGCTATGCCGACCTGGTGACCGTGTACCGCGACGCGCAGACGTTCAGCTCGGACAAGCGGGTTGAGTTTGGGCCAAAGTACAACCACGCGCCCTTCGGTAGTGACAATCAACCGCCCTTCGGTAGCGACTCGACCTCCTCCCCCCTGTTTCAGCACCACACCAGCAGCCTGGTGTTCAACGACCCGCCCTTGCACAGCCGGGTGCGCAAGCTGATCATGGGCGCCTTGAGCCGCCGTGCCATTGACGACCTGGAACCCGGCCTCATCACGCTGGTGGACGGCCTGCTGGACAACATCGCGCTACAAGGTGGCGGCGACCTGATTGAAGACTTTGCCAGCGCCATTCCGGTAGAGATCATCGGCAACCTGCTGGGCGTGCCGCATGCGGACCGGGGCCCGCTGCGCGGCTGGTCGCTGGCGATACTGGGCGCGCTGGAGCCCAAATTGACGCCTCGGCAGGAAGCCTTGGGCAACCGCAGCGTGACCGAGTTCACGGCCTACCTGAAGCGTCTGGTGGCCGAGCGGCGCAAACGCCCGGGCGACCCGCAGCATGACGTGCTGACACGCTTGATCCAGGGTGATGGAACCCAGACTGCTCCCGAGCAGCTGTCTGAGACCGAGCTGCTGCAAAACTGCATCTTCATCCTCAACGCCGGGCACGAGACCACCACCAACCTGATTGGCAATGCGCTGGTGGCGCTGCAGGAGTGGCCCGAAGAAAAAAGTAAATTACTATCGAAAATAGAGCTAACTATGCAGATTGGACAAGGGCTAGAGGCCAATTTAACCCTTGCAATCGATGAATTCCTGCGGTTTGAGTCATCCAACCAACTCAGCAACCGCCGCGCGCTCAAAGCCTGCAGCGTTGGCGGCACCGCAATGGAAGAAGGCGCTCTGCTGACCCTGTGCATCGGCGCGGCCAACCGCGACCCGGCGCAGTTTGCCAACCCCAACGTGTTGGACCTGACGCGCGGTGATGAAAGCCTGGGTCAGCCCGCCAATCGCCACCTGGCGTTTGGCTTTGGCATCCACCAATGCGCGGGCTTGAGCCTGGCGCGCCTGGAGGGTCGCATCGCGATTGGGCGCTTCTTGCAGCGCTTCCCTAATTACCGCCTCACCGCTGCCCCGCTGCGAGGCGGACGTGCGCGCTTCAGGGGGTTCCTGCAGGCGCCGTTTGCTGTCAGTCCATAACGGCCGTAACCGACATAACCCCCACCACGCGGCCAATCAGAGTGCCGGCCTTGAGCTGGTCCAGCGTTTCGGAAATGCGCTCGGCCGGGCGTTGTTCTACCGGCAGGGCTTTCAGCTTGCCCGCCTTCGCCAGTGCGACGACCTCGCGCAACTCCTGCGGGCTGCCTACATACGAGCCCTGGATCATGATGGCACGCTGGACCGTCGGCACGATGGAGATCGGCACCTCGCCGCCATACAGGCCCGACACGATGTAGCGCCCGCCCTTGCGCAGGCAGGCGTAGGCCAACTGGAACGTGGCCGCCGCCCCTACCAGGTCAATCGCGCCGTAGACCATGCCGCCCGTGGCGGCCTTGAGCTGCTCCAGCACATCAGCCGCGCCCGCGCTCACCGTGGCGGCAGCCCCGGCCGCGCGGGCCGCCGCAAATTTGTTGGGGTCGAGATCGGCCACGACGATGCGCTCATGCCCCAACGCCCGCAGCATGGCCACCGCCGACAGGCCCAGGCCGCCCGCCCCCAGCACCAGAACCCACTCGTCTTTGGGAATCGGCAGCAGCTTCACGGCGGCGGAATAGGTTGTCAAACCGGAGCAGGCCAGCGTCGCCGCCCAGGCCGGGTCAACGCCGGTGGCATCCACCAGATAGCGCGGATGCGGCACGATCAAATGGTCGGCATAGCCGCCCGGGCGCTGCACACCCAGGTAGCAGGGCGCCATGCAGTGGTTGTCCATGCCTTCGAGGCAGCGCACGCAGGTGCCGCAGCCAGTCCACGGAAACACCAGGCGGTCCTGCCCAATGGGCACGTCTTTCGCGTCTGGCCCGGCGGCAATCACAGTGCCAAAAGGCTCGTGCCCCAGCGTCACCGGCAACTTCATGCCGCGCTCGGCCATGAAGAATTTCTTGCCGCCCCCCAAGTCGAAATAGCCATCGCGGATGTGCACGTCGCTGTGGCACACCCCGCAGTACTTGATGCGCATCAGCACCTCGGTGCCCACGGGCGTTGGTGTGGCGCGAAGCGCGGACTGGAGCGGTTTGCCCCATTCGGTAACGTCAAAGCTTTGCATGATGATCTCCTGTTGTTGTGTTCACTGTGTCGGATTTGAGTGTATTTTGCCGACCCATCTCGCCAGCAACCACGCGCGCCTGTTCAATCAGCAGTTGCACAGCCGGCGTCAGCGTGCGGTTTCTAAGTTTAACCATTGCGATAGGCATCGTCACGCCAATGTCTACAGGCAAAGCCTTGATCTGCCCACCCGCTGCGCCGTACTTGTACACCGATGCCGGAATGCAGGACAGGTACTTGCCAGTGGCCATCAGAACCAGGCGAAGATTCATGTCCACAGTAACAACGGTGCTGGAAGGCAATCGACCACAGCGGGAATGGATGAACTCTGAAATACGCATTTGTACGGCGTTGGAAGGTTCTCCAAAAATCCATGGTTCATCCATCAATTCTTCAACACCGACTCTTTTGCGCTTGGCCCACTTGTTTTGGGCACCCGTCACCACTGTGAATGATTCTTCAAACAACGTCTCGACATGCAAGTCATCGTCTGCCTTCGCAAAAACCCACGCCCGTAACAAGAGATCAAGTTGCCGGCTGCGCAATTTTTCGAACCGGCCCGCTGCGGGATTCCCATCGAGCACGTGAATGACAATATTTGGATGCTGGATTGCCACCCGCTGAATCAAGGCGGGGATGAACCCGTGCAAAATTGACCCGCCACAACCGATATAGACATGGCCGACACCTGGCGTTGCAAGGTATTCGATGCCCCTGATTCCCTGTCTCAAGGCGTCAAACGCATCTATGCCACTTCTCAGGAGAATTTCACCGTAGTTGGTCAGCACCACCCCTTGCGTGCTTCGGTCAAACAGGCGGACACCCACCGCCTCTTCAAGATCGGCAATGGACTGGGAAACGGTGGGCTGGGTCATTGACAGCATTGGGGCTGCTTTGGCCATGCTGCCCTGCTCGGCAACGCAGAACAGGGTCAGGAGATCGCGCAGTTTGATTTTTCTCCCAATGTAGGAGTTGCTGTCAAGTGCCTGGCGGTTCATGGCGAAATCATATACCGCCATTGCAGCCGTACCGGTATTTGAAAATGTGGGGTTCCCAAAGCGGCGAGCGGTCAGCATAGTTCAACTGCCCGGCACAAACCTTCAGTACAACCTTCCAACCCAACCTAAAGGAACGCATCATGAACCACCTGTCCCGCATCTCTTCTGCTGTCATCGCAGCAACTGTCTTTGTCGCCGTAAGTCCATCGCAAGCACAGGACTACCCGACAAAGCCCATCCGGATCATTGTGCCGTTTCCTGGAGGATCAGGTCCGGACGTTGACACCCGCGGCGTTGCTGCGGAGTTGTCGAAAGTTCTGGGGCAACCCGTCGTGGTCGAAAACAGGCCTGGCGCTTCTGGGACGATTGGCCTTGAGGCGGGCATTCAGGCCGCGCCGGATGGCTACACACTGGTGGTCGGCACACCGACCACGTTGTTCCTGATGCCGCGCCTGTCGGCAAAGGTCACTTACAACGTAGATCGGGACTTGGTTCCGGTGAGCCTGATGGGATACCTCAATACCGCTTTGCTGGCCAACGCTGCTATGCCGCAAACTGATGCCGCAGAAGTCATTGCGCATGCCAAGCGCTTGCCCGGGTCTGTCAATGTCGCGACATTAGGCGTGGGCACCCACTCGCACATTGCCGGCGAATGGTTTGCTGCCGAATCGGGCATCAAGCTCAATTTTGTGCCCTACAACACGAGCAATCCGTTTGTGGATCTCATGGCGGGCCAAGTCCAGTTGTTGTTCGATGCGTTGCCTGCATCCATGGGCAATGTTCGCGCAGGAAAACTGAAGATCATTGCGCTAACAGGCAAATCGCGCCATCCTAATTTCCCCAATACGCCAACCTTTACCGAGGCTGGTTTTGCAGACTTCAACCCGATAGCTTTCATTTCTCTTCTGGCGCCTGCTGGCACGCCGAAACCCATCATTGAAACACTGGCCGCTGGCGTGCAAAAGGCGGTGACCATGAACCCGGCCTTGATCGACAAATGGCGCAGCAACGGTGGCGAATTGAAGGCGACTGCACCTGACGAATTTGCTTTGTTCCTTAAGGCAGAGTCAGCCAAGTGGGCGCAGGCAATCAGCCGGGCCAACGTGAGGCTGGACTGAAGACGAGCCAGATCGAGAGTAACCCAGCACTCGACCATGGAGTTCAAAATGACGACAGTCCAACCCGCAAAAAAGTCTCTTTCAGCGCCAGACACGCCGCTCTACCGATACCTGCTTGATCACCAACCCGTAGAACATGATGCGCTTCGCGGCCTTCGACTTGAAACGCAAGGCATGGAGTGGAGCATCATGCAGATCACGCCGGACCAAGGGCATTTCATGGCCTTTCTGGTGAAGCTGGTGGGCGCGGCGCGCATCCTCGAAGTAGGCACCTTCACGGGGTACAGCGCACTCGCCATGGCTCTTGCATTGCCTCCACACGGAAAACTGGTGACGTGTGACATCAACCAGGCTTGGGCTGACATTGGCAAACCTTTCTGGAAGGAAGCCGGTGTCGAAGAAAAAATCAAAGTCCGGATCGGGCCGGCTTTGGATACGCTGCGGGAGATTGAGGCCGAAGGTGGGGCTGGCAGTTTCGATCTTGCTTTTGTCGATGCCGACAAAGCCAGCTACCCAGCCTACTATGAAGCCGCTCTCAGGTTGTTGCGGCCAGGAGGCATCATGCTGCTCGACAACATGCTGTTTATGGGCCGCGTGATTGACCCATCCAACCAAGACCCCGGCGTGCTCGCCATTCGGCAGTTGAACGAAGACATCAGGCGCGACGAACGTGTCGACCAAGTGATGCTGCCTATAAGCGACGGGGTGACGCTGGTGCGGCGGCGCTGAGGTGAAGCATACGATTGCATTTCGCAGGGCTGATGAACCTTGACCGCTGCTGTTCAGTTTTCTGGCTGGGGCGGCAAACCGGATTTGTTGAGTTCCCAAGTTAGCTCGGGCCTTCGCGTGGTCTTCGGCGTAGCTGACCAAGACGGTTTTCTGGTTGACGCGGGCGGCACTTGAAAGTACTTTTTAAGGTACAATTAACCAGTGTCGTCAGCGAGAAAAATACCGGCCGTCTTTTATCGCTCTGCCAGCGGCGGCCAACCGGTGCGCGGGTGGCTGAAGGCCCTGGACAAGGCGGATCGACAAGCCATAGGTGAATACATCGCCTATGTTCAGTACAAGTGGCCGATAGGCAAACCCAGGGTTGATCACCTGCGAGGCCCGATCTGGGAGGTCCGAAGCAAAATTGGCAACCGGATTGCACGAGTGCTGTTCGCTGTTGAACAGTCTGAAATGATTTTGCTGCACGCCTTTATCAAGAAGACCCAGCAAACGAAACCTGCCGACATTGATCTGGCAACCAAACGCTTAGAGGACTGGAAAAATGGCGAAATCAGCTAAAGCAAATCCCCATACGGGCAGCAATTTTGATGACTTCCTCAAGGAGGATGGCATTTTTGAACAGGTGCAGGCCCGTGCCCTCAAACGGGCATTGGCCGAGCAACTGGACGACGCCATGCAGAGCGGTAAACTCAGCAAAGTGAAGATGGCACAGCGCATGGCCACCAGCCGCTCTCAACTAGATCGGGTGCTTGACCCCAGCAATCTGTCCATCCAGCTCGACACGTTGATCAAGGCGGCAAATGCGGTTGGCCGAACCGTCGAAATTCGGCTGAAAAGGGATGCCAAACGCATGCGCCATTCAGCCCTATGAAAAAGCCGCCATAGTGGCATAGGTCCCACGCGTTCATGACCCATTTTTCATAGCACACTGCGCACATTCAACAAGGGCAAGCGGCCATTTTCCCATAGGTTCTGGGTGGAATCCACGCGCGCCAGCAGCAGTTGCTCCATCAGGGGAGCGAGCAGCGTGGTGTCCGGGTTGGCCAAGAGCACGTAGCGCGATCCGCCGTCCAATTGCGCTGCCACGTCCTCCTCGTCCAGGCGACCCACCCAATCCAGCGAAGTCAGCGTTTCCAGCACCGGCTCCATCTGCACTGAATCAACCTGTAGCCGCGTCGCCAACTGCATGAGGGTCAGGCCGCGCAGCGCAGCGTCGCGCACGTCATGCAGTTGCTGTAACGCTTCAATGGCAAGCTGAAACTGCCACCCATGCGGGGTGGCCCGGCGTGCCACACCCGCGAGCAGGCTGGGCAAGTAGGCAGCGATCACGGCACCCAGCAGCACGATGACCCAGGCCACATACATCCACACCAGCAAAATCGGCACAATGGCAAACGCGCCGTACACCACCGAGTAAGTGGGCATGGCCGCCAGATAGACCGTCAATATCTTCTTGGCTATTTCAATGCCGGCTGCCACAAAGAAGCCGCCGGTCCACGCGTGGCCCCGCTTCACGTATGTGTTGGGCACAAAGCGGTACAACGCGGCCATGCCTGCGGCTAGCAAGAGAAACTCCAGCACATTCAGCAAAAACTGCACGCCGCCAGGCATCACGCCCACCACGCCTTTTGACGCCGAGATGGCATACGACGTCATGGTCAAGCTAGCCGCCAAGAGCAGCGGCCCGAGCGTGATCGCGGCCCAGTAGATCAGCACGCGCTGCCCCAGAGGCCGGCCGCGGCGCACGCGCCAGATGCGGTTTAGCGTGCGGTCAATAGTCAAGATCAGGCTCAAGGCGGTGACCAGCAAAATCGCCACGCCTACCACGCCCAGCTTGCTGGCCTTGCCAGAGAATTGCGTCAGGTAGCCCAGCACCTGGCGCGAGATATTGTCCGGGATCAGGCTCTCGATCAGCCACTTTTGCAGCACCGCCTGCAATGTGGAGAACATGGGGAACGCGGTGAACACCGCCAGCGCCACGGTAATGAAGGGCACCAGTGCAATGGTGGTGGTGAAGGTCAGGCTGCTGGCCGTCAGGCCCAGCTGATCGTTGGTGAAGCGCTCGCGCAGGGTGTGCGCCGTGCTCTTCCAGGGGAAGCGGGACAAGTCTTTAAACACGGCTCCAAGGCGGGCGCGCAGGGTGACGGCTGGAACAGACACGGCAATCGGGATGGGACTGGAGGGTTGTCGCTGCGGCAATGGCGGGGTGGAACTCATGGCCGCTATGATGCCATTGCAATGACACCACAAGACAACCAAGTGAACCTCACCCGCCTGCTGGCCGTAGGCAGCGTCGTAGGACTTATCGTGCTGGGACTGGCCTGGGAACTTGTTCTGGCTCCGGTCAAGCCCGGCGGCTCGCTGTTGGCGCTCAAAGTGCTGCCGCTGTGCATTCCGCTGGCCGGGCTGCTTAAAAACCGCATGTACACCTACCGCTGGGTCAGCCTGCTGGTGTGGATTTACTTTACCGAAGGCGCGGTACGCGCCTGGAGCGACCGACCGCCCGGCAACTACCTGGCAATGCTGGAAGTGCTGCTGTGCCTGGTGCTGTTTGTGGCCTGCTCGCTGCATGTGCGGCTGCGTTTCAGCAACGCGAGATCTGCTGCTGCGGCGGTTGATTCGCCGCAAACCCAATCACCCTGACATGCCATGAACACCCACGACGACTCACGCAACGATTTGCACGCCGCAACGCGGGACGGGTTGCACGCATCCCTGCACGACGAATTTCTGAAATCACTGCGCGCAGTGGTGGGTGCCGCCCACGTGCTGACCGAGGGCGACCTGAGCGCCTGGCAGACCGACTGGCGCAAGCGAAGCAGCGGCAAGGCGCTCGCCATCATTAGGCCAGGCGCTACGCAAGAAGTAGCAGACGTGGTGAAGCTTTGCGCACAATATCGAAATGCCTTGGGCGTCAGCATCGTGCCCCAAGGCGGCAACACGGGCCTGGTGGTCGGCTCCATCCCCGACGATTCAGGCACCCAGATCGTGCTGAGCCTGCAACGCATGAACGCCGTGCGGGCGATTGACGCGGCCAACCTCACCATGACAGTCGAAGCCGGCTGCATTTTGCAGAGCGTGCAAGAGGCCGCAGCCCTTGAAGGCTACCTGTTCCCCTTGAGCCTGGCCGCCGAAGGCAGTTGCACCATTGGCGGCAATCTGGGCACCAACGCGGGCGGCACGCAGGTGGTGCGTTACGGCAATGCGCGCGACCTGTGCCTGGGGCTGGAGGTGGTCACCCCGCAGGGCGACATCTGGCACGGCTTGAGCGGCCTGCGCAAGGACAACACCGGCTACGACCTGACGGACCTTCTCATCGGCTCCGAGGGCACGCTGGGCATCATCACCGCCGCCACCCTGAAGCTCTTCCCGCTGCCTGCCGCGCAGTTGACCGCCTGGGCCGCCGTGCCGTCGCTGGACCATGCCGTGACGCTGCTGGGCTTGGCGCACCGGCATCTGGGTGCGGGCTTGACGGGTTTTGAGGTCATGGGCCAGTTTGCCCTGGGCCTGGTGGCGCGACATTTTCCGCAACAACGCGTGCCGCTGTTTGAGCAGACGCCATGGTGTGTGCTGCTGGAAAACTCGGACCACGAATCGGAAACCCACGCAAGAAAGCAGTTTGAACGCCTGTTGGAAATCGCGCTGGAGCAAGGCTGCGTGACCGATGCGGTGGTGGCCGAAAACCTCACGCAGGCCAAGGCGCTGTGGCATGTCCGCGAGAGCATTCCGCTGGCGCAGCCGCTGGAAGGCCCCAACATAAAGCATGACATCTCGATTGCCGTGTCCTTGATCCCCGAGTTTGTTCGCGTGACCGATGCACTGCTGGCGCAGGGCCTGCCCGGCGTCCGGCTGGTCAACTTTGGCCATCTGGGCGATGGCAACCTGCACTACAACGTGCAGGCACCGAAGGGCGGCGACGCCATGGCTTTTTTGGCCGCGCATGAAGCCGACGTCAACACGATTGTGTTTGATTCCGTCGCACAGTTTGGGGGCTCGATATCAGCCGAGCATGGCGTGGGCAGCATGAAGGTGGACAAGCTGGCGCACCACAAATCGCCCGTCGCGCTGGGCATGATGCGCGCCATCAAGCGGGCGCTGGACCCGACGAACTTGATGAATCCGGGGCGCGTTGTGCGGGTTTGACAGCAGTGATGCGCATGCTAAAATGCGCACAGCAAAATGCACATAATCCATGTGCATTTTTTCTGGAGATCTTATGCACACGGCCTCCCACGCAACCCCCTACGCGGCCTCTGTCTCGTCTGCCGACACCCAAAAGCGGCCCGTTAACCTGTCCATCAATTCCCGCACGCTGGAGATGGCCCGGGAGTTGGGCATGAATTTGTCGAAAACGGTCGATGCGTTTTTGCAGGAAGAAGTCAAACGGCGCTATTGGGAGAAGTGGCGGGACGACAACCGCGAGGCGTTTGAGGTGTACAACGAACGCATCAAAAAAGACGGCCTGCCTCTGGCCAAATACCGCACCTGGGGCAAGCGCCTGGGTGATGGGCGCGTCGAGCCGATCACATAACCATGGCGCGCTTTGACGTCTACCGCAACCCCGACAGCGGCCTGGGCGGTGACTTTCCCTATTTTCTGGATGTGCAAAACACCTTTGTCGAGGTCGATACGAGGGCTGTTGTGCCGCTGGCCAGCCCGCGCTACTTGAGCCGTCTGGTCCGAGACCTGAATCCAGAAGTGATGGTTTCGGGCAAGCCGTTTGTCATGCACACATCAGCTATCGGTGCTGTTCCCACAAGCGAGTTGCGTCGGGCCGTGGTCAATATCGCAGACCAGCAACTGGCGATTCAACACGCCCTGGACACGCTCTTCGGCGGCTATTGACATGACAATTAATCCACTCCAATCCGTCCGCCCCATCCGGTCGCAATACGAAGATTTCATGCGCCACGTGTACACCACGGGTGTCGCAAAAACCGACCGCACCGGCACCGGCACGCGCAGCGTTTTCGGGTACCAAATGCGCTTTGACTTGAACGAAGGCTTTCCGCTGGTGACCACCAAAAAAGTCTTTGTCCGCGCCATCATCCAGGAGTTGCTGTGGTTTTTAACTGGCTCGTCCAACAACAACTGGCTCAAAGAGCGCGGCGTCACGATCTGGGATGAATGGGCCCGGCCTGACGGCGATTTGGGCCCGGTGTATGGCGTGCAATGGCGCAGTTGGCCTACACCCACACCAGACAATCCGGGCGGCCACATCGACCAGATAGCCGAGGTCATCAAAACCCTCAAGACCAACCCCGACTCAAGGCGCATCATCGTCAGCGCCTGGAACGTGGCCGACCTGGACAAGATGGCGCTCATGCCGTGTCACGCGCTCTTTCAGTTCTATGTTGCCCCGCCCACTAAACCAGGCAGCCGCGGCAAACTGTCCTGCCAGTTGTACCAGCGCAGCGCCGACATTTTTTTAGGCGTGCCCTTCAACATTGCCAGCTACGCGTTGCTGACCCACATGGTGGCGCAGCAATGCGATCTGGACGTGAGTGAATTCATCTGGACTGGCGGGGATTGCCATATTTACAGCAATCACCTGACTCAAACTGAATTGCAGCTACCCCGCGCGCCACGGGCCTATCCAAAGATCCAAATTAAGCGGCGACCTGAATCGATTTTTGACTATCAATATGAAGACTTTGAAGTGCTGAATTACGATCCGCACCCGCACATTCCCGGCCCCGTATCCAAGTGACATACAAACTTCCGGCGCTTTTTGTTGGCTCATCTGCAGAGGGGCTCAACGTGGCCTATTGCATCCAGCAGGCTTTGGAATATGACGCGGAACCGACTGTTTGGAGCCAAGGCCTGTTTCGACCGAGCCAGGCGGTATTGTCCGAACTGGTCAAACGCCTGCCGACGTTTGAGTTCGCAGTATTTGTGTTTTCCCCTGACGACACAGTCAAACTCCGAGGCGTTGAATTTAGCGCAGTTCGAGACAACGTTATTTTTGAACTTGGCCTATTTATGGGCGCTCTAGGACCGGAACGGTGCTTTTATCTTGTTCCCAGAAACACCATCGCATTGCACCTGCCAAGCGACTTGGCCGGTATCACTGCTTTGACGTACAACGCCCAACGGGTAGATTCCAATTTGCTCGCTGCTTTGGGCCCTGCTTGCAACGAGATAAGAAATGCAATCAAACGCCTGGCAAAGACAACCGAAATACAGGCAGCAACGCCTAGCGTTTCCAGAGTTTTAAGCGATTCAAGTCACGTTCAGAGCGCCACTGAGAAGTTACAGCGCTACATCGACTCATGGAATGGAGAATTGTTGGCTAAAGCGCGTCAGCTTGTTCACGAAAAGGGAATTCCAATGTCACTTTACGAGGTTGGTGAGGAAAGCCAGCCACAGTGGGATGCCTTTCGCAGGATGTTTTACTTCCTCGAATCAGTAAGCGGGTCGATCTTGAATAGTGACATTGAATCTGACGCCGCCAAGAAGGTATTTGGTACTGTTTTGCCTTCGGTATGGCGCGTGGCGAGAACCGCGTTGGCCGTGCCAAATCACGTGGAAGATAGCTGGAATCCGCTTCCGAATATCGCGCAAGTCAGTCAACTTTGGCAGGGCGAATGAAACTCCATCTAATCCTCGCCCGCGCCCGTAACGGCGTGATCGGCCACAAGGGCGCCATTCCCTGGCACCTGCCCGAAGACCTGGCGCACTTAAAGCGCACCACCATGGGTTGTCCGGTCATCATGGGGCGCAAGACCTGGGACTCATTGCCACCCAAGTTCCGACCGCTGCCTGGGCGTCTGAACGTAGTGGTCACGCGCCAGCCCAACTGGCAGGCGCAAGGCGCAGTGGGTG
>JANYJD010000321.1 GCA_025358555.1 Rhodoferax sp.
GGCATTAACCCCACACTGGCGCTGGAGCAGGATCTTGAATTGATCCAGTGGCTGGACCGCTGTGGCTACGACGAGGCCTGGTGCGGCGAGCACCATTCTGCGGGCACCGAGATCAGCGCCAGCCCGGAGATATTCATGGCCGTCGCGTCGCAGCGCACGCGCACCATCAAGCTCGGCACCGGCGTGGTGAGCGTGAGTTATCACAACCCGCTGTGGGTGGCCGAGCGGATTGTGCAGCTCGATCACCTCACACGGGGCCGCGTGATGCTGGGCCTGGGGCCGGGCTCGCTGCCCAGTGACGGCATCATGATTGGCCTGTCGCAAACGCAGACGCGGCCTCTGCTGGAAGACGGCCTGGCAGTCATCATGAAGCTGCTGCACAGCGATGAGCCCGTCACCTTTAAAAACGACCGCTGGGATTTGCGCGACGCGCGTCTGCACCTGCGGCCTTATTCCAACCCGCTGTTTGACATGGTGGTGCCGGCGGTGGCGTCGCCCACCGGCCCCAAGCTGGCTGGGCAGCACGGCATTGGGCTGCTGTCGATTGGGGCCACTACGGCCGCTGGTTTTGATGCGCTGGCGCTGCATTGGGATGTCATGGAGGCGCAGGCCAAGCATTACAAAACCCAAGTGGACCGCAACAAATGGCGCCTTGTGGGCCTGGTGCATTGCGCCGAGACGATGGACCAGGCGTACCGCGATGTCGAGTACGGCATTGAGCAATGGTTTGAGTATTTTCAGGCGGTGGCGGCCTTCCCGCAGATGACGATGCCGGGCAACAACGTGAAGGAAATGATCTCGTTCATCAACGACTCGGGCTTTGGCGCGATTGGTACGGCCGACATGGTGAACGCGCAGATTGACCGGCTGTGGAAGCAGTCCAACGGCGGCTTTGGGGCTTACTTGACTCTGGCGCACAACTGGGCCAATTTTGATGCCACGCGCAAGAGCTACGACCTGATGGCGCGCCACGTGCACCCGCGCTGGCAGGGGCAGATGGCCACGCAGGCATCGGCTGACCGGGCCCGCGCTGCACGGCCTGAGCTGGCCGATATCCACATGAAGGCGGTGGAGGCGGCAACGCAGCGTTACGCGGCCGAGACGGCGGCGCGCACGCACTAGTCGGCAGGTCACTCGTCGGCAGGTGTGTCGGCAGGTATGTCGGCAGTTAAACTGGCCGCATGAAGCTCTACTTTTCACCCTTCTCCCCTTACGTGCGCAAGTGCCTGGTCGTGGCGCACGAGCTGGGGCTTGACGCACGCATCACCCTGCTGCCTTCCAGCGCGCACCCGGTCACACGCGACCAGGCCATCATTGTCAACAACCCTTTGGGCAAAGTGCCCACGCTGTTGACTGACGACGGGCAAGCGCTGTACGACAGCCGGGTGATTTGCGAGTATCTGGACGATCTGGCTGGCGGCGCGCTGTTTCCGAAAACAGGCACGGCACGCTGGCAGGCGCTGACACTTCATGCCCTGGCTGATGGCATGCTGGACGCTGCCTTGCTGGCGCGCTATGAAGACGTGGCGCGGCCCGAGCCGATCCGCTGGAAGGAGTGGCGCGCGGGGCAGCTTGACAAAATTGAGACGTCGCTTGCGCATCTGGAAGCCAACTTGCAGACCTTGGCGGGGCGTGTGGACATTGGCTCGCTGTCGATGGCCTGCGCGTTGTGGTACCTGGACGTTCGCTTTGCCGAGCTGCAATGGCGTGGGCGCTACCCCAAGGTGGCTGATTGGTACTTGGCATTCAGTCAGCGGCCTTCGACGCAGATGACTTGGGCGCTTTGATCGGGTGCTGCTGACTTCGTTGTCCGTTTTTCGTTGTTCGTTGCCCTTTGTTTCTGGTCCGGTCGCGGCGACAAGGCAAGCGGCATGCGGTTTTGGTGCGGAAGCACGCGCGACAACGAAAAAATTTGTGCGACACGGGGTCGCCATTTTTTTGCGCGCCAAGGTGGGTACCGCACGCATTCCGCACCAAAGCCCGGTCCCCTTTCCTTATCACCACGACCTGCATTGCTACGGTACTGCCTCTTGTGAGCGACCGCATTGCGCTGGAAGCTGACTCGGATGAACGTCGCTCTTTGTGACACCCAGAATGCGGCAACTTTGTCAAAATAGCTTCTCGGGCGGGTCAGCCCCTTTTGATGGATTGCCGGGTTTCACGCTATTTTTAACGAAGCATACTATGTATATGAAATGGGAGCAGGTGTCGTTTGCTATGGGTGAAACCACCAGCTTACATTGCAGCGTGGTGCGGTGGACATTGCGTTAGCCCGCTGTGGGCGCGCAGTCCGGTACAGTTCGCAAATGGCTCC
>JANYJD010000362.1 GCA_025358555.1 Rhodoferax sp.
GCCCGCTGTTTCGCAAGGCGGCATGATGGGCGTCGTTGAATTGCACGCGCGGGCCTCCGCGGAGTTCGACGCAAGACTGGCCGAAACCATCACACTGTTGCAGCGCGCGGCCGCCGAGTTCTCGCCGGTGACGCAAGCCTCCAGCCTGGGCGCCGAAGACGTGGTGATCACTCACCTTATCAACAAGCTGGAACTGGACGTCCCGGTGTTCGTGCTGGACACCGGCATGCTGCATCCGCAGACGCTGGAACTGCTGGGGCGCACCCGGGCGACGTCGCGGGCGCCGGTCAACATCTACCGCCCGCGCGACGAAGCCGTGATCCGGTTCGTGCAGCGCGAAGGCAGGGAGCCCATGTACCGGAGCATCGAACTGCGCAAGGCCTGCTGCCATATCCGCAAAGTCGAGCCGTTGCAGCGTGCCCTGGCCGGACAGCGGGCCTGGATCACCGGCCTGCGGCGCGAGCAGTCGGGCGCGCGGTCTGACGTGCCGCTGATCGACTCATCGGATGCAGACCGCGTCAAATTCAACCCGCTGGCCGACTGGACCTGGGGCGACGTGTGGCACTACATCAGCCTGCACAACGTGGCCTACAACCCGCTGCATGACCAGTTTTTCCCCAGCATCGGCTGCGCGCCCTGCACCCGCGCCATCAGCCTGGGCGAAGACTTCCGCTCGGGCCGCTGGTGGTGGGAAGACGAGACGGCCAAAGAGTGCGGCCTGCACGCCAAAGACTCGCCATCGACAAACAAATCCAACGAGGAAGCCATTGCATGAACGCCCGTCTCAAGTCCGAACAGTTGGCACCCGCCACGCCAGGTGAGGGCGCGTTGCTTGCCCATGAACGTTTAAGCCACCTCAGCAACCAGCACCTGGATGCATTGGAAGAAGAAACTATTTTTATTCTGCGCGAAGTGGCCGCGACGTTTGAGCGGCCGACCTTGCTGTTTTCTGGCGGCAAAGACTCCCTGGTGCTTCTCAAATGCGCCGAGAAAGCGTTTGGAGCCAAGAATGGCACGTCAGGCAGCGGCGGCATCCCCTACCCGCTGCTGATGATCGACACCGGCCACAACTTCCATGAGGTCACGGATTTCCGTGACTTCCGCGCGAAGGAACTGGGCGCTAAGCTGATCGTGCGCAACGTCGAAGATTCGATGAAACGCGGCACGGTGCGCCTGGCGCATCCGGGCGAGAGCCGCAACGTGCACCAGTCGGTGACCTTGCTGGAGGCGATTGAAGAATTCCGCTTTGACGCGCTGATTGGCGGCGCCCGGCGGGACGAAGAAAAAGCCCGCGCCAAGGAGCGCATCTTCAGCCACCGCGACAGCTTTGGCCAGTGGCAGCCCAAGGCCCAGCGACCCGAGCTGTGGACGCTGTTCAACACCCGCCTGCAGCCCGGCGAGCACTTCCGCGTGTTCCCCATCAGCAACTGGACCGAGCTGGACGTGTGGCAGTACATCGAGCGCGAAAAAATCGCCCTGCCATCGCTCTACTACTCGCACAAACGCGAGGTGGTGGAACGCAAAGGCCTGCTGGTGCCAGTCACCCCGCTCACACCGCTGCAAGACGGCGAAAAATCCGTGGAACGCGATGTGCGTTTTCGCACCGTAGGCGACATCACCTGCACCTGCCCGGTACCGAGCCTGGCCAGCAGCGCCGCCGAAATCGTAATCGAAACCCTGGCCGCCGACGTAAGCGAGCGCGGCGCCACCCGCATGGATGACAAAACGTCTGATGCCTCCATGGAAAAGCGCAAAAAGGACGGGTACTTTTAATGACTTCTGTACTTAAGATTTCCGGCGTAGCGAGCGGTCGTCAGCGGGGGGCGGACGGAGCAGCGGAGGCGGAACGTACTTCGGTACGTGAGGATTCCGCGCACCGCCCAACCCCCGATCACGACCGCTCAGTAGCCGGGGCGTTAAAATTCATCACCTGCGGGTCGGTCGACGATGGCAAAAGCACGTTGATCGGCCGGCTGCTGGTGGACAGCAAGGCGGTGCTGCAAGACCACCTGGCCGGCGTGCAGCGCCAGGGCGAGACCGACTTGGCATTGCTGACCGACGGCTTAAGCGCCGAGCGCGAGCAAGGCATCACGATTGACGTGGCATACCGCTATTTCAACACCGAGGCGCGCAAGTTCATCATTGGCGACGCGCCGGGCCACGAGCAGTACACCCGCAACATGGTGACCGCCGCCAGCAGTGCCGATGCCGCAGTGGTGCTGGTTGACGCCACCAAGCTGGACTGGCATAACCCGGCACTCGAACTGCTGGTGCAAACTCGCCGCCATTCGCTGCTGTGCAATTTGCTGCGCGTGACCAGCATTGTGTTTGCGGTAAACAAGCTGGATGCTGTGGCTGACCCTGCGCTGGCGTTTAAAAATATCACCCATGCGTTGGGCCTTTTCGCGCAGACGGCGGGCATCAACATCACCGCCACGGTACCGGTCTCAGCCTTGCAAGGCTGGAACGTGGTAGACCGCTGCGGGGAAGGGCTGGCCGCTCAAAAGGCAGGGTGGTGCGCTTACAGCGGCCCAAGTCTGCTGCAGATTTTGGAGCAACTTCCCACCACCCCAGCTGACACAGCCGAGCCTTTTGCCTTCCCCGTGCAATGGGTCGAAAAGTTCTCCAGCAGCAGCGATACATCCCAAGGCCGACGCATTTTCTGGGGCCGCATTGCCACCGGCAGCGTTAAACCGGGCCAGCGCATCTCCATTTTGCCCAGCGGACAAACTGCCCTGGTGGCCCAAGTGCTGAACCACTTGCGCAAACCGGGCGACGTTTCGGCCGGGCACAGTGCAGGCATCGTGCTGGACCGCGAAGTTGACGTGTCGCGCGGGGACTGGATTCTGAACCATGAGCCTGATGGACACACCTTCGCCCCCACCCGTGAGCTCACCACGACCATCGCCTGGATGGACGATGAACCGCTGGTAGCGGGCCGCGTCTACTGGGCGCTGCATGGGCACCGCTGGGTCAAGGCGAAGGTCAAGCGCATCGTGCACCGGCTCAACATCAACACGCTGGCCGAGGAAGACGCCACCCAGCTTGAGTCCAACGCCATTGGCCACGTGGAGCTGAGCCTGCAGGAGACCGTCGCCACCCTGCCCTACAGCCGCTCGCGCGTTCTGGGCGCGTTGATTCTGGTGGACACGGCAAGCCATAAAACTGCTGGGGCTGTTCTGGTTAATTAGGCTCACCCCCAGGCTTCGCGCACTTCGTGTCGCTACTCCACCCCCTTGCAGGGGCAACACCAGCAGCCCGGCAGAGCCGGTTCTGCTGTGTTCCTGAAATGAACAAGCAATACCTGGCGCAGCGCGGGACATGTGCTGACCCTAAATACCGGGCATGCCACCCACCAACACAAGAAAGCCATGACACACACCGTTACTGAAGCTTGTATCAAATGCAAATACACCGATTGCGTGGACGTGTGCCCGGTAGACTGTTTTCGCGAAGGCCCGAACTTTCTGACCATCGACCCGGACGAGTGCATTGACTGCGCTGTGTGCATCCCCGAGTGCCCGGTCAACGCGATTTACGCCGAAGAAGACGTGCCCGCCGACCAGCAGCACATGACCAAACTCAACGCCGAGCTGGCCAAGCTGGCCGGCTGGAAAAGCATCACCAAACGCAAGCCTGCGCCGCTGGACGCTGACGACTGGAAAGACAAGACGGGCAAGCTGCCCTTGTTGGTTCGCTGAAGCGCCCGATGAGCGACCCCATGAGTGCACAAATTATTGAGACCGACGCCGTCATCATTGGCGCCGGGCCTGTCGGGCTGTTTCAGGTGTTTGAGCTGGGCCTGCTGGAGATCAAGGCCCACGTGATCGATCTGCTGCCCTACCCCGGCGGCCAGTGCATCGAGCTGTACCCGGACAAGCCGATCTACGACATTCCCGCCGTGCCGGTGTGCACCGGCAAAGAGCTCACAGACAACCTTCTCAAGCAGATTGAGCCTTTTGGGGCCACGTTTCATTACTCTCAGGAAGTGAGCACCATCGCCAAGCAGGACGATGGGCGGTTTTTGCTGGAAACATCGTCGGGTGGCGTGACAACTGCACGGGAAGGTGCAGCGACGGATGATTTCAAAGGCAACCGATTCCTCACCAAGACCATTTTCATCGCAGCCGGCATGGGCGCGTTTCAGCCGCGTCTGCTGAACCTGGAGGGTGTCGAAAAATTCTCGGCTCCCGATGCTGCGCAGCAGGTGTTCTACAAAGTCAGCCAGCGGGCGAGCTTTGCCAACCAGGATGTGGTGATTTTGGGTGGCGGTGATTCCGCTTTGGACTGGGCTTTGGATTTTGTGAAAGAAGGCGAAAACAAGGCCAAATCCGTCACCCTCATTCACCGGCGTGATGGCTTTCCTGCAGCACCTGCCAGCGTGGCAAAAATGCGCGCGCTGTGTGAGGCCGGGCAGATGCAATTCAAGGTGGGCCAAGTGACTGCCATCGAGTCCCAGGCAATCGAGTCCCAAAATGAGCGCATGACGTCCATCACTGTCACCGGCGTTGATGGCAGCACCAGCCAGGTGCCGCTGGACAAGCTGCTGATCTTCTTTGGCCTGTCGCCCAAACTCGGACCGATTGCCGAGTGGGGCCTGGACAT
>JANYJD010000381.1 GCA_025358555.1 Rhodoferax sp.
GCCCATCACGCCTACGGACTTGACGGGGAGGAAAACGGTGAAGGCTTGGCTGGTTAGGTCGTACCAGGATTTGCCGGTGGCGGGATCGGTGAAATTTCGCAACTCTTCGATGAAGATGGCATCGGCTTTGCGCAGCAAATCAGCGTATTCTTTTTTGACTTCACCCAAAATCCGCACGCCCAGGCCGGGGCCGGGGAAGGGGTGGCGGTAGACCATGTCTGGCGGCAGACCCAGGGCTATGCCAAGCTCGCGCACTTCGTCTTTGAACAAGTCGCGCAGTGGCTCGAGCAGCTGTAAGCCCAGTTGCTCAGGCAAGCCACCGACGTTGTGGTGACTTTTGATAACCACGGCTTTTTTGTTTTTACCGCCGCCGGATTCAATCACGTCCGGGTAAATGGTGCCTTGGGCTAGCCATGCTACATCACTCATCGCTACATTATTTGCAGCTTCTTGCGCACGTATTTGTTGGGCTTGAGCCTTAAATACCTCTACAAATTCACGCCCGATGATCTTGCGTTTGGCTTCTGGCTCGCTCACGCCTCTGAGGTGACCCAAAAATTGCGCTTCAGCATCCACGCGGATTACCTTGGCCCCTAGCCGCCCGACAAACATGTCCATCACCATGTTGCCTTCGTTCAGCCGTAGCAAGCCGTGGTCTACAAACACGCAGGTCAGCTGGTCGCCAATGGCGCGGTGGATGAGTGCCGCCGCAACTGAAGAATCTACCCCGCCGGATAGGCCCAAAATGACTTGTTCATCGCCGACTTGGCCTTTGATTTTGGCCACTGCTTCGGCGATGTAGTCACCCATGATCCAGTCTTGCCTGGCGCCGCAAATGCCGAGCACGAAGCGCTCAAGCATGGCTTTGCCTTGAACCGTGTGCGTGACTTCGGGGTGAAATTGCACGGCGTAAAACTTGCGCGCCTCATCGGCCATGCCTGCAATTGGGCAGCTCGGCGTGGAGTTCATCAGCTTAAACCCGGGGGGCATTTCGGTGACTTTGTCGCCGTGACTCATCCAGACTTTGAGCATGCCGTGGCCATCAGCCGTGGCGAAATCTTGAATGTCTTTAAAGAGCGCGGTGTGGCCGTGAGCGCGCACCTCGGCATAGCCGAATTCGCGGGTTTTGCCCGCTTCTACCTTGCCACCAAGCTGATTGGCCATGGTTTGCATGCCGTAGCAAATGCCCAGCACCGGGACGCCCAGCTCAAACACCGCTTGCGGCGCTTTGTCGTCAACCTCATACACGCTGGCGTGCGAGCCGGAGAGGATGATGCCTTTCAAATGCCCGTCTTTGGCGTAGTTGCGAAGCCAGTCGCTGGTCACGTCGCACGAATGCACTTCAGACAGCACCTGCGCCTCGCGTACGCGGCGGGCAATGAGCTGGGTGACTTGGGAGCCGAAATCGAGAATGAGGATTTTGTCGTGTTGAGAGTTCATCAAGGATTTCTGTCAAAAGTTAAGGCTTATCATCAAGCGTGAGCAACAGCGCTGATGGCGTGACGATGTGAAAAGTGTTATGTGTCAAGTTCGGGTCATCCATCACCAGCAAGTCACGGTCACCCGTCACAAGAAACTCAACCTGCGCAGACTGCGCGAGTTCAAGAAATTTTTGGTCACGCGGGTCACGGCAGGGTTTGACGTGCGCCATTCGGTTTGCCGCGCTATCAATCACATGCGTTTGAACATACGGCATGTAAAGCGATAAAACCTTGGCAATATCGCCATGACTGAGTTTAAATTTTGGATAGCTCACGACTTCGACAAGCTCTTGCGCAGTTTGTGTGCTGACCACTGGCTTGATTCGGCCACCAGTCCAAGCGTCTCGGATGGCTTTTAGTCGCCCAGAACGAAAAAGCGTACATGAAATCACCACATTGGTGTCGAGTACTACCGTTATCGCTGCGGGTACGTTTGGTTTGCCTGATCCGTTGGCTTCTACCGGCTTGCTCAAGCCCGTGACCTTGCCCATTTGACAGCATCGGCCACGTCATGCTCGGTAATGTTCAACTCTTCCAACTTGCGCCAGACGGCCTCGATCCCGCCGTCAGCTTGTTGTATGCGCACTGGCGTCAGCATGATTTTGTCGTTGACGGCTTCAACCTCGAAATAATCCGTTGGTGTCACCTTCGACACTATCGCTTTGGGTAGCGTGATCTGGTTTTTGGAAGTCATTTTTGCAAGCATGATGGATTCCTTTAAGTAAGAATTCCTTACTTTACGCTAAAATCTGTTAATCTGCCCGATAGTTGGGTGCTTCCTTAGTGATCTGCACATCATGCACATGGCTTTCGCGGATGCCGGCCGTGGTGATCTCGACAAACTCGGCCTTGTCCTGCATGTCGGCAATGGTGGCGCAGCCGCAGTAGCCCATGCTGGCTCGCACGCCGCCGGCCATCTGGTAAATGATGGACACCATGGAGCCTTTGTACGGCACGCGGCCTTCAATGCCTTCTGGGACCAGCTTGTCGGCATTGGGATTGCCGGTGGTGCTTTCCTGAAAATAACGGTCGGCGCTGCCCTGCTGCATGGCACCGATGCTGCCCATGCCCCGGTAGCTCTTGTAGCTGCGGCCCTGGAACAAAATCACCTCGCCTGGCGCTTCTTCGGTGCCTGCAAACATGCCGCCCATCATCACCGTGCTGGCCCCTGCGGCGAGCGCTTTGGCGATGTCGCCGCTGTAGCGAATGCCGCCATCGGCAATCAGCGGCACACCGGTGCCTCTGAGTGCGGTAGCCACACTGTCAATCGCCATGATCTGCGGCACGCCCACGCCCGCCACAATGCGCGTGGTGCAAATGCTACCCGGGCCAATGCCGACCTTGACGGCATCGGCACCAGCCTCCACCAGCGCCAGCGCGGCTGCGCCGGTAGCGATGTTGCCGCCAATCACATCCACCTGCGGGTAGTTTTTCTTGACCCAGCGCACACGCTCTATCACGCCCTGGCTGTGGCCGTGCGCGGTGTCCACCACGATGGCATCTACCCCCGCACGCACCAGCGCTTCCACGCGTTCCTCAGTGCCCTCGCCCACGCCCACCGCCGCGCCCACGCGCAACTTGCCATGGGCGTCGCGTGCTGCATTGGGAAAGCTGGTCTGCTTGGTGATGTCCTTGACGGTGATCAGGCCCTTGAGCTCAAAAGAGTCGTTGACCACCAGCAGGCGCTCCAGCTTGTACTTGTTGAGCAGCGCCTTGGCATCGGCCAGCGTGGTGCCATCGGGCACGGTGACCAGTCTTTCGCGCGGAGTCATGATTTCGCTGACGGGGATGTCGTAGCGCGTCTCAAAGCGCAAATCGCGCCCCGTCACAATGCCCACCACCTTGCCGCCATCGCACACCGGAAAACCTGAGACGCCCAATTGCTCTGACAGATCAATCACCTGGCGCACCGTAAAACTGGGGGTGATGACGACCGGGTCGCGCAGCACGCCTGACTCATAGCGCTTCACGCGGGACACCTGCGCGGCCTGCTCTTGGGCCGTGAGGTTTTTGTGCACGATGCCGATGCCGCCCTCCTGCGCAATCGCAATGGCCAGGCGGGCCTCGGTCACCGTGTCCATGGCAGCAGACACCAGGGGCAGGTTCAGGGCAATGTTGCGGGAGAAACGGGTGGAAAGGCGGGTGTCCTTGGGCAGGACTTGGGAGTACGCTGGCACCAACAACACATCGTCGAAGGTGAGCGCTTTGCCTAGGAGGCGCATGTCAAAGCTCCAAATTACAAATTGTACCCGTGCCTCTCTTCGAGATGCGCCCCGAGCTACCGCTAGAGCTGCTGCGATAAACGGGTGACCCCACCCGCTGAACGGAGCTTGCGATGCAGATTTTCAGCCCGTTACGGCGCTAAACTCCGCACATGCGCAAGATTCAAACATTTTTGACAACGGCAATGCCCCGGCTCCTGGCTGGCACTGCTTGCCTGATCGCCCTGACGGCGGCGGCACAATGGCAGTGGCTGGACAAGGATGGCCGCAAGGTCTACAGCGACCGGGCACCGCCTGCCGATGTGCTTGAGAAAAACATTGTCAAGCGCCCTGGCGGTTTGGCCAAAGCGGCTGTCAAAGCTGAACCTGCGTTGAACGCCGATGGCACGGTTGTGGTGGCTGCACAAAGCCCACAAGTTGCGTCCAGCGCACCCAAACTTTCAGGCGTTGACAAAGAGTTGATGGAAAAGAAGAAACAGGCGGCTGACGCTGAAGCAGCCAAACGCCGCGCCGACGAAGAGCGCGTTACCAAGGCAAAAGTGGAAAACTGCGCGCTTGGCAAGCAAGCCAAGGCGGGTTTGGACTCCGGGGTGCGCATCGGACGCACCAACGCCCAGGGCGAGCGTGAAATCATGGACGACGCTGCCCGCGCCGCCGAGACCAAGCGCGTGCAAAATATCATTGACTCCAGCTGCAGATAACCCAGGTTGGCTTCATCGCACTTCAAAGCCAGTCAGAAGTCAGTCAATAGCGGGTGGCTGGCCAATCAATAACCCGTCTTGGCCCCTGCCCTCCGCTTTGCAAACAGGCCTGCCTTTTTAGCCCCTTGGGAGGCAAATCTCGTGCGGCGTGCGACCTTAGGGTCAACCTTGAGTGGCCGGTAAATTTCTACCCGATCCAGGTCGCGCAGCGGTGTCATGAGCGGAGCTTTACGGCCCCAAATGCCCGCCAGCAGCAAGTGCGACTTGAAGTCTGCGGGTGACGCCGCCAGCCCGCTCGCCGCAATCGCATCGCCCACCGTACTGCCTTCGGGAAGCGTGAGGGCAATCTCCTGCACGTTGCGGGGAGTGGGCGCGTAAACCACGACCACCTGAATGCTCATGCCATGCTCATATTCACGCCACAGCAGCGCCGTAAACCTGCTCCGCGCGTTTGACAAACGCATCCACCATGCTGCCGGCAATCTTGTCAAATACTGGGCCGACCAGCTTGGCCAGCGTGGCGTTGGCAAAACCATAATTGAGAGTGAAATCAACCCGGCAGGCACGCTGCGTGCCATCGCCCAGCGGCACAAAATTCCACGCGCCATCCAGGCGGGAAAAAGGCCCGTCCACCAGCCGCATGGCCACTTGCCGACCCGCCGTGTGCAAGTTGTGGGTGGTAAAAGACTGCCGTATGCCGCCAAACGAGATGCCGACCTCGGCCGTCATGCCCGCTACGTCGCTGGCCACTACATTGGCGTGATCGCACCAGGGCAGAAATTTCGGATAATCCGCCACGCCAGTCACCAAGGCGTACATTTCTTCGGGGCTGTACCAGATCAGGACTGACTTGCTAACGGTTTTCATAGAATAGGGGTGGCGGTAAGATTGTAGACAAGCTGATTTACCACCACGTGGCAAGCGCCTATTGCCGCTTTTCCCCAACGGCTTGACGGCAGCCCGCCCCGGTTTCAGTGCACCCTGCGCTTACCCGCCCACCTTTAAGCGCATCATCGCGTCCCCCATGGCCAAAAAACCCGACACTGCCGCCCCCAAAAACACCCGCATTGCTGACAACAAGAAAGCAGCCTACAACTATTTTTTTGAAGAGCGGTTTGAAGCTGGCCTGGTGCTGGAGGGCTGGGAGGTCAAATCCCTGCGCGAAGGCAAGGTGCAGCTGACCGACGGCTACGTGGTCATCCGCGAGGGCGAGCTTTTTTTGATCGGCTTGCAGATCATGCCGCTCAATACCGCCTCAACCCACATCAGCCCGGACAAAGTGCGCACCAAAAAGCTGCTCATGCACCGCGAGCAAATCAAACGCCTCACCGGCAAGGTGGAGCAAAAAGGCTACACCCTGGTGCCGCTCAACCTGCACTGGAAAACCGGCAAGATCAAATGCGAAATCGCCCTGGCCAAAGGCAAGGCCGAGCACGACAAGCGAGACACCATCAAGGACCGCGAGGGCAAGCGCGAGGTAGACCGGGCGATGAAGGACCGCAACCGCTGAAACGTCGTCAGTGCGACGCTAACAGACGCCGTGGCTCGCGCGGGCCAAGGGATACTGATCAGCCGAGGTCTTGCAACGGGTGTGCGCCCACCGCCCATGGATTTTCGAAAAACGGAGCAACCATCTCAGGCGTCACGCCTTCAATGTGCGCCGGATTCCATCGTGGTTGATGGTCTTTGTCAACGGCAAGGGCACGGATGCCCTTGACTGTCTCGCTGTCGGCGGCGCTGCGGGCCAAGTGCTTGGGGTTGAAGCAGTGGTGCACCATGTCGCGCTCCATGCGCAATTCATCGGCAAAACCCATGCTGCGGGCGCGGCGGATTTGTTCCAGCGCTACGTGCAGCATCAGGGTGAGCGCTGGTGCAGCGTGTCTGCGGTTTGGCGCGCCCACGCGTCGTCGCTGCGTTCAAGCGCCTGCACGATACCCGATACAGAAGTTATCCCAAAAAAATGGTTAATTTGGCCTGTAGCCCTTGTCGGTTCTTCACTATTAGCTATTATATATGGAGCAAACCGGGTTTTAATGGAGTCTGGCGTGCCCATGTTGCCGACCCGAAGGCATCCCAGATCTGCGGCATGGCGGATGACGCCACGCGGGCGTCTGCCAGCCCTAACGCTATCGTAGATGGGCGGTTTGGGGACGCGTTGTTCTCTGCCGCCTTGTTTGGCACTTCAATGGCTCGCAGGATTTCTTGCTTTCACTGCCTTGCCCTCCAGCCAAACAGCTCGTTCGTGGTCAATGCGCCGATGACCAGTGCGCCGCCCACGATCACCGCCGAGTTGGGCGCTTCATTGGCTCCGATCCACACCAGCAAAATCCCAAACGGCACCTCCAGCAGCGCCAACAACGAAATTTCCGGCGCTTTCAAAACCTGGGCACACATGACAGCTAGAACACAGGGAATGGCGAGTTGGCCCAGCCCCAGTCCCGCCAGCAGCCCCAGGTCATGGCCAGTGGCCTGAAATGGCAGTGCCAGCGGCAGCGTAATGAGGCAAGACAGCACTGCACCCACCAGCACCGCAGGCATCAAATCGACATCGTGCCCGCGCGCATGGGCGTGCTGCGTAAAGGTCCAGTTGGCAGCGCCAGACAGCGGCACGCCCAGCGCGACCAGGGTGCCCAGAAGCTGCCCGCCCGCAATTTGCGAGCCGTACATCCAGCCGATGCCAATGCCCGCCACCACAATGGCAATCCAGGTGCGGGGCGGAATTTGGTGCCCGATAAAGACGCGGGCGAACAGCGCGGTGAGCAGCGGCCCCAAGGCCATGGTGACCAGCACGTTAGCCACGCTGGTCAGCATCAGCGCCATCATGTAAAAAGTGAACATGCCGCACCAGCACAGGCCTGAGAGCCAGAAGACTTTGTCAGCCTTGCGGATCTTGGCGAACACACCAGGTCCGTTGAAAACCGGCAGGATGACCAGCAGGCTTAGCACCGTGAAGGCACTGCGCCAGAAGGTCACCTCAAAGCTGCGCGCTGCTTCCAGATGGCGCGTGACGACACCGGCGGTGGACCACATCAGGGTCACCACCACCATCAGCAGAATCGCCTGGTTGTGGGTCAAGCGCAAGAAGAAACTCGCATGAACTGGAGGGCAATTTTTCGACGGGCCGCCCCTGGAAAAATTAGCCCCCCCGGGGCTGAGCGCTGCGGCTCCAATCCAGCCTGCGCAGGATGGGACAGCGCGAAGGGCTGTTGCCTCAGGCAACCAGCCTGTCCAGCGACCCGCGTAGCGGCGCAGCGTGGGGGCCACATTCTTAACGCCCCGCGCGCTTGCGTTCACTCTCGCTCAGGTGGCGCTTGCGCAGGCGGATCGACTTGGGCGTGATTTCGACCAGCTCATCGTCCTCAATGAATTCCACCGCGTACTCCAGCGTGGCGTCAATCGGTGGCGTGATCTTGATCGCGTCTTCCTTGCCGGACACGCGGAAGTTGGTGAGCTGCTTGGTGCGCGTAGCGTTGACGACCAGGTCGTTGTCGCGGCTGTGGATGCCGACGATCATGCCTTCGTACACCGGGTCGTTGGGCCGCACGAACATGCGGCCGCGCTCGTCGAGCTTGCCCAGCGCGTAGGTGAAAATTTCGCCCGCGTCCATGGAAATCAGCACGCCGTTTTTGCGGCCACCAATGTCGCCCTTGTGCGGCTCGTAGCCGTCGAAGATGTTGCTGATGAGGCCGGTGCCCCTGGTCAAATTCAAAAATTCGTTGGTGAAACCAATCAGGCCCCGCGCCGGAATGCGGTACTCAAGGCGCACTCGCCCACGGCCATCGGGCTCCATGTTCACCAGCTCGCCCTTGCGTTCGCCCAGAGCCTGCATCACGCCACCCTGGTGCTGGTCTTCAATGTCGGCAGTCACCATCTCGATAGGTTCGTGCTTTTCGCCATTGACTTCCTTGAACACCACGCGCGGCTTGCTCACAGCCAATTCGTAGCCTTCGCGGCGCATGTTTTCCAGCAGGATGGTCAGGTGCAGCTCGCCCCGGCCCATCACTTCAAAAATGCCTTCTTCACCGGTTTCCTTGACGCGCAAGGCCACGTTGTGTTGCAGCTCTTTTTGCAGGCGGTCCCAAATCTGTCGGCTGGTGACGTACTTGCCTTCGCGCCCGGCCAGCGGGCTGGTGTTGACGCAGAAGTTCATGGTCAGCGTGGGCTCGTCCACCTTGAGCATCGGCAGCGGCATGGGCGTGACCGGGTCGGTAATGGTCACGCCAATGCCGATGTCGGTCAGGCCGTTGATCAGCACAATTTCGCCCGGGCCGGCGTCGGTGGCCTGCACGCGCTCCAGGCCCTGGAATGTCAGCACCTGGTTGATGCGGCCCTTCACAGCCTTGCCGTCCGGCCCTTCCATCACCACCACGTCCATCATCGGCCTGACGGTGCCCTGGCTGATGCGGCCTACGCCAATGCGGCCCACGAATGTCGAAAAGTCAAGCGCGGAAATTTGCAGTTGAAGCGGCGCAGCCGGGTCGCCCAATTGGTGCGGCACATGGGTCAGGATGGTGTTGAACAGGGCCGACATGTCGGGGCCCCATTGCTCGCCCTGCCCGCCTTCAACCATGGACGACCAGCCGTTGATGCCCGAGGCGTAGACCACGGGAAAATCGAGCTGCTCATCGGTAGCGCCCAGCTTATCGAACAAATCGAACGCCGCGTTGACGACCCAGTCGGGCCGCGAGCCAGGCTTGTCAACCTTGTTCACCACCAGGATGGGTTTGAGGCCCAGCGCCAGCGCCTTCTTGGTCACAAAACGCGT
>JANYJD010000043.1 GCA_025358555.1 Rhodoferax sp.
GGCAGCAGGGCTTTGAATTCGGTCTCCAGATCTTGGTTCATGACAGGCACTCCTCGTTTGAATTCGAAGGAGAGTAGTCTAGACGCTGGTGAAGAAATCTGTACAAAAGAGCATGGCGCGGATAATCGGTACATGACCGACCCGAAGACCAGCTTCAGCACCCTGACCCTGAGCCCTGCCATGCTGGATAACCTCAAGCAACTGGGCTATACCGAGATGACCGCGATCCAGGCCGCCAGTTTGCCGGTGGCGCTGGCCGGCAAAGACCTGATTGCGCAGGCCAAAACCGGCAGCGGCAAGACCGCTGCCTTTGCGCTGGCCGTGCTGGCCAATCTGAACCCGCGCCGCTTTGCGATACAGGCGCTGGTGCTGTGCCCCACGCGCGAGCTGGCCGACCAGGTGACGCAGGAGTTGCGGCGGCTGGCCCGCTCGCAGGACAACATCAAAATCGTCACGCTGTGCGGCGGCGTGCCACTGCGCATGCAAAACGCTTCGCTGGAGCACGGTGCGCACATCGTGGTGGGCACGCCGGGGCGCATCATGGACCACCTGGCGCGCGGCACGCTGGACTTGAGCGCGCTCAACACCCTGGTGCTCGACGAGGCCGACCGTATGCTGGACATGGGCTTCTTTGACGACATTGCCACTGTCGTCAAGCAGTGTCCGAAGGAGCGGCAGACGCTGCTGTTCTCGGCCACCTACCCCGAGGGCATCGAGAAACTGGCCAGGCAATTCATGCGCGAGCCGGTGCAGATCAAGGTGGAAAGCAAAGAAGCCGAAAACTTGATTGAAGAGCGGTTTTACGAGGTGACCCGTAGCAACCGGTTTGAAGCCGTCGCGGCATTGCTCAATCACTTTCGCCCCATCAGCACGCTGGCGTTTTGCAACACCAAACAGCAGTGCAAAGACCTCATCGTCTATTTGCAGCAGCAGGGCTTCAGCGCGCTGGCGCTGTATGGCGAGCTGGAGCAGCGCGAGCGGGACCAGGTGCTGGCGCAGTTTTCCAACCGCAGCTGCTCTGTGCTGGTCGCCACCGATGTCGCATCACGCGGGCTGGACATCACCCAGCTGGAGGCCGTCATCAACGTTGACATCACACCCGACGCCGAAGTGCACGTGCACCGCATTGGCCGCACCGGGCGCGCGGGCGAATCGGGCCTGGCGCTGAGTTTGGCGTCCATGAACGAGATGGGTTTTGTCGGCAAGATCGATCAGTACCAAAACCGCCCATCGGTCTGGCACAAACTTGACGAACTCACGCCCACGGGCAAAGGCAAACTGCTGCCGCCCATGGTCACCCTGCAAATCCTCGGTGGTCGCAAGGAAAAAATCCGCCCCGGCGACGTGCTGGGCGCTCTTACTGGCGCAGAGGGTGGCGCGGCTTACACGCGAGAGCAAATCGGCAAGATCAACGTCACCGAGTTCTGCACCTTTGTAGCCGTGGGGCGCGAGGTCGCCCATGCCGCCTGCGCCAAGCTGAACGCTGGGAAGATTAAGGGTAAGAATGTGCGGGTGCGGGTGATGAAGGGGGATGAGGCTTGAGTTTGAATGGGACGAATCAGCGTGAAACCCTAAAAACGGCACAACGCACTAACCTAAAAATGGCAAATCCGTAAGCACCCATGGCAACGCCCGCAGTGATCTTGGCAGCGAGTGAATTCCGCGGATGCGGGTGATTGCGTGTGGATTTGATCAATTGTCGGTAGAATGCCAGAACGTAAGAAAGTAATGCAATGCTGCAAACCTCCAAATTGACCAGTAAATTTCAAACCACCGTGCCCACGCCGGTAAGGCGCGCGCTGCACTTGAAGGCGGGCGATCTCGTGGGTTTTGAGATCAAGGGCGATGAAGTCAGGTTGTTGCGCGCCAGCCCGCTGGATGTGGCATTTGCCCAAGCCCTGGAAGGCACCTTGACCGAGTGGAGCAGCGCAGCAGACGAAGCAGCTTTCAAGGATTTGTAATGGCCTCCCTGGTTTTGGCCGCGTTTGACGTGGTGATCGTCCCGTTCCCGTTCACCGACCGAAACGCCAGCAAGCGCAGGCCTGCGCTGGTGCTGTCCGGGGCTGCTTTCAATCAGGCGGCCCAGCACAGCGTGCTGGCGATGATCACCAGCGCAGACCAATCGGCGTGGCCAGGTGACTGCCCGATTCAAAACCTGGCAAGTGCCGGATTGACCACAGCTTGCATGGTGCGCCTCAAATTGTTCACATTGGATCACCGCCTGATCATCCGCAAAGCGGGCGGCCTGGCGGCCACGGATCAAAAACAGTTGCGCAGCGCGTGGAACCAGTTGCTGGCGATTTGAAGGATAAAAAGTGCCTCTAGCCATTGTCCAGAGTGCATAGTTAAATATGTAATTAATAGCATTACGCTGCCGAAAAGCGAAAAAACCACCGGCAAGCATCAATGAAGCTGGATGAAACCTTGCGCCGTCAGCGCTGGCGCGCAGCCCTGAAACTTGATGACCCGAAACGGGTGCTCCACTTTGGCCCGAATCCCCGCTTTGAGCTTCAGCCTGGTCGATGAGTGCATCCGCGCCAATGTGGGCTTTCATGCCCCATCCGTAAGGATGACCTGCGGTCGTGTGCCACTCGTTGCCCTTTTGCTCGAATGCATCTCAGGGTCACGGGCTTTGTCCTTGTTTTTGGTGGAGATGGGTGCCGGGATCCGGGTGGCATCGACAACGGGGCCGGTCTTCAAAAGCAGGCCACGCTGGCTCAGCAGGTCGTCGACCACAGTCAGAATCTGCTCTGCGAGTTTGTGTTTTTCCAGCCGGTGGCGCAACCCAAGGATGGTGGATTCGTCGGGCAGGCAGCGAATGAATGGCGCCAGGTTGTGCGAGCCAACAATGCGCCCCGTGACACCGTGCAGACGTATGTACGCGCCTGTTGTCCCGTCATAATTAGTGTGCTTTGCGTCTCAAGCAAGCGTTGCAAGTCAAGCTGAGACACTACCAAACCGGTCCAAAAATTGCGCTTTGCAGCGTGACCTGATATAGTAGAAGGCTTTTCGGAATTTCCGGAGGGATGCACGGTTTCACGAAAAAAGCGTGCAGGGAATGACCCAAGTGCAAGTCGGTTAAGGCCAGGGCGCTTTTCAAGCCTGAGCAAACTTAGGTTGGAGAACCGCCCACCGTCACCCCAAGTCATCCAAAGAGTCAGAAATTTAAGCTCCATATCATCAAACGTTTAGGGACGTTTTTAACAATGCCAACCATCAACCAGCTAGTGCGTCAAGGCCGTGAGGTCGAGACCATCAAGTCGAAGAGCCCTGCCATGCAGAACTCTCCGCAGCGCCGCGGTGTGTGCACCCGTGTGTACACCACGACGCCTAAAAAGCCCAATTCCGCTCTGCGTAAAGTCGCCAAAGTGCGCCTGACCAACGGGTTTGAAGTCATCTCCTACATCGGCGGCGAAGGCCACAACCTGCAGGAACACAGCGTGGTGCTGGTTCGCGGCGGCCGTGTCAAGGACTTGCCCGGTGTGCGTTACCACATCGTGCGCGGTTCGCTCGACTTGCAAGGCGTGAAAGACCGCAAGCAGTCGCGCTCCAAGTACGGTGCCAAGAAACCAAAGGCTAAGTAAATTAGCGTGAAACCCTAGCCAAGCCATTGGTTCTGGTCATTCAAAAAAGCAAAAGGTGTTTGTTTGCTGCGTGGCGCAGTAAATGAGCGTAGTGACCTGATTTTGGGTCGAGTAAGTGAGAAGTCTGAATGACTCTCGCGGTGTCTGCAAAGATGCCAACTGAAGCAAAGAGGTGAAAAAATGCCACGTCGTCGCGAAGTCCCTAAACGTGAAATCCTGCCGGATCCAAAATTCGGCAATGTCGAGCTGTCCAAATTCATGAACGTGATCATGGAAGGCGGCAAAAAAGCGATCGCCGAACGCATCATTTACGGTGCGCTGGAGCAGATCGAAAAGAAAAACCCCGGCAAAGACCCGGTTGAGGCGTTCACCATGGCCATCAACAACGTCAAGCCCATGGTTGAAGTGAAGTCCCGCCGTGTCGGTGGCGCCAACTACCAGGTGCCGGTTGAAGTGCGCCCGGTCCGTCGCCTTGCCCTGAGCATGCGCTGGATCAAGGAAGCCGCCCGCAAGCGTGGCGAAAAGTCCATGGCCCTGCGTTTGGCCAACGAACTGATGGAAGCCACCGAAGGCCGTGGCGGCGCCATGAAGAAGCGTGACGAAGTGCACCGCATGGCAGAGGCCAATAAGGCATTCAGCCACTTCCGCTTCTAACAGCGGCAACGTAGCGGCTTTCATACGTCGTTGCAGCCCCTTGCCGTGCTGTTAGCACTGTCTGCGGGGCCGCGCCTAGTCTGAAAGCCGCTCGCTACGCCGGGTGCCGCATCGCTCTTGAATGCAGAGCTTCCGGGGCCATTTGCAGTCGGCATTGAATTTTTATTGAGAGCAACCAAGGATCCATCATGGCTCGCCATACCCCCATTGAGCGTTATCGCAACATTGGCATTTCAGCGCACATTGACGCTGGAAAAACCACGACCACCGAGCGCATTCTTTTTTACACCGGCGTGAACCACAAAATTGGCGAAGTGCACGACGGCGCGGCCACCATGGACTGGATGGAGCAGGAGCAGGAGCGTGGCATCACGATAACCTCAGCTGCGACCACCTGCTTCTGGAAGGGCATGGAAACCAATTTCCAGGAACACCGCATCAACATCATCGACACCCCCGGCCACGTAGACTTCACTATCGAGGTGGAGCGCTCCATGCGCGTGCTCGACGGCGCCTGCATGGTGTATTGCGCCGTGGGCGGCGTGCAACCCCAGTCCGAGACCGTCTGGCGCCAGGCCAACAAGTACAAAGTGCCGCGGCTGGCGTTTGTCAACAAGATGGACCGCACCGGTGCCAACTTTTTCAAGGTCTATGACCAGATGAAGCTGCGCCTCAAAGCCAATCCCGTCGCCATCGTGATTCCGATTGGCGCGGAAGAGAACTTTGTCGGCGTGATCGACCTGATCAAGATGAAGGCCATCTATTGGGACGAAGCGTCCCAGGGCATGAAGTTTGAGTACAAAGAAATTCCCGCCGAGATGCTGGCCCAGGCCAAAGAGTGGCGCGAGAAGATGGTTGAAGCGGCGGCTGAGGCGACTGAAGAGTTCATGAACAAATACCTTGAAGAAGGTGACTTGACCGAGGACGAAATCAAGCTGGGCATTCGCACGCGCACCATCGCCAGCGAAATCCAGCCCATGCTGTGCGGCACCGCGTTCAAGAACAAGGGTGTGCAGCGCATGCTGGACGCCGTCATTGAATTCATGCCGTCTCCAGTGGACATTCCACCCGTCAAAGGCATGGACGAAGATGAAAACCCGGTCACCCGCAAGGCGGATGACAGCGAGAAGTTCTCGGCGTTGGCTTTTAAATTGATGACTGACCCGTTCGTCGGGCAGCTTACTTTTGTGCGCGTGTATTCTGGCGTGCTGCAAAAAGGCGACAGCGTCTACAACCCGATTCGCGGCAAGAAAGAGCGTATCGGCCGGATCGTGCAAATGCACGCCAACAATCGTGAAGAGGTCAGTGAAATCCGCGCGGGCGACATTGCCGCCTGCGTCGGTTTGAAAGACGTGACCACAGGCGAAACCCTGTGCGACCCATCCGCCATCGTGATGCTGGAGCGTATGGTGTTCCCCGAGCCTGTGATCACACAGGCGGTGGAGCCCAAGACCAAGGTTGACCAGGAAAAAATGGGCATCGCCCTGCAGCGCCTGGCGCAGGAAGATCCTTCTTTCCGCGTCAAGACGGACGAAGAGTCTGGCCAGACCCTGATTGCCGGCATGGGCGAGTTGCACCTCGAGATCATTGTGGACCGCATGAAACGCGAGTTTGGCGTGGAAGCGAACGTCGGCAAGCCGCAGGTGGCCTACCGCGAAACCATCCGCAAGACGATTGAAGACTCGGAAGGCAAATTTGTGCGCCAGTCGGGCGGCAAGGGCCAATATGGTCACGTCGTGCTGAAGATTGAGCCCAACGAAGCTGGCAAGGGCATTGAGTTTGTGGACGCTATCAAAGGTGGTGTGGTCCCGCGCGAGTACATTCCGGCAGTCGAAAAAGGCATTCACGAGGCAGTGACCTCGGGTGTGCTGGCGGGCTACCCGGTAGTGGACGTGAAGGTCACGCTGCACTTCGGCTCCTACCATGATGTGGACTCGAATGAGAACGCGTTCAAGATGGCCGCGATCTTTGGTTTCAAGGACGGCTGCCGCAAGGCGGGCCCGGTGATTCTGGAGCCCATGATGGCCGTGGAAGTGGAAACGCCTGAAGACTACGCGGGCAACGTGATGGGCGATTTGTCGTCGCGCCGTGGCATGGTGCAGGGCATGGAAGACATGGTCGGTGGCGGCAAGGCCATCAAGGCTGAAGTGCCATTGTCGGAAATGTTTGGCTACTCGACCACGCTGCGTTCCATGTCGCAAGGCCGCGCGACCTACACCATGGAATTCAAGCATTACACCGAAGCGCCACGCAATGTGTCTGAGGCGATCATGGCCGCGAGGGCGAAGTAAGCGCCCAAGGCCATGGGTTAATTTGCGGGACAGACCGAAAGACGCGCGAAGCGCCCTTTCGCTCTGTCACCAAACTGATCAGCTCCCCGATTTAGTCCCCCGAATTCGACCCCGAATTCAACTGTCTGCGATTTCGCACCCAACGCTGCCCGTGGCGATGGACCGAGTGACGAAATGCAAACATTAAACCGTACACGGGCATGTTCTTTATCTGGAGAGAAAAATGGGAAAAGAGAAATTCACGCGCACCAAGCCCCACGTCAACGTTGGCACGATTGGCCACGTCGACCACGGCAAGACCACCTTGACGGCGGCCATCACCACCGTGCTGGCAGCCAAGTTCGGCGGCCAGGCCAAGGCCTACGACCAGATTGACGCAGCCCCTGAAGAAAAAGCCCGCGGCATCACCATCAACACCGCCCACGTCGAGTACGAAACGGCGAATCGCCACTACGCACACGTCGACTGCCCCGGCCACGCTGACTACATCAAAAACATGATCACCGGTGCCGCCCAGATGGACGGCGCCATTTTGGTCTGCTCGGCCGCAGACGGCCCCATGCCCCAAACCCGCGAGCACATCCTCTTGGCCCGCCAGGTCGGTGTGCCGTACATCATCGTCTACCTGAACAAGTGCGACATGGTGGACGACGCAGAACTCCTGGAACTGGTTGAAATGGAAGTGCGCGAGCTCTTGGACAAATACGAATTCCCGGGCGACAAGACCCCCATCATCCACGGCTCGGCCAAACTCGCCCTGGAAGGCGACAAAGGCGAGCTGGGCGAAGGCAGCATCATCAAACTGGCCGAAGCCCTGGACACCTACATCCCCCTGCCCGAGCGCGCCATTGACGGTGCCTTCCTGATGCCTGTGGAAGACGTGTTCTCCATCTCAGGCCGTGGCACCGTGGTGACGGGCCGGGTTGAGCGCGGTGTGGTCAAAGTCGGCGAAGAGATCGAGATCGTCGGCATTGCAGACACCCAGAAAACCATCTGCACCGGCGTTGAAATGTTCAGGAAACTGCTGGACCAGGGCCAGGCAGGCGACAACGTCGGCATCCTGTTGCGTGGCACCAAGCGTGAAGACGTGCAGCGCGGCCAAGTGTTGTGCAAACCCGGCTCCATCAAGCCGCACACCCACTTCACCGGTGAAATCTACGTTTTGTCCAAAGACGAAGGTGGCCGCCACACACCGTTCTTCAACAACTACCGCCCCCAGTTCTACTTCCGCACCACGGACGTGACCGGTGCGATTGAGCTGCCAGAAGGCAAAGAGATGGTGATGCCGGGCGACAACGTGTCAATCACGGTCAAGCTGATCAACCCGATTGCGATGGAAGAAGGCCTGCGCTTTGCCATCCGCGAAGGCGGCAAGACGGTCGGAGCGGGTGTGGTGGCGAAGATCATTGCTTAAGAAACATGTTTGCGGGACATACCAAGAAAAGTGAAACTTTTTTGCTCTGTCCTCAACTGATTAAATTGTAGGGGCGTAGCTCAATTGGCAGAGCGTCGGTCTCCAAAACCGAAGGTTGATGGTTCGATTCCTTCCGCCCCTGCCACCTGATCAAGGGATTGAGGTGGTTGCCAAATAAGGCCCGCAATGAAAATTGCGGGCCTGAACCTCTGGAAAGCGTCTAAGAAACGTTGATGTTCTATTCAAGCTGATGAAGCGCAGGTAAGTTAAGAAAAAATGGCCACACCACAAGTTCAAACCGTCAGCACTACTGGGGACAAGGCCAAGCTTGCGTTTGCAGGCGCTTTGGTGATCGGAGCATTGGCGGCGTTTTATTTGCTGGCCAAGCAGGGGCAGATCGCGCAATGGGGCGCGCTGGTCGTTGGACTGGCTGCTGCGGTGGTCATGTTTTTCACGTCCGAGCCCGGCAAAGAGCTGTTTGCGTTTGGGCGCGATGCGTGGCGCGAGGTCAAGAAAGTCGTCTGGCCTGCCCGCAAGGAGGCGATGCAGATGACGGCCTATGTGTTCGCCTTTGTTTTGGTCATGGCGCTGTTTCTCTGGCTCACTGACAAGACGCTGGAATGGCTGTTTTACGACTTGATTCTGGGATGGAAAAGATGATGACCGATGTTGTAGAAACACCATCCGACGAAGCTTTGGTTCCCGAAGATGCGCTTGCCGCGCCCGCTGTGCCGGTCAATCCAGACCTGCGCTGGTACGTGGTGCACGCCTACTCCGGCATGGAAAAAGCGGTTGAGCGAAATATCGTTGAGCGCATCACCCGCGCGGGCATGCAGGCCAAGTTTGGCCGGATTCTTGTGCCCATGGAAGAAGTGGTTGAGATCAAGAACGGTCAGAAGAAAACGACTGAGCGCAAGTTTTTCCCAGGCTATGTGCTGGTTGAAATGATCATGGATGACGAGACCTGGCACCTGGTGAAACATACCAACAAGGTGACCGGCTTTGTCGGGGGCGCGAAAAACCGTCCATCCCCAATCTCCGAAGCCGAGGTGATGAAGATCGTCAACCAGATGCAGGAAGGCACTGAGAAGCCCCGGCACAAGGTTGAATTTGTGGTGGGTGAGTATGTGCGCGTCAAAGATGGTCCGTTCACTGACTTCAACGGCTCGGTTGAAGATGTCAATTACGACAAAAGCAAGGTGCGGGTTGCCGTTACGATTTTCGGACGGTCTACCCCTGTTGAGCTCGAGTTTTCCCAGATCGAGAAAACCTGACGTCGTGCAAAGCTGATTTCGCATTTTCCGACTCAATGCGAATGTTTGAAGTGAGTCGTTAACCCCCGGGGAGCTTGGGCTGCAAATCATTGCAAGCCCCAGCGTTATCACCCGCAAGGAGTAAAGCATGGCGAAAAAAATCGTCGGTTTTGTGAAGCTGCAAGTGCCAGCTGGCAAGGCCAACCCGTCCCCCCCGATTGGTCCCGCATTGGGCCAGCGTGGTTTGAATATCATGGAGTTCTGCAAGGCGTTCAACGCCCAGACCCAAGGCATTGAACCAGGCCTGCCGCTGCCCGTGGTGATCACCGCGTTTGCAGACAAGAGCTTCACTTTCATCATCAAGTCGCCGCCATCGTCGATTCTGATCAAGAAAGCCGCCAAGATCGACAAGGGTTCAGCGCGTCCCCACCAGGACAAGGTTGGCAAGGTCACCCGTGCGCAGCTTGAAGAAATCGCGAAAGCAAAAATGAAAGACCTGACTGCTGCCGATATGGACGCAGCAGTTCGAACCATCGCCGGCTCTGCCCGTTCGATGGGTGTCACGGTGGAGGGTGTCTAACATGACGAAACTTACCAAAAAACAAAAAACGTTCACGGGCAAGGTTGACAGCAACAAGCTGTACCCGCTGACCGACGCCATCGGCATTGTCAAGGACTGCGCAATCGCCAAGTTTGATGAATCCATCGACGTGGCCGTGCAGCTTGGCATCGACGCCAAGAAATCTGACCAAGTGGTGCGTGGCGCCGTCGTGTTGCCCAACGGCACGGGCAAAACCAAGCGCGTTGCCGTGTTCGCCCAGGGTGCCAAAGCCGAAGAAGCCCGCGCCGCGGGTGCAGATATCGTTGGCATGGATGATCTGGCCGCGATGGTCAAGGCGGGCAACATGCCTTTTGATATCGTGATTGCGGCACCCGACGCCATGCGCGTGGTCGGCACACTGGGCCAAATTCTGGGCCCCCGTGGCTTGATGCCGAATCCGAAGGTGGGCACGGTAACGCCCGACGTGGCAACGGCTGTCAAGAACGCCAAGGCCGGCCAAGTGCAATTCCGTGTTGACAAAGCTGGCATCGTGCATTCCACGATTGGCCGCCGCTCGTTTGACACGGACAAGCTGCAGGGCAACTTGGCGACATTGATCGAGGCCTTGGTCAAAGCCAAGCCTGCCGCCAGCAAGGGAATTTATTTGAGGAAAATCGCAGTTTCAAGCACGATGGGTGTGGGTGTCCGGGTGGACACGCAGACCATCAACGCCTGAAGCTCAAACGAAATTTGGGCATCCGAAAGGGCGCCCTGATGTGGTGGGCTGCTCTGGTTGAAAAACCAGTTCAGGCCATCCAAGACCGTTGGTGTGCAGCCTTGTCGCAAGACGGGCGGCGCTTAATCCCAGGCTTTGGTTTCAATCAAGGCCCTAACCAACGCAGATGGCGATCCCGCTGCAAAAAGGAAAGCAATTTCCTGAAAACAGTTGATCGCTGCAATGTGGCGTGTTTGAAGGCCTGGTGTTTAAAAACCAGCCAACAGACACATATAAAAGGAGTAGACCTTGAGTCTTAATCGCAGTGAGAAAGAAGCGGTCATTACCGATGTGACTGGCCTCGCCGCAAAAGCTCAAACGCTCGTGATGGCGGAATACCGCGGCATCACGGTCGCTGACATGACCAAATTGCGCTCGACAGCGCGCAGCAACGGCGTGAGCCTCAGTGTGTTGAAAAACACGCTGGCTCGCCGTGCTGTCGCTGGCAGTGGATTTGCCGTTGTGTCCGACCTGATGACCGGCCCGCTGATCTATGGTTTCTCAACCGATGCTGTGGCCGCCGCGAAAGTGGTGGCTGAATTTGCGAAAACCAATGACAAATTGGTGATTCGCGGTGGCGCATACGGTGGCAAAGCTCTGGATGTGAACGGCGTGAAGCAGTTGGCAAGCATTCCTCCCAAAGAGGTTTTGCTGGCGCAGTTGCTGGGCTTGATGCAATCCCCAATTTCGCGTACCGCCCGTGTGCTGGCCGCGATTGCGGAGAAAAAGAGCGCCGCCCAGGCAGCGCCTGAAGCGGCTCCAGAAGCAACGGCTGAAGCAGTTCCAGCGTGATGCTGGCCCGCACTTTGTAATCAATATTTTTAGGAAATCAAAATGGCATTCGATAAAGACGCATTTTTGACCGCGCTGGACAGCATGACGGTCATGGAACTCAACGACCTGGTGAAAGCCATCGAAGAGAAGTTCGGAGTGAGCGCTGCGGCCATGTCCGCACCGGCCGCAGGCGGCGGTGCCGCTGCTGCTGTCGTTGAGGAAAAGACCGAGTTCAACGTTGTGCTGCTCGAAGCCGGTGCGGCCAAGGTATCGGTCATCAAGGCCGTGCGCGAAATCACCGGCCTTGGTCTGAAGGAAGCTAAAGACCTGGTCGACGGCGCTCCGAAGAACGTCAAGGAAGGCATCTCCAAGGCTGACGCTGAGGCTGCCATGAAGAAGCTGGTGGACGCTGGTGCCAAGGTTGAACTCAAGTAATTGGGTTTGATCCAAAGGCTGGAGTGCCCAATCAGGGCCTCCAGCCTTTAGTGCTTTATGCGAGATGCAAGAACGCACTGAATAGAGCGCACTGAAAAGCCCACAGGGGTTTTTCAGTGTCTTCTGACCCCGACTACAGAAGATGCCTTGGTTCGGGTTGCACGCAATGTGCAACCGTCCGCCAATGATTGGTAGTGGCCAATCACCAAGAAGTAACCCAGCATTCAAGTCTTTGCCCGGAGATCTCATGGCCTACACCTACACCGAACGCAAGCGCATACGTAAAAATTTCGGACGACGCGACAGCGTTCTTGAAATTCCTTACCTGCTGCAAATGCAAAAAGATGCTTACACAGCATTTCTCCAAGCTGATGTTGCGCCAAAGAAGCGCACGATAGAAGGCCTTCAGGCTGCATTTGATGCCGCCTTTCCAATCGTTTCGCACAACGGCTTTGTGGAGATGAAGTACCTGGAGTACAACCTCGCAAAACCCGCATTTGATGTACGTGAGTGCCAGACGCGCGGACTGACGTTTGCGTCTGCCGTGCGCGCCAAGGTGCAACTGATCATCTATGACCGTGAGTCTTCCACTTCCCAAAACAAGGTTGTCAAAGAGGTCAAAGAGCAGGAGGTCTACATGGGCGAAGTGCCGCTCATGACCAACAAGGGTTCGTTCATCATCAATGGCACCGAGCGTGTCATCGTGTCCCAGCTGCACCGCTCACCAGGTGTGTTCTTTGAGCATGACAAGGGTAAAACCCACAGCTCAGGCAAATTGCTGTTTTCGGCCCGGATCATTCCCTACCGCGGCTCCTGGCTTGATTTTGAGTTTGACCCGAAAGACATCCTGTACTTCCGTGTAGACCGCCGCCGCAAGATGCCGGTCACGATTCTGCTCAAGGCGATTGGCCTGAACCATGAGTCGATCCTGGCCAACTTCTTCGTCAACGACAATTTCCGCCTGATGGACAGTGGCGCTCAGATGGAGTTTGTGGCTGAGCGCCTGCGCGGCGAAGTGGCGCGCTTTGACATCACCGACAAGAGCGGCAAGGTGGTGGTGGCCAAAGACAAGCGTGTTACGGCCCGCCATACCCGTGAACTGGAACAGACCGAGACCACCCACATCAGCGTGCCGGAAGACTTTTTGGTTGGGCGGGTAGTGGCACGCAATATTGTTGACGCCGACACCGGTGAGATCATCGCTAAAGCCAATGAAGAGTTGACCGAAGCGTTACTCAAGAAACTGCGCGTTGCCGGGGTCAAGGAGCTTGCCAGCATCTACACCAATGAGCTGGACCAGGGTGCCTATATTTCGCAGACGCTGCGCAGTGACGAGACGGTGGACGAGTTTGCCGCCCGCGTGGCCATCTACCGCATGATGCGCCCTGGCGAGCCGCCAACTGAGGACGCAGTGCAGGCGCTGTTCCAGCGTTTGTTCTACAACCCCGACACTTATGATCTGTCGCGTGTGGGCCGCATGAAGTTCAACGCCAAGATGGGCCGTGCCGAGTCGACCGGCCCCATGGTGCTGGCCAACGAAGACATTCTGTCAGTCGTAAAAATCCTGGTAGACCTGCGCAATGGCCGTGGCGAAGTGGACGACATTGACCACCTTGGCAACCGTCGGGTTCGCTGTGTCGGTGAATTGGCTGAGAACCAGTACCGCACCGGCTTGGCACGCATTGAGAAAGCCGTGAAAGAGCGCCTGGGTCAGGCCGAGCAAGAGCCGCTGATGCCGCACGACCTGATCAACAGCAAACCTATTTCGGCTGCATTGAAAGAGTTCTTCGGCGCGTCGCAGCTATCGCAGTTCATGGACCAGACGAATCCGCTGTCCGAGATCACCCACAAGCGCCGTGTATCGGCCCTGGGCCCAGGTGGCTTGACGCGCGAGCGCGCCGGCTTTGAAGTGCGTGACGTGCACGTGACGCATTACGGTCGGGTGTGCCCGATCGAGACGCCCGAAGGCCCGAACATTGGCCTGATCAACTCGCTGGCTCTGTATGCGCGCCTGAACGAATACGGTTTCATTGAGACGCCTTACCGCCGCGTGGCCGACAGCAAGGTGACCAATCAAATTGACTACCTGTCGGCTATCGAAGAAGGCAAGTACGTGATTGCCCAGGCCAATGCGGTTCTGGACAAGGACAACACGCTCACTGGCGATTTGGTTTCGGCCCGTGAAAAAGGTGAGTCGATTCTGGTCGGTGCCGAGCGCGTTCAGTACATGGACGTGTCCCCCGCGCAGATCGTGTCGGTGGCGGCGTCTTTGGTGCCGTTCCTGGAGCACGACGACGCCAACCGCGCCTTGATGGGTGCGAACATGCAGCGCCAGGCGGTGCCGGTTCTACGGCCCGAGAAAGCCTTTGTGGGAACGGGCATTGAACGCGTTTCTGCGATTGACTCTGGCACCGTGGTGACTGCCACACGCGGTGGCTTGGTGGATTATGTAGACGCCACGCGCGTGGTGATCCGCGTGAACGACGCAGAGGCTCAAGCTGGCGAAGTCGGCGTTGACATCTACAACCTGATCAAGTACCAGCGTTCCAACCAGAACACCAACATCCACCAACGCCCGATTGTTAAAAAAGGCGACCGGCTGGACAAGGGCGACGTGATTGCAGATGGTGCGTCGACCGACATTGGCGAACTGGCGTTGGGCCAGAACATGCTGGTGGCTTTCATGCCGTGGAACGGCTACAACTTCGAGGATTCGATCCTGATCAGCGAGCGCGTGGTAGCAGAAGACCGTTACACCTCGATTCACATCGAAGAACTTGTGGTGATGGCGCGTGACACTAAACTAGGTGCCGAAGAAATCACGCGCGACATTCCCAACTTGAGTGAGCAGCAGCTCAACCGGCTCGATGAGTCCGGCATCATTTACGTCGGTGCAGAAGTGCAGCCCGGCGATACGTTGGTAGGCAAGGTAACACCGAAGGGCGAAACCACGCTGACCCCCGAAGAGAAACTGCTTCGCGCCATCTTTGGCGAGAAAGCCAGCGACGTGAAAGACACGTCATTGCGGGTTGATCAAGGTTCGCAAGGCACCGTCATCGACGTGCAGGTTTTCACGCGTGAAGGCATTCCACGCGACCGCCGCGCGCAGCAGATCATTGACGATGAGCTCAAGCGCTTCCGGCTTGACTTGAACGACCAGCTTCGCATTGTGGAAGCCGACGCGTTTGACCGGATTGAGAAGCTTCTGACCGGCAAGGCCGCCAACGGTGGCCCTCAAAAACTGGCCAAAGGTACCAAAATCGACAAGGCGTATTTGACTTCGGTGGAGAAATTCCACTGGTTCGACATCCGTCCGGCTGACGATGATGTGGCCAGCCAACTGGAGAGCATTAAAAACTCACTGGAGCAGACCCGCCACAGCTTTGATTTGGCTTTTGAAGAAAAGCGCAAAAAGCTCACGCAAGGCGACGAATTGCCCGCTGGCGTTTTGAAGATGGTCAAGGTGTATCTGGCCGTCAAGCGCCGCCTGCAGCCTGGCGACAAGATGGCAGGTCGGCATGGCAACAAGGGAGTCGTGTCCAAGATCGTTCCGGTCGAAGACATGCCTTACATGGCTGACGGCACTCCGTGCGACATCGTGCTTAATCCGCTGGGCGTGCCTTCGCGGATGAATGTGGGCCAGGTGCTTGAAGTGCATTTGGGCTGGGCTGCCAAAGGCATTGGCCAGCGAATTGGCGACATGCTGCAGGCAGAGGCCAAGCTGGCTGATCTGCGCAAGTTCCTCGATTCGCTTTACAACGGGTCAGGCCGCAAGGAAGACCTGGCCAAGCTCAGCGATGCTGACGTGCTGGAGATGGCGGACAACCTGTCCAAGGGCGCGACCTTCGCGACGCCGGTCTTCGATGGCGCATCCGAGGAAGAGATTCGCGGCATGCTCAAGCTGGCGTACCCAGATGACATCGTCAAGGCCAAGGGGTTGACGGCGGCCCGCACACAGGCCAACCTGTTCGATGGACGCAGTGGCGACGCTTTTGAGCGCCCCACAACGATTGGCTACATGCACGTGCTCAAACTGCACCATTTGGTCGATGACAAGATGCACGCCCGCTCAACCGGCCCATACAGCCTGGTCACGCAGCAGCCGCTGGGCGGCAAAGCCCAGTTTGGTGGCCAGCGCTTTGGCGAGATGGAAGTGTGGGCGCTGGAAGCTTATGGCGCGTCTTACACCTTGCAGGAAATGCTCACGGTCAAGTCCGATGACGTGCAGGGCCGCACCAAGGTGTACGAGAGCATTGTCAAGGGCGAGCACGCGATTGAAGCCGGCATGCCGGAGTCGTTCAACGTGCTGGTGAAGGAAATTCGGTACCTTGGGATCGACATGGAACTCGAACGCGGATAAGTAAGAAATAAGGAAGAAAATTCATGAAATCATTACTCGACCTGTTCAAGCAATTCACGCCGGATGAGCACTTTGATGCCATCCGCATCGGCATGGCCTCGCCCGAGAAGATCCGTTCGTGGTCTTTTGGCGAAGTCAAGAAACCCGAGACCATCAACTACCGCACCTTCAAGCCCGAGCGCGACGGCCTGTTCTGCGCCAAAATTTTTGGTCCCATCAAAGACTACGAGTGCCTGTGCGGCAAGTACAAGCGCCTCAAGCACCGCGGCGTCATCTGCGAGAAATGCGGCGTTGAAGTGACGCAGACCAAGGTTCGCCGTGACCGCATGGGCCACATTGACCTGGCCGCGCCGTGCGCTCACATCTGGTTCCTGAAGTCGCTGCCAAGCCGTCTGGGCCTGGTGCTGGACATGACTCTGCGTGACATCGAGCGCGTGCTGTACTTTGAAGCCTATGTGGTGACCGACCCTGGCATGACCCCGCTGAAGAAATTCAGCATCATGACCGAGGATGACTATGACGCCAAGTTCAAGGAATACGGCGACGAGTTCCAGGCCAAGATGGGCGCAGAGGGCATCAAGGATTTGCTGCAAAGTATCGACATTGACGGCTCCATTGAGAAGCTCCGCAATGACCTGACCGGCTCCGAGCTGAAGATCAAGAAAAACGCCAAGCGCCTCAAGGTGCTGGAAGCTTTCAAAAAATCCGGCATCAAGCCCGAATGGATGGTGCTGGAAGTGCTGCCCGTGCTGCCACCGGACCTGCGTCCGTTGGTGCCGCTGGATGGTGGCCGTTTCGCCACATCCGACCTGAACGACCTGTACCGCCGCGTCATCAACCGCAACAGCCGCCTGCGCCGTTTGCTGGAATTGAAAGCGCCCGAAATCATCGCGCGCAACGAAAAGCGGATGCTGCAAGAGGCTGTCGATTCGCTGCTGGACAATGGCCGTCGCGGCAAAGCCATGACCGGGGCGAACAAACGCGCCTTGAAGTCTTTGGCCGACATGATCAAAGGCAAATCGGGACGTTTCCGGCAGAACTTGCTCGGCAAACGGGTGGACTACTCGGGCCGCTCGGTGATTGTGGTGGGCCCGACGCTCAAGCTGCACCAATGCGGCTTGCCAAAGCTGATGGCACTTGAGCTGTTCAAGCCTTTCATCTTTTCACGCCTGGAAGCCATGGGCATCGCCACAACCATCAAAGCGGCGAAGAAAGAAGTCGAATCCGGCACGCCCGTCGTCTGGGATATTCTGGAAGAGGTCATCAAAGAGCACCCAGTGATGTTGAACCGTGCGCCTACCTTGCACCGTTTGGGCATTCAGGCGTTCGAACCCATCCTGATCGAAGGCAAGGCGATTCAACTGCACCCGCTGGTTTGCGCGGCATTCAATGCCGACTTCGACGGTGATCAGATGGCTGTCCACGTGCCGCTGTCGGTTGAAGCGCAGATGGAATGCCGCACCTTGATGCTGGCATCCAACAACGTGCTGTTCCCGTCCAATGGCGAGCCGTCTATCGTGCCGTCGCAGGACGTGGTGCTGGGCCTGTACTACACCACCCGTGACCGCATCAACGGCAAGGGCGAGGGCCTGATTTTCTCTGACACGGGTGAAGTGCAACGCGCTTTCGATGCCAACGAGGTGGAACTGAATTCCCGCATCAACGTGCGTCTGACCGAGTACACCAAGGACAAGGAAACCGGCGAGTTCGTGCCATCGACCAAGCTGTGGGAAACCACGGCCGGTCGCGCCTTGCTGTCCGAGATCTTGCCCAAGGGTTTGCCTTTCTCCAACCTGAACAAGGCGTTGAAGAAGAAGGAAATCTCCAAGCTGATCAATGTTTCTTTCCGCAAGTGCGGATTGAAAGAGACCGTGGTGTTTGCCGACAAGTTGCTGCAAGCCGGTTTCCGCCTGGCTACCAAGGCCGGCATTTCGATCTGTATTGATGACATGCTGGTGCCTGAAGAAAAGCACGGCATCATTGCGCGCGCGCAAAAGGAAGTCAAAGAAATCGAGCAGCAGTATGTCTCGGGTCTGGTGACTGCCGGTGAGCGCTACAACAAGGTGGTCGATATCTGGGGCAAGTCGGGTGACGAAGTCTCCAAGGTCATGATGGCCGGCCTGTCCAAGGAAATGGTCACTGATCGCCACGGCAAGCAGGTGCAGCAGGAGTCGTTCAACTCCATCTACATGATGGCGGACTCGGGTGCCCGGGGCTCGGCGGCGCAGATTCGCCAGGTGGCCGGCATGCGCGGTTTGATGGCCAAGCCTGATGGCTCAATCATCGAGACGCCCATCACGGCCAACTTCCGTGAAGGCCTGAACGTGCTGGAGTACTTCATCTCCACCCACGGCGCCCGCAAAGGTCTCGCCGACACGGCTCTGAAAACCGCCAACTCCGGCTACCTGACCCGCCGCCTGGTGGACGTGACGCAAGACCTGGTGGTGACCGAGCAGGACTGCGGCACCCACAACGGCTACCTGATGCGCGCTATTGTTGAAGGCGGCGAGGTCATTGAGTCACTGCGTGACCGCGTTTTGGGGCGCACTGCCGCTGACGACATTCTCCATCCCGAGAGCCGCGCAGTGCTGGCAAGCGCAGGCGACATGCTTGACGAAGACCTGATTGACGAGCTTGAAGTGCAAGGCGTGGACGAAGTCAAAGTCCGCACCGCGTTGACCTGCGAAACCCGCTTTGGCATTTGCGCCAAATGCTATGGCCGTGACTTGGGCCGTGGTGGGCTGGTCAATGGCGGTGAAGCGGTTGGCGTGATTGCAGCGCAGTCCATTGGGGAGCCCGGCACGCAGCTGACGATGCGCACGTTCCACATCGGTGGTGCAGCCTCGCGTGCGGCGGTGGCCTCCAGTGTGGAAGCCAAATCCAACGGCAGCATTGGCTTTAACTCCACCATGCGTTACGTGACCAACAGCAAGAAAGAGCTGGTGGTGATTGCCCGCTCGGGCGAGATCGTCATTCATGACGAGCATGGCCGCGAGCGTGAACGCCACAAGGTGCCTTACGGCGCGATCCTGACGGTGAAGGCTGACCAGGTCATCAAGGCTGGCGCGATTCTCGCCAACTGGGATCCGTTGACGCGCCCCATCATCACAGAGTTTGCTGGCAAGGCGCACTTTGAGAACGTTGAAGAAGGCTTGACAGTGGCCAAGCAGGTTGACGATGTGACGGGTCTGTCCACCCTGGTGGTGATTGACCCGAAACGCCGCGGCTCTGCCAAAGTGATTCGCCCGCAAGTCAAGCTGATTGATGCCTCGGGCAATGAAGTCAAAATCCCGGGCACCGACCACTCGGTGACGATTGGCTTCCCGATTGGCTCGCTGGTTCAGGTGCGTGATGGTCAGGACGTGGGACCCGGCGAAGTGCTGGCCCGCATTCCGGTTGAGGGACAAAAAACCCGTGACATCACCGGCGGCCTGCCGCGCGTCGCCGAGTTGTTTGAAGCCCGCTCGCCCAAAGACAAGGGCGTGCTGGCCGAGATGACGGGTACCGTGTCGTTTGGCAAAGAGACTAAGGGCAAGATCCGCATGCAGATCACCGACCCCGAAGGCAACGTGCATGAAGAGCTGGTGCCCAAAGAGAAGAACATTCTGGTGCACGAAGGCCAGGTGGTCAACAAGGGCGAGAGTGTTGTGGACGGCCCGGCCGATCCGCAGGACATCCTTCGCCTGCTGGGCTCGGAAGAACTGGCGCGCTACATCGTTGACGAAGTGCAGGACGTGTACCGCCTTCAGGGCGTGAAGATCAATGACAAGCATATCGAAGTGATCGTTCGCCAGATGCTGCGCCGGGTCGTGGTTGAGAATGCAGGCGATTCCAGCTACATCAATGGTGAACAGGTCGAGCGCTCGGAGATGCTCAACACCAACGACGCCTTGCGCGCCGATGGCAAGATCCCCGCCGTGTTCACCAACCTGCTGCTGGGCATCACCAAGGCATCGCTGTCCACTGACAGCTTCATCAGCGCTGCGTCCTTCCAGGAGACAACGCGCGTCCTGACCGAAGCCGCCATCATGGGCAAGCGCGACGAGCTGCGTGGCTTGAAAGAAAACGTCATTGTGGGCCGCCTGATTCCTGCAGGCACCGGCATGGCGTACCACGACGCACGCAAGATCCGTGAGAATATGGACGATGCAGAGCGCCGCGCCATTGCGGATGCCGAGGCGGCCGAGTTGGCGGGAGACGCAGTTGATGCTGAAGCGACGGAAGTCGCCGCAGGAGCCGCAGCCGAATAGCCCTGATTCGCCTGGCGAGCGGTTGCTATTTAAAATAGTAGCGCCCCATGCACTCTTGACGAGGGCTTGGGGCGTTTTTTATTATTTCCGCTGCTATTCCAGCGCATCCACGGCGACACCTTCGCTCGGCAAATCCGTCTAATGAAGCACACTGGCAACCCCCACTCTGACGGCGACACTGCCAACGTGCGCAGCAACCTGCCTTTATGGCAGCAGTTGCAAGCGGTTGCAGCAATCCTGCTGGCCGTACGGTCCGGCACCTCGACCACGGTTGCGCTTGACAAAGTTGACCCTGCCTTGAAGCCCGGCGTGCAGGCGCTCGCGTTTCACGTGCTGCGCTCGCTCGGGCGGGCGCAGTCCTTGCGCAAGCTTCTGGCCGACCGTGCACCGCCCGCCATGGCCGATGCGTTGCTTTGCACGGCCCTGGCGCTGGCCTGGCGCGACGAAGACGCCCCCTACGAGGTGTTCACGCTGGTCAACCAGGCGGTGGAAGCGACCAAGCGCTCGCCCACCACCAAAGCCCAGGCCAGCTTCATCAACGCCTGTCTGCGCCGCTTCTTGCGCGAGCGCAGCGCGCTGGTCGCAGCGACTGACCAGGACCCGGTGGCCCGCTGGAACCACCCGGCGTGGTGGATCGCCCGGCTGAAAATCGACTACCCGGCAGACTGGCAGGAGATTCTTGAGGCCAATAACGGTCACGCCCCCATGACGCTGCGCGTCAACGCCAGAAAATCAACGCGCGTTCAAATCCTGGCCGATTTGCATTCTGCGGGCATTGAAGCGCACCTCTCGGACGTGCCTGGCTGGATGTATGGCCAATCGGGCATAACCCTTGCCGTTGCCCGACCGGTCCATGAAATCCCTGGGTTTGCAGACGGGGTGGTGTCGGTGCAAGATGCTGCCGCCCAGCTAGCCGCACCTTTGCTGCTCCAGGGCATGGACGCAAACCGCACGCTCAATGTGCTGGATGCCTGTGCGGCACCCGGCGGCAAGACGGCGCATTTGCTGGAGCTTGCCAATTGCCAAGTGACCGCGCTGGACATCGATGCCACCCGCTGCGAGCGGATCCACCAGACCTTGCAGCGCCTGGGTCTGACGGCCCGCGTCGTGGTGGGCGACGCATCACAACCCAAAGCGTGGTGGGACGGCGGGCTGTTTGACGCGGTGCTGCTGGATGCGCCGTGCACCGCTTCGGGCATTGTGCGCCGCCACCCGGACGTGCGCTGGCTGCGCCGGGAAAGCGACATTGCCCGCCTGGCTGCCATTCAGGCCACCTTGCTCAATACCTTGTGGGCACTGGTCAAACCCGGCGGGCGGCTGCTTTTTTGCACCTGTTCCGTGTTCCGGGCAGAAGGCGCAGATCAGATGCAAACGTTTCTTGCGCGCCACACCAATGCCGCTTTGCTGCCCTCGCCCGGTCATTTAAAGCCCCATTTCAGGGCAAACGGCAACCCCGTCCCGGACAATCCATCAGGTGACCACGACGGCTTTTATCTCGCATTACTGGAAAAGGCTTCGGCTTGAACTAGCCGCGCTTGAATTTGTCCTGCTATGCGCTGGCGCCTGCCTGTGCCTGGGCATGCCCCATGTCGCGCTGGCCGAGTCATCCGACGCCGAGGTGTCGCAGCTTCAAATTGACCGCACTGCAGAGGGCGTCTTTCTGTCGGCCTCGGTGCGGTTTGACTTGCCCACGGCCGTCGAAGACGCGCTGCTAAAAGGCGTCCCCCTATTTTTTGTGGCTGAGGTGGAGGTCTACCGTGATCGCTGGTATTGGTACGACAAACGGCTGCTCTCGGCCGAGCGGCACCTGCGGCTGGCCTACCAGCCGCTCACGCGCCGCTGGCGGCTCAATGTCGCGTCCGGGGTCATCACCGCCAACAGCCTGGGCGTAGCGCTGAACCAGAGCTTTGACTCTCTGCCCGAGGCGCTGGCTGCATTGCGGCGGGTGTCGCGCTGGAAGATTGCCGACACCGCCGAGATTGATCCGGAGCAGCGGCACAGCGTAGCCTACAGTTTCCGGCTTGACCTGGCCCAGTTGCCACGGCCTTTCCAGATTGGCGTGCTGGGTCAGGCAGAGTGGAATATTTCTGCATCCACCACCCAGCGCCTGTCGATGGAGAGCGCCAAATGACTCCGTCTGGCCCCCAGGGGAACAAGCCAGGACTTTTCTCGTTGCAGAGTTCCCGCGCCTTGCGCTGGACCGTGGGGGTGGGCACCTCGGCCATTGCCGCCATTGGGCTGGTGCTGATGTTCCTTTTGACGCAGGCCACCAACAACCGGGACATGTACGAGCGCAACTACGCGCGCCTGTTCACGTTGAACGTGATCGTTGCGGCCCTGCTGCTGGCTGCGATTGTGTGGATTGCCTACCGACTGGCCAGCCGCTTGCGCCGGGGCCGCTTCGGCAGCCGGTTGCTGGTCAAACTGGCGGCCATATTTGCCCTGGCCGGTTTTGCACCGGGCATGCTGATCTATGTGGTGTCGTACCAGTTTGTCTCACGGTCAATTGAGAGCTGGTTTGACGTCAAGGTGGAACGCGCGCTGGACGCGGGCCTCAACTTGGGCCGGGTGACGCTGGAAACTCTGGCCAGCGACCTGGCCGCCAAGGCCCGTTCTTCTGCCGGGCAGCTTGCAGACACGCCGGACGCCACCGCCGGCCTGCCGCTGGAGCGCGTTCGAGACCAGCTTGGCGCGACAGACGTGGTGCTATGGGCCGCTTCAGGCCAACTGATTGGCGGGGCCGGCCAGTCCCGCTTCCAGCTCAATCCGGACCGTCCGACGACGCAGCAATTTCGAACTGCGCGGGCGCAGAAGTCCATCACTTGGGTTGAAGGCCTGGAGGAAGCGACGCCGGGCACGGTAAACAACGCCCGCATCAAGGCGCTGGTGCCGGTGTCGAGCCCCCGGTTTGAATTGCAGGGCGAGGTGCGCTACCTGATGGTGACGCAGGCCCTGCCCTCCACACTGGTCACCAATGCCCTGGCCGTGACCGAAGCCAACCGCGAATACCAGGAGCGTGCCTTGGCGCGCGATGGCCTCAAGCGCATGTACATCGGCACCCTGACGCTGAGCCTGTTTCTGGCCGTGTTTGGGGCCGTGCTGCTGGCCGTGGTGCTGGGCAACCAGATCGTGCGCCCGCTGCTGCTGCTGGCGGACGGCGTCAGCCAGGTGGCGGCGGGCGATCTGACGCCCAAGGCTGCGCTACAGGGCAAAGACGAGCTGGGCGGACTGACGCGCGCCTTTGCCGACATGACGCAGCAGCTCTCTGACGCGCGCCAGGCCGTGCAAAGCAGCATGTCAGACGTGAATGCCGCGCGCGCCAACCTTCAAACCATTCTGGACAATCTGACCGCTGGCGTGATGGTGCTGGACGCCGAAGGCACCATCGTGTCGTCCAACCCTGGCGCTACCCGCATCCTGCGCGTGCCTTTGGCAGCTTTCGAAGGCCGCAAGTTGTCTGAGGTCCAGGGCATGGAGGAGTTTGCGGTGAGTGTGCAGGCCCAGTTCAACCTGTTTTTGCGCGAGCGCAGCGCCCATGAGCTGGACCATTGGCAACAGTCTTTTGAGCTTGGCAAATCTGATGACGGGCTAGCCAGGCATCCAGCTCACAACGCTATTACCTTAGTAGCTAGAGGTGCAGAACTGCCGGGGGCTACAAGGCTTTTAGTATTCGACGATATTTCAGAAATCGTATCGGCGCAACGGGCGCAGGCCTGGGGTGAAGTGGCACGCCGGCTGGCGCATGAGATCAAGAATCCGCTGACGCCCATCCAGCTGTCGGCCGAACGGCTGGAGATGAAACTCTCGGGCAAAGTGCCACCGGTAGAGCAGGCCATACTGACCAAATCGGTCAAAACCATTGTTGACCAGGTGGACGCCATGAAGCGCCTGGTCAACGAGTTTCGGGACTACGCGCGCCTGCCGGCTGCAGAGTTGAAACCGCTGGACTTGAATGCGCTCGTCACCGAAGTGTTGCAACTCTACGAAAACCCGGGCAACAGCCCGGGGGGCGGCCCCGGCGCACTGGCACGTGTCGTCATGGAGCTCGATGCCAGCAGCCCGGAAATTCTGGGCGATGCCCAGCAAATCCGCCAAGTGGTGCACAACCTGCTTCAGAACGCGCAGGACGCCACGCAGACAGCGGGAAACACCGGCCCCGACACTGGTGTTACCCTGAGGACGCAGTGGGTCAAGCAGGCCCGGCGCGTGCGCCTGAGCGTGCTGGACCACGGCACGGGTTTTCCAGACAACATCCTCGCACGGGTGTTCGAGCCTTATGTCACCACAAAGGCCAAGGGCACTGGCCTGGGCCTGGCGGTGGTCAAAAAAATTGCCGATGAACACGGCACCCGCGTCGACATTGCCAACCGGGTTGTGGGAGGCAAGATTCTGGGAGCGCAAGTATCGTTATCATTCGCCATAGCGGGCGCTGCGCCAGCGTGAGTGCGACATCGCGATATTCCTGAGGTACTGCGTTAAATCATGGCAAACATATTGGTGGTGGATGACGAACTGGGCATTCGTGATCTCCTGTGGGAAATCCTCAATGACGAAGGCCATAACGTCGAGGTTGCCGAAAACGCTGCGCAGGCGCGTGCAGCCCGCCTGCGCGAACGCCCAGACCTTGTTCTGCTCGACATCTGGATGCCCGACACCGACGGCGTGACGCTTCTCAAGGAATGGTCGTCGGCTGGCGTGCTCACCATGCCCGTCATCATGATGAGCGGGCACGCCACCATCGACACCGCCGTGGAGGCGACCAAAATCGGCGCACTCGCCTTTCTTGAAAAGCCCATCACCCTGCAAAAGCTGCTGAAGGCGGTAGAACAGGGCTTGGCGCGCGGCAACGTACGCAAGCTGGCAGTGCCGGTGATCGTCCAGTCACCCGTGCAAGTTGCCGATGCGGCAGCGTCCATCGACCAGATCGCCCCTGCAGCGGTGGACAACGGCCTGCAACCGCGCCAGAGCTTCATGCTCGACAAGCCTTTGCGTGAATCCCGGGATGAGTTCGAGAAAGCCTACTTCGAATACCACCTTGCCAAGGAAAACGGCTCCATGACCCGCGTGGCCGAGAAAACCGGCCTGGAGCGCACCCACCTGTACCGCAAGCTCAAGCAACTGGGCGTTGACTTGACGCGAGGAAAACGCAGCGCAGCGTAAACGCGCCTTTGACCTGCCATCGGCGTATTCCAAAGCGGCCCGCCCGCAGTGTCCCGCCAGCCCAATCGACGCCCGTGCTGCTATAATTTGAGGCTCAGGCCCGGTAGCTCAGTCGGTAGAGCAGAGGATTGAAAATCCTTGTGTCGGTGGTTCGATTCCGCCCCAGGCCACCATTACGTAGTTTGCAGTAGTCCGTCAATGTCTACTGTAGACCAGAAGCCCTGAGGAACTCGAGTTCTTAGGGATTTTTTGTGTCCACAGTGCTCCAGTCAGGTCCGGCGCCATCCAGGCATTTTGGGGGGTAAAGGAAGGGGTAAATTAGCCAGAATGCTTGGCGGGCTTAATTTTTACCCCCATGCGTCCCGGCTTGATCTGGCGTTAGTGTCCAGATGGAATCCCTGTCACATTGGCATCGCTTCTACGGTACTCCTCTTTTCCGGAGGTATTGCCGCGCCCAGGCTATGCCTGCAATGTTCAAAATCACACACGCGTTGTGACTTTGCCGGAAATCCAAAATCTCATAGCCAAGCTCATCGGGCTGGGTGTACCGGTCCACGGCCTCCAGAATGCGGTGTTTGGTCGCGTTGGAGAAACAACGCCGACGCGCGCTGGCAACGACCTCAGAATTGGTGGCTGGCATCACCGGTGGCGACGCCGATTCAGGCGCATCTTCAGTCGTCCTACGGGCTCCTTGCGATGCGCCTGAATCGGCAAGAGACTGCACTGCGTGCATGGAAACCTTCGATTGATGGATCTTGGACATAACTACCTCGTTGCTCACTGATTTCTCGGAGCCGGGTGCAGCGTGTCATATTGGCACAGGGGGAGCCCGCCATGCTGGCGCCAGTGCTGTCACAGCCGTCGTTGCCGCTCAACGAACCTGGTGGCATTGAGATATCTCCTGATGAGATGAAAGCCGTCCGCGAGCGACTCGACAAGGACAATCTCACTGTGCTGGCTTACCGCTTCGAAGGTGACAAGTTCTGCAAAGCCCAGCGCTTTGCGGCCTATACCGAGGCACTGGGCGATCGGTTCGTGGGACGTGTAGTCCCGGACAGCGCGGCCAACACGGATGTTTCACCGTTCTTCGCGCAGCATGTGCCAACGCCTCACAGCGTCGTGACAGCGCACCTGATCGACGAAGCGGGCCAACCTACTGTGGCAGCCCGCGACGAAATCCTGTCGTTCTTTGCGCAGCGCCTCACCTCATAGTTCCTGACCTGGAAAGAAGTCATACATCCACTCAAGGGTTCTTGTGAAGCCTGTCGCCAAAGGCATTGAGTCTTGATCCAATTGTTTCGTACACATAGATAGGTGTCAATCAGCCGGACAACAAACGTGACGAAAACCAAACGCAGAGTCTTTGACGCCAGCTTCAAGCTGCAAGTGGTGCAGATGATCCGTGCCCCATCAGTGAGCATTGGCGAGGTTTGCCGGGACATGAAGCTGGGCGAGACGGCGGCACAACGTTGGCTGGCGCAGGTCGATGCGGAACAACTGGGGCAGCCGCATGCAGCCTGCGGTGTGCGACGCCAGCGTGCAAGTTCGTACACACGCCCGATAACAAACACGCGCTCCCAATATCACCCCGTGCGTTGTACCGACAGTTCAACTTGGCGCGGCCCAACCAGGCGTGGGTGGCCGACATCACGAGCGAGATCGCCGACTACATCGTCAGCTTCTACAACGGCGTGCGTCTGCACTCCAAACTGGGTAACTCGCCACACCATGCCTTCGAGCAGCAATCGGCAATCAAACGACCTATCGGTGGGTGCGAAATAACTTGACCAAGACAGTCTCGATGGGCCACCGCCCTCACCCGATCAAACAGAATTTTCGCCCTGGTGGCGGATGTGCAGACGTTCAAGCTCGGTCGCTATTGACCGGTACCGTAGATCGCCAAGGCAGTTGTCGGTGGCCCTCTTTGAGCCGCACACATTCAGGCCGACGCAACAAGCATCTCCCGATAGTCGTCGCGTGTGGCGATTCTCGGGTTGGTCTTGTGGCAATGGTCTGCCATCGCGCCGTCGATGACCCGGTCGTACATCTCCGGGGTCACGCCAAGCGCCGCGAGACCCGTGGGCAAGCCCAGGCGGGCATTCCTGTCGCGGATGGCTTCGGCGATTTCGGTCCCCAGCGCGTCGCAACTGCCAATGCCCATGGCGTGGGCCATGCGCTGCAAGCGGTTTTCTTTCTGGATGGAATCGGCCGACGCGTTAAAGCGCACCACTGCGGGCAAAAACAGTGCATTCAAAGTGCCGTGGTGCAGCCGTGGGTTGACGCCGCCCAAGCTGTGGCTGAGGCTGTGCACGCACCCCAGGCCTTTTTGAAATGCCAGGGCGCCTTGCATGCTGGCGCTCATCATGTTCCAGCGCGCTTCGCGGTCTCTGCCATTGATTGTGGCCCGTTCGATGTTGCCCCAGCCCCGCATCAGACCGTCCAGACCAATGCCATCGGCTGGCGGGTTGATGGCAGGTGCCATAAAGGTTTCCATGCAGTGCGCTATGGCGTCCATACCGGTGGCGGCTGTGAGGAAGGGCGGCAGTCCCATGGTCAGTTCCGGGTCGCAAATGGCCGCCTTGGGCATGATCAGCCAGCTATGGAATCCGAGTTTGCGGCCGTCATCGACGATCACGATGGCGCCGCGCGCCACTTCGCTGCCAGTGCCTGCGGTGGTGGGCACCGCAATGAAGGGCAGCACCTTGTCGGTGATCTTGCCGCTGCCGCCTTCAATGGTGGCGTAGTTCTTGAGCGGACCTTCATGGGTGGCTGAAATACACACGCCTTTGGCCAGGTCCAGGCTGGAGCCACCGCCCACGCCGATCAGGCCGTCACAGCCTTCGGCCTTTAGCAGGGCCACCGCCGCACGCACTGCGGCTTCTGTGGGGTTAGACGGGGTCTGGTCGAACACGGCATACGGCGTGCTTCCCAGCGCCGCCAACGCCATATCGAGCACACCGGCCGCGCGTACGCCGACATCGCTGACGATCAACGGTTTTCGCATGCCAACGCGCTCGCACTCGGCCTGGAGCTGTACGATGGCGCCAAAATCGAAATTGATCTGGGTGAGGTAATTGATCAGTGCCATGTGTAGCCTTATGCAACCAGGGACTTCTGGCCGGTGGCCAGACATATTTCACTAATACGCAATCCATTGGGCAGGATGCGTGACGGAAATACTTCTTTAAGACGCTCTTCGTGGACTGGGATCACGCGTTTGACCTCATAGTCCACCGACTTCAAGATCTCCTCCGTGGTCATCACCAGATTGGTGGTGCTGCCCAGCGCCAGACCCACGGGCACATACATCTCGGTGCCGCCAGTGCCTTCCATGTTTTCATAGACGTAGATCAAGTCACCGGCCAGAACCCAGCCGTCGCGCGAGCGGGCTTGCATGTCGTTGCGAACATGCACCCACTGGCAGCCGAAAGTATGGGTGTCTGGCGCCGCATGCAAGTCGATACCGGGAATGGCATTTTCCAGATTGCCGTCCACCAACCGCAGGCGGCCCTGGCGCGCCAGATCTGCGGCGCGCAGCACATCCGAAGGGTCGGTCGCCACCATCATGTAACGCAGGCGATCGGGCAAGGACATGGCCCAGATCCATTTGGTCAGCTCACGCTCCTGGATGTAGAAGGTGGCATTGGGAAACGCGTCGGTATTGCCCATGTGGTCAAAGTGCGCATGGGTAATGAAGATCGAATCCACATCCTCAGGACGAATGCCGCATGGCGCAAGCACATCTTTGGGCGAATGCCAGTTTTCGACCAGGAACTTCTCGGCAATATAGCGACCATATTCCTTGTCGTTGTAGCCCACGTCGACCATGGCGATATGGTCATCGCTCTTGATCAAGACGTAACAATAGGGCAACTTTCGGATGCCTTGGTTATGCGCGCCGTAGATGACGCTGCTGACAGCGCATTGGCTCACATAGGCGTATTCCAAAACCCAGATGGAGTATTTAGACATAGGAGATATCAGACATTTTCATTGGAGGGTGCTTGCGCAGTTGCAGCAAGCCTTGCTGAAGTCGAGTGGCATCAAGCCAAGAGCCTCTACCGCCGAACCGCTCAGCATGGCGCCGACCAATTTAAGCTCCCGCGTCCAGCCATCCAGTTGCGCGCACAGCAGATCGCCCGTGGGCAGACGTTGATCAAAAGCGCGCACCACTTTTTGAACGCGCAGCAGGGCTTGCAGGATATAGCGATGGTGCTGCCGGGCAACCACAGGTACCCAAACGCTGTGCAACTCGTCATCGAGCTGCTGCGCCTGCTCGACCACGCTGGTGGCCATGGGCCAATCGGACTCAAAGCGCCTTCCCAGGCGGGCAAGAATCAGCAATCCCGCGAGCTGCCCCACGATGCGCCCCATGCGCTCGTAACCCGGGCGCAAACCCAACGCGTAACGGATGAGGACATCGTGGTCCGTCGTGATTTCCGCCAACCAGTCGACCGGAGCGGCGGGCAAGTCCAGCAGATCACAGGCTGCGCCATGCAGCGTCGGCGCACTGGATGCGAGATCCCTGATTCGGCCAAGTCGCATGCAGGTTTATCCCTTGCGTTCACGAATAATGCGAAGAGCCTCTTTGAGGTACACCTTGAACACCGGGTAGTTTTCGCTCATCGGAAAGTGCCCGATATCCTCCATCTCGATATACACGCCACCCTTGATCCGGCGCGCGGTGTTTTCGGTCATCTCGGGCGTTGTCAGGAAATCGTAGGTGCCTGTCATCATGATGACAGGGCACTTGCGGCCATCAATGCGTTCGAGCTCTTCACGCAGATCGTGATCCACCGAGTAGAAATACAAATCCCCCTTGAACACCTCAGCGCCCTGGGTGTAGTAGTGCCATGTCAGCCACCGGTCCATCTCGGGTGACTGTGGCGCCATCAGGTCCCAGGTGCCACTGGCGCACACCTGCGCTGCGTTGACGTGCGGGTGCCGCCACCAGTCCAGGAAGAATCCCGGCGCGTAATCACCGGCTTCCACCGGAATCACGGCCTTGAATCGATCCGGATGGCGCAGCGCCAGTTGCAGCGCCACATTGCCGCCGAAAGACGAGCCCATGAAGATAGGGTCCTGCAGCTCCAGCGCGTCACACAACTTGACGATGAAATTGACGAAGTGGTCAGCCGTGAGCTTGTACTCAGACTCCCACCACTTGGCGTTCAAGGGTGGGTCTGACTTGCCGTGGCGGGGCAAGTCGTAGGCGATCACGTTGTAGTGCTTGGTGATCTCCTCGTCCTCCAGCAAACCACGCCACTGGTGGTTGTGGCAACCGGCGGTGTGCTGGCAAATCAGGGGTTGCCCGGTACCATTCTGCAAATAGAAGACTTTGTATTCCAAGCCGTCCACATCGATGGTGACGTAGCGGCCGGTAACGGGGGAATGACGTGCCATGGGGTGTCCTTTGCTTTAAGTTGGCTGTTCTGTGGGCCGGTATCAGACCGGCACACCGCATTTACGCAGCAGCTCGAATTGCACAGTGAAATTGCGAAGGTTTTGCATCATGACCAGGATGTTGCCTTCCAACTTCAGGTCTTTGCGAAAGCTCGCTGCCCAGATTCCGTGGAACATTGGGCGCGGTATGGGACGCGAAAACTCGCGCCATGTCTGCGCGCTTGCACGCAACGCAAAGTCATAACCGTCCAGTGGCTGCGGGTCTGTGTTGATGTGCCTGACCTTGCCATCGAGCATCTCCACGATGATCTTCGCCTCACCCATATCCCACATATAAGTACAGGTGTAGTACTTGGCCATCGCCGCGATGGTTTTATCGCTATCGGACAGGTTCTTGAACTTGATTGCCCAGCTTTTCATCTCTGTTGCCATAGGGGCTCCTTCATAAGTGAAATGGAATGAATGCGCGGTAATTGGTACGGTGAATCACGAAACCGGCAGGCGACGCGCAGCGTCTGGCTGGCTGCGCGTTATGGTGTCCATTTGCTCTGGCGTCGGCACGGTTGACATACGCAGCGCGTAGGCAAGAAACCAAACCACCAGAACGCCAAGCGCCCACCAGACCATTTGCCAGATCCACAAGGACGGCACACCGGCCAACCAGGCCGCCATGCCACCGCTGGGGGCTCCCAGCAAGTCGTTACCAAGCACAGCGCCTGGGCCGACCGCAAAGAAAAACCACACAAGCGTCAGCGACCACGCGACAGGCCGCAGGAACCGTTGGCGGCTCGGCATGGCGACGGTGCTGCTGTAAACCCGGTGAAAGCCCAAGCGGTGTGCGCGATCGGCTTTGTGGTTGGAAATCCAGGACACGACCACGCAGCACACGATATTGACAACGATGCCCCAGCCAGCTGAGTGGATCGTCCAGGGCCAGCGGCCCCAGGGAAGACTGATACCGAAAAATCCGACCAGCTGACCGCCCAGGGGCTCCGTAAGCACCACTGCCGACATGCCTGCGACCAAGCCCACAGTTGCGCCCTCACGCGTGATCCAGGGAAACCAGCACACGCCCGCCAATGACGGCCACAGCTGCACGGCAAAACCCAGCGCCAGCGCAGCCAATAAAACCTGGGCCTGAGGCGCAAATGTTGCCAACAGCAAGGCGCTGCCCATGATGGCTGCAATGCTGCAACGCGCATACAGCTTTTGCTCGTCAAGCGTCGCCAGCGGAGTCAGATAGCGGACGAACACATCACGCACGATGATGGTTCCAGCGGTGGTGACAAACAGCGCCACCATGGCGTGAATGGCCCCCAAGGCGCACACGGCGAGCAAGGCCATGAACCACGGCGAGGACTCGGCCAGCGTGAGCAGGTACTGCGCATACAGCCGGGTTTCCTGCCCAGCCTCTATCTGTGGCAACTGCCGCGCAATGGCAAATCCAGCATCGTTAAACACCGACGAGGTTCCGAGAAAATTTGCGCCCAGACCGGAAATCACCGAAAAGAAAACCAGCAGCACACCCACACCAGCCGCTCCGGCCCAGACCTGTTGCGGCGCAAAACCCTTGGAGCTTTTGCAGCTGTAGGCGAGCATGCTGAACGCGGGTGTAGCTTGCAGCCCCATAAAGGCAAAACAAGTGGAAAGCGCCATGGCTGCAGTCCACAAACCGGCCACCGGCATTTCCTTGCCTAAGCCCGCCGTGAATTGCATGACACCTGGAATGGCGAAATAGGCGTTGTAGCCCTGCGCAGTGCCGCCCCATGGCCCCACCGTGCTGGCGCCAAGTTTGGCGAGGCCTTGCATAAAGCCATCAAAACCGTCCACACCACCCAAATGCCACAGTGCCAACAGACTGACTGCCAGCATGCCGGTGCAAAGCAGCAGGCCCTGCAGCCCGCCAACATACACCGCAGCCCGAAAGCCACCAATGCAAAGGTACAGAAATACCACCAGCGTGATGGCCCACATGGCCGCATTGCCCGGCACCGCGCCATGGCTCAACCATTCCACCAGGGCGCCGCTGGCGCTCAACTGCAGCCCGACATAGGGAACCGCGCACACCAGCGCAATACCTACCACCACGATGCGCAAGGTGTCACCACCAAAATAGTCGCTCAGCATTTCCCCGGGCGTGATGTACCCGTGCAGTTTGCTTAGCAGCCACTGCCGCTTGAAGAAAAGAACGCCAGTCAACGGTACGGTGACCGCCACCAAACCAAGTTGCGCAAACTGAAAACCATCCCGCATGACCAGCGCCGGATAGCCCATCATCGCCCAGCCGCCAAAGGAGGCGCCTGTGGCAAAGAGCACGAAGATCCAGGCAGGCACACGGCGACTGGCCAGGAAGAAATCCTGTGGGCCTTGCGCCAAGCGGGCGCTGCTAACGCCCCACAACAGGCAATACAAGCCGTAAAGCGCAACCATGGCCACCAGCCAGACCAGAGCCTCAGTCATGGGGCCTGCCCTCCCGATGCCACAGGGTGTGAACCATGTTCCATGTGCCACGCGTTCCGTAGCGAATCAGCAGATACAGCGCAACGCTCACCACCATGGCTGCGAAGCCGGACAGCCCCAACGCCAGATTGACCGGGCTGAAGTTCGGCACGAACAGCACATTTCCAATGAAAGCCAGCGCAGAGACGCCGAACAGCACCAGGCCCAAAGCCACCTCGCCTGCCATAAAACCGGTGTCATACACATGGTTGATGACCACATGGCCGGCAAAGCCCACCAAAACCAAACCATAGCCCAACAATCCCAAGCCCCAATGCGCAGCACTGAAACCGGAGAGTAAAAAGCCCATTCCAAAGGCGCCAAACAGGCTCCAGTGGGTCATCACCGCCAATCGTCTTTCGACAATGGCAATGCGGGCATCTTCAAGTTGCGAGTGCATGGTTCAGTCAGCTGTTCTTGATTTCGGATGCGGCGTTGTTGTCGGTCACCGGCAGGGCCACAAGGTTTCCAAGTTGTCCCAGGCTCGTAATCGAACTGGGCGACATGCCAATCTCACCGAGCAGCGAGTCCACAAACGGTGCTTGCGCGCGGTACCGCAGTGCGGAGTTCACCACCTGGTCGGCGAGACTGCCACGCGGGCCGCCTTCGGGGGTGTCGGCACCCGATGCGCCAGGTCCCATGGACTGGTGGCCACTCAAGCCGGGTAGCCCATCCACCTGCAAGATCTTGATCGAGTCAATGTTTTCCATCGGCTTGACACTCTCGCGAATGATGCTCGGCAGATTCTCGATCAGCTTCGTGTGCAAGCCGCTGCGCCGCGATCCATCCGAGCGCATGTTCTCGGCCTCGTTGAGCTTGCGTTTTCCATCGGCCTCCACTTCGTACCGGAAGGCAGCGGCCTCTGCCGTAACGCGCTCGGCGCCGGCACGGTCCACTGCGGCGATGCGGTCGGCTTCAGCTTGCTTGGTCAGCATGAGGGCTTCGCGTTCGGCCTTTTGCTGGGCTGCAATCAGATCGATCGACTTGCGCCGCTCCGCAACCTCGGTCTCGCGCACAGTGATCACTTTTTCCTGTGCACTGACCATGAGCGCACGCGCATTTTCCGCCTGCGCTTGCGCTTCGGACTCCGATTTGGATTTCGCGGCAACCGCGATGACACGGTCTTGCTCTTCGATGTCCAGAACCCGGCGACGCTGAATTTCAAGCTGCGCGGTTTCTTGCTCCTGCTGGATACGCTCGCCGGCAATGGATCTCACCTGGTTGATGCGCATGCGCTCCACCTGTTCCGCAGAACGAATCTGCACCTCTTCCGTGTCGCGCTCCCGTTCAGCGCGTTCGCGGGCAATTTCCGACTTTTGCTGAACACGGCGGATCGAAACTTCACTCTCCTGCGCCAGCCGTGCGTATTCACTCTCCAGATCAATACTCAAAGCAAGCTTCTCGGCTTCCAGGTTTTTTTTGCGGATGGCGATCATTGTGTCCTGTTCAATGTCGTTGCGCTTTTTCTTGCGGGTCTCGATCTCTTCGGTCAGACGCGTCAAGCCTTCGGCATCGAAGGCATTGGATGGATTGAACATCTTCATGTCGGCCTGATCCAGTCCGGTCAGCGAGGCGGTTTCCAGCTCAAGTCCATTGGCGGTCAGTGAGTCGGCCACCAGCGACTTTACGCCCCGGATGTACTCGCTGCGCTTTTCATGAATCTCCTCCATAGTCATGTTGGCGGCTACCGAACCCATTGCATCCACAAACCGGCCTTGCACCAGGTCTTTCAGGCTGTCGGGGTTCAAGGTTCGATTGCCCAGCGTGCGCGCCGCCGCGGCCACCGCTTCGGGCGTGGGAATCACGCGAACAAGGAACTCCACACTCATTTCCACCCGCATCCGGTTTTTGGTGATGAGCGACTTCTCTCCCATGCGTTTGACCTCGATGCGCAAGGTGTTCATGCTCACCTCGGTGATGTCATGCACGATGGGCAGCACCAGCGCGCCACTGCCCATGACGACACGCTCACCTCCGAAACCGGTACGCACAAACGACAGGTCTTTGGACGAGTGTCGGTACAGCCAGTGCAGCAGATAAATAGCAATCGAAATGACGATTGCGACAAGGATGACAATAGCAATAATATCGGCGCCGTTCATAAGGTCAAACCTCCTACATTTGAATTTGGGGATGCACCAGAAGTGATGCTGATGTTAAGAAATGTCACCGACTGTTTCCCGAGTCGCGCACCGACGCCGACAGCACCGCGAGACAAAAAGCGACCTGGTTCACGATGTCAGCCAGGTTGTAGACAATGTTGAGTTTCCCCTCTGCCACTCCGCCGGAAAATGCCACCACAAAGTAGGTGAGCGGGTAGATGGCCCAGCCAATTGACACGATGAGCCGCATCCAAAAGTAGCCCCGTTGCACGCTGATGTTGCTGCTCTTGGCGCTGACTTCGCCCATTCGGCCAAAGAAGACTTCGCCAAGCACATACAACCAGCATGCCAGCCCGATAAGAAACCCGAACGAGGGGTACATCAGGTTGGTTTCGCCCAGATAGCGGACCAGCACCATTACCACCGAGGCGACCAGCAAGCGCCAGAACAACCAGGTCGACAACGACGCCATGGTGTTCACAAAGAAGTACATCACCATCACCTGCAATGGCATGGTGACAAGCCAGACGACATAGCGGTAGATAGGCGGCATCTGCTGATTTGCCTGCCATACCTGATTTGCCTCGAAGTAATTCAGCGCGCTGACGACCATCACCAGTCCCGCCATCGTGAGCGGCAATTTCCATTTGCGCGTGACCCATCCCGTTCCCAGAAAAATCAGCACGGCGGACGCCAGGGTCAACAGCAGCAACAGGGAAAATGTGCCGCTGGCCACATCGGTCGCACCAAGCAACTTGATACTCATAAAGTCATCTCCAGATTAAATTTGGGTTCGGATGTGGGGCGACCGGGCATACAGCGCCACCATCGGCACGATCAGCAGTCCAAAGATGAACTGCTGCCATTCAAATTTCAGGCCCATGCCCACGAGAAATGATGTCAGCACCTGCAGTACCAGCACACCGATGACGGTAAAGCCATAACCACCTTGGCCACCCAGCAATGAGGTTCCGCCCATCACCACGGCGGCCAGGGTCATGAACAAATAGGGCTGGCCCACACCGATGAAGCCGCCACCACTCCAGCCAAGCAGAAGGACGCCCGTCAGAGCCGACACCGTCCCGCTGACCATGTAAGCACCGACCCAATAGCGTCGCTCACTGATGGACAGGCGCGACGCAGATGTGCGGTTGCCACCTAGCGCATACAGGAAACGGCCATAGACCGTATTGCGCATCCCATAAATTAGGACGATTGCCACCACCGCCCAGATCAGGATCACCGGCGGAACCGATATTCCAAAAGTGACACCATTCATGGCCGCCAGGTTTTTAAGCCAGTCCGGTACGACTCCAAATACGTTGCCAGCAAACGCACTGCCGATGCTGGTCACGATCTGCGTCAGGCCAGAGACCGCAAAGCCCACGCCCAGTGTCAAAATCAACGCTTGGCCTTGCAGGCGAAAGCTGAGAATTCCATTGATCCAGCCAATCAGCGATCCCAAGAGCAGAACGATGATCACGGCAAGCCACGGATAAAAGCCCAGCCCGATCAGGTACAGCAGAAATACATTCGACGCGCCAATCACAAACGGTATGGAGAGGTCCAGGCCGCCAAGCAGTGCCACCAGCGTCTGCCCCACACAGGCAAGCCCCAGAAAGGACGCAAACAGCAACATCGACTTGATGTTTGCGCCGGACGAAAAACCTTCAATGAAAATGGATCCCACGGTGAACATGGTGAGTAGCACCATCAAACCGATGAACGCACTGCGGTTGTCCACAAACATCTGGCTGACCTGCACCGTAAACACTAGCAGGGCACACAGAATCAGAAAGGTAATGATGTTGAGCGCGTTGAAAAAACCAGGCACTGTGGCCGAGGCAATCAGGAAAATTGCAAGAATGACCAGCAACGACGCGATGAGCTTGCGCAACCTGTAGACAAAGGCTTTGAACAGCGCCAGGCCACCAGGCCCCTGCGTGCCTTCTTCGCGGCCAAACTTGGCGTGCGGCGCCACATAGGCATTCCATGTCCAGATCACCAGAGCGAAGGTGGCGGCGGTAAAGAAGATTAGTTGCTGCAGCACAACCTGCTGCACCAGTCCCAAAATAAACCCCAGACCGGCAATCAGAATGGCAACGATCAGGCCCACCCATTGAAGCGAGGATATGCGCGCAGCGGCAGAACGGGTTGTGCCTCCTTCGCTACTCATGCGGCCTCCTTGATCTGATCAGGTATTGCGGATGTCTGAGTCGGCAAAGTGGTGTATTCCCAGGCCAAATAGGCGCTCAGGATCAGCGCCGTGACCAGCACAAACACCATACGCCTAGACATGCTCCGCTGGCGCGTCTGCAACACCACTGCCCGGGCAATGATCAGCAGCGACAACGCCAGCAAAATAATCAGGGCGATGGGCTTGGCAAGCTTGCTGTCGGTGGCTCCGGTGCCGCTGGAAACAACACCTTCCAGAAAGAAGCCCGTTGGCGCAGGAATTTTCGGGCTTGCTGTGTGCACGGGCGGCACGCCAGCAACAGCCGGGGCCTCTGCAGGCACCTGCGCCGCTTTCTGGGAGGCCTGATTTTCCGGTGCGGGGGTGGTTTCTACAGCCGGAGAACTCCGCTCTTGCGCAACCGGAGACGCAGAAGACTGCGCATAGTCGTACTTGGCGTGCAAGATCACGCCGGCAAACAAAATACTCAGCGCGATGAAGATCAGGGTGGGCGATATGTTCTTGATGCGGGTTTGAATCCAGGGGATCGCAACCGTCAGCAGCAAGGAAAGCACCAAAATAACGCCATAGGCCAGGTCGGTAACGAAGCCTTGCACCGCGCCAAAACTGAAGGTGGCCAGCACATAGCCAATCAGGAAAAGGTTCACCGCACCGAGCAATGAACCAATAACACCACCACGGCCGCCCGCCAGGCTCGTCCCCCCCAGCACCAGCGCGGTGACTGAAATCAGCGTGTAAGTCGTACCCTGCGTAGGATCACCGGAGCCGATCAGGGCGGTATAGGTCAATGCGGCCAGCGCACTGAAAACACCCGAGATGCAATGGGCGCCGATGCGCACTATAGTGATGCGCACGCCACTGGTGTAAGCGGCGCGCTCATCGGAACCCATCAAACGCAAATGCCCGTAAAAGGCAGTGCTGGTAAAGATCAGCCACGCCGCAGTGCTCAGGACCAGAATGACGAGAGTCGGCGAGTAGATCGTGGTGCCCAGTCCCCACGACGACATCCAATCGGGTGCTACGCCACCCGGTCGGGGCAGTATCACCAGATTGATGCCCGAGAGCGCCAGGTAGCCGCTGAGCGCGACGATGATGGGCTGCACACGCACATAAATGATGATGAACGCCATCAGCAACTGGTACGCCACGCCAACAAAAATAGCGTACAGAAAAAACGTGATGGGCGACTCCAGCGCACCAGCGCCGTGGAGCACGACCAGCGTCACGTTGATAAAGCCCATCAGTGGCCCGACCGACAGGTCGACTGTGCCGCGCCCAGCAATCGCCAGAGCCATCAAGGCGTAGGTCGCCAGCGCGAGGGGCGCCATGACAATGACGGCACTGCCGATACCGGCGGGCGATATCAGGTTGGGGCTGCGCAGTACCGCAATGATGAGCAATAGGAAGAGCAGCAGTATCGGCACCAGCATGTGGGTGCTGGAGGACGATCCGCCGGAGGCTTCCGTGCTGGATTCGCTCATTGGCCTTTGGCCTTATGGTCGCCGTACTCGACGATCTTGATACCGGTGCGATTCAAATCCGCCATTGGCGGGGCGGTGCTGGCGTGGTCTTTACCAAACTCAACAATCTTGATCGGTGCCTTGGCGCCAGCTTTGCCTCCGGGCGATTCGGGCTTGATGGTGCGAATATCTTGGGCTTTGATGCTGCTTTCTTGCCCGCCCTGCGCTGTCGCCTTGGCCAAACTGCTGCCTGGCCCCGTGTTGAACTCCAAAATTTTGATGGGACCTACTCTGGACGCAGAGGCTGGTGCGGGCGCTGGCATAACGTCAGCACCCCGCTGCGTGCGCGTCGGGCTGCTCGGTGCCTCGAACGGCGTCGCAGAACGCACCCTTTCCCCGCCATCCTTGTTTTTGTCAAAGCTGGGATAGGGGCTGGTGCGAGACTTCCAGCTGTTGGCGTCGCCTTGACCTTGCGGCTGCGCGGGGTCATCAAATTCAACGATCTTCATGGCATGGTCCTCGGAGGCTTCATCGTCGTCAGTGGGGTGGATCTGGTTGGTTCGGGTCTGCCCAAACATGGACTCGAGAATGGCAGTGGGACGGATTTCGCTGCCCTTGAACTCGTCAAAAATGCTGCCATTTCTGAAAACAACCACACGTGCGCAAAAGCCCACAAACTCTTCGATTTCACTGGACAGATAAATTACCGACTTGCCGGTTGCAGCAAAGTCGCGCAAGTGTTTGTAGAGTTCGGCTTTGGCACCCACATCGATCCCACGCGCGGGGTCATTGAGTACCAGAATGTCTGGGTTCAAGGCGAATGCGCGACCGATCAACACCTTTTGCTGGTTGCCGCCGCTGAGCGACGTGATCTTGTTGGTGCGCTCGCCCATGCGGATGGCCAGACGCTCCACTTCCCAGTCGAACGTGCCGACCAGGCCATCCCAGCCGATGATGCCCAGCCAGCCACCACGGGTTTTGCGGCGGTACAGCGGCATCAGCAAATTCTCGAAAATGCTCAGGTTGGCAAAAATGCCTTCGCGCTTGCGGTCGCCCGATACATAACAAACACCGTGGTCGACGGCAGATTTCAGTCCTTCAATTTCCACGAAGTCACCACGTTTGTTGCGCACCATTGGGGCCGTGGAAATGGACGGATCCACGCCGGCCAGCATGCGCACGAATTCGCTTTGACCCTGACCGTCCAGACCGGCCACTCCCAGAATTTCGCCTTGGCGCAAGCTGCAGTTGGTCGGGCCGCTGTCGGGCCAGACTTTCATTTTCCGGGAACGCAGCACCACGGCACCGAGTTGAGCCGCGTCCCGCGTATGGCTTTTTTCTTCTACAACCGGATTTTTTCCGGTCATCAGACGCAGAAGATTCTTTTCGGTAATTTCGTCCTTTTCCAGTACACCGACGTCCTGGCCATCGCGCAGAACCGTTGCACGGTCGCAGATGCGGATCAGCTCGGCAATGCGATGGGTCACGATGATGACTGCGCAGCCCGAGTCGCGCAGCTCACGCATCTTGCCAAACAGGCGCTCGGTGGAATCCAAATCCAGCGCGGCGGACGACTCGTCCAATATCAGGACACGGGGCTTGCACAACAGAGCGCGCCCGATGGTGATCCACTGCTTGATATTCAAAGGCAACAGACCCACCAGCATGTCGGGGTCGATCGGCATACCCGCCAAGGAGCGCATCAGCGTTTTGGCGGTGTCGTATTTTTCTTGCTTTCCCAGCGTGCGGGACCACAGGCTGTCGGAACCCATGTAGAGGTTCTCCAGCACCGAACATTCGTCTGCAACCAATACTTCCTGGAATACCGTGGCGATGCCGGCCGCGCGCGCCTCATGCGGCGCCGCTGGGCTCAAACCCATGACAGAGACCTGCCCTGAATCCACCGGAACAACCCCGGAAATCACCTTGGCCAACGTACTTTTTCCACAGCCATTGCCACCCACGATGGCATGAATTTCCCCCATCTTGGCATGGAAATTAACCCCCCGGAGTGCTTGCGTGGATCCAAACGACTTCTTGACGCCGACGATGGCGATCCCCGGCTCGGCCATAGGAGGCGCAGCCGATGCGTGCATGACACTGGGATTTGAAGGGGTCAATACGCTCACGGCGGTGACCTGGTGGGGATTAAGAAAATGTAGGGCGAATAATTTCACCGCCCTCTCCGTCGGACGACAAGTCCGACGGAGAGGGTTGCAACAAGATCGATTCGTTCAATCTAGATTTGCTTACTTCTTGAACTTGGTTGGATCGGCCGGACGCATGAAGAACTGGTCCAGATACGCCTGGCTGCTGCCCCAACGGTCGGTGCCCACGTTGACCCACTTGTCAGAGTCCTGGCTGCAATCTTCGGGAACCATTTTCTGCACGTCTTCATGCGTGAATTTGATAGGGTCCACTAACACGGATTGCATTTTCGGGCCTTGGCCCTGCAGCGTGCGCATCATGACGTTCCAAGCCAATTCGATATCATCTCCTGGAGGCCAGACTTGAATGGCAGCGCTGATGAAGTTGGGGTTCTTGCGCCAGTAGCACAGCGCACCCACTTCACCACCAATGGCGATCGGAATCATTTTTCGACCGGACTGCTGTACAGCACGCAACACGCCCAGCTCGGCTGCCGACTGAACGACGATGCCATCGAGCTGACCGGGGTTGGTCGAAAGCCACTTCTGCACTTCCGCCTGAGCCACCTGGTCGGTCCACATACCAGCCACGTCGCCTACGATCTTGATGCCTGGGAATGTTGCCAATCCGGCCTTGATGCCACGGTCCTGCGAGTCAGAGCCCGATGTACCAGGAATGCCCTGCACCACCAGCACATTGCCCTTGCCCTTGAGCTCGTTACCCATCCACAGACCCAGATTTTTGCCCGCCACCTGATAGTTCACGGAGGAATTGACCGAGTAAGGAGATGTCAGATAACCTGTGAACGAAAACGTAGGCACGCCCTTGTCATAGGCGTACTTGACCGTCTGGTTCAAAGCTGTGGGGTTGGAGCAGCACACGATGATGGCGTCCACACCTTGGTCGACCAGCTGGCGCATCTGCTGAATTTGGGTCGCGTCCTTCAGGTTGGACTGGGTAATGATCACTTCCTTGATCAAGCCCATCTTTTTCCACTTGGGGATGATGTCCGTCTGCAGGCGGTCCATAGCGGCAGCGCGCCAGGTGTTACCGGCGTAGGAGCTGGCATAACCGATCGTCCAGGGCGGTCCTTTTTTCGGCTTCCAGTCCCGATAGGCACTGGCCCCAACGGGCTGCGCCGGGTCCAGAACATCTTTGGAATACAAACGTTTTGCAACTTCTGGCGTAATTTCATCCACGCCAGTGGAGTGCGCAACGCCTGCAGCAAATAGAACCGACGAAGCGCACAGCGCCAGAGTCTGTTTCATGCCAAATTTCATCACATCTCCTAATCTTGATCCCGCAAACACTGCGGTATTGGTTGGTTGAACACGCTTTTCTGCAATCACACCCGAATGCTAGCTACTTATTTGCAGCAAATTTTATGCAAATATTGCGTAACTTATCGGTAGTTACCCTAACATATTTTTACAATCAAGCATTTTTAGATGATTTAATGGCGGCTTATGGTTTTCTATATTGCGTATCGATGGATGATTGATGAGAATCTTTGCAAATTTAAGATTGTTCTGCATGCAGTTTGCGCAAATTTGTGCAAATTACTTGACGCAACTACTCTGATTCAACTCAATCGAGCCTCTGCCTCCAAGAGGATAAGAAATGTGACCAATTAATGAAAAATGCGGGCGGAAAGAAACAAGTCAGGCTGCAAGACATTGCCGACAAGGTAAATTTGTCCGTTGCCACTGTCTCGCGTTCACTAGCCGGACATACGGCGATCAGCGAAGAGGCGCGTGCGGCCGTTCAGAAAGCCGCCATGGATTTGGGCTATGTGGCGTTTACCCACGGCGCCCGCAAGCCACGCCATGCAACCCGCACCATCGGCGTCTTGGTGAGTGCATACGAGTTCCACAACCGCTTCGTCACACTCCTGCTGGAAAACATTCACCGCGACTTGCTGGAATCGGGATTCCATGTGTTGGTGATGCTCGACCCGATCAACTCCACTAACGACATCAACCACCTTGCGGCCTTTCGCCCGATGATCGATGGCTACCTGGAAGGAGTGATCCTGATGTCGGTCACCACCGACTCCATTCTGGTGGGCGAGCTACAAAGGCTCGGCATGCCGGTGGTTCTGGCCATGCGCTCGGTGGACAACCCCACGGTCGATGTCGTAGAGGCTGACAACGTGCGGGGCGGCGCAGAAATCATGCAACATCTTTACGAACTGGGGCACCGCCGGATTGGCTTGGTCATGGGCACCCAACAAGCGTCCACCAGCCGCGACCGCGCCCGTGGAGCGATAGATTTCTTACGCTCCAAAGGGATTGGTCCCGAAGACACACCCATCATGTGGAACGCATTTACCTTCGAGACGGGTTACTCCGGTGCCACCCAGTTGCTGGAGGTTAATCCCCGAGTCAGCGCCATCATGGCTGGCGCTGACTCCATTGCCATGGGGGTTTTGGAGGCTGCGCATTGCAAGGGCTTCTCGGTACCCGAACAGGTCTCAGTAGCGGGGTTCGATGACGTCCCGCTTTCTGGCACGCGCCTGATTGGCCTGACCACTATCCAGAGCCGAACCCAGGAGATCTCACGGGCGGCCTGCAGACGAATCATTGACCGCATCAAAAACGGCTTGGTAGCGCCACCCAACCGGGACGTCATGCCAGTTCAACTCATGCGCCGCGACACCACTGGCCCCTGCAACAGCTGATTTCTTCCAAAAGCCCCAATCCAATGAACACCGACGCCCGCCCCCTCTCCCTCCTCAAAGACCCCAGCCTGCTTAAGACCGACGCCCTGATCAACGGCCAATGGGTTGCAGGCAGCAGCCGCTTCGACGTGCTTGACCCCTCCAATGGCAAAAAACTGGCCGATGTGGCCAATCTTGGCCCGCCTGACGCCGATGCGTGTTCAAAGTAACCACTGGCGCTGACCTCCAGCACCTCGCAGCTCAGCGTGACCGGCCAGCGGGTCTTGTGCTTGGCAATCCAGGCGTACTTCACAGCGACTCCCTCGCGAAGTACGCCGTAGCTTTTTTTAAGATGTCGCGCTCCATCTTTACCCTTGACAACTCTGCCCTCAGCCGCGCCAGCTCCATTTGTTGCGCACTTACAGGCTTGTCACCTGCGCCCTTGAGTTGGCCTTTGCCACTGAGTCGAGCCCAGCTGCCAAGCGTCTGCGTCGGCACCCCCAATATCTTGGCCGTCACCGCCACGGCCTGCCCTGCCCTGCCTTGACCAGCCTGACCGCCTCCTCTTTGAATTCCAGCGTGTATTTGCCCCGCTCTTGACCGTCTTTGCGTTTGCTCACTTCGCAATCTCCAATGTCTGAATTTGACCATCAGCTATGGAGTACGTTTTTCAGGGGCAACATCAGTCATAGCTGTCGCCCTTGCTGCCCACTGAAGGCTCTACGCCCGCCTCGGCCAGACGCTCGCTGTACCGAATGGGCACGTATTGCGCTCTCCTGTCGCTGTGGTGAATCAGCGCGTCGGTGCGCTCGGGCTGGCGTTCATACAAGGCCTGCTCAAGTCTGTTCGCATGGAGCTTCTTTGTTGCCAGCGCACGATGCGGCGAGCGTAGACATCAATTACAAACGAGCTGCAGTGCAGGCAGTGTCCCAGAGCGATTGCGAGGGCGGCGGTTCTCTGCAGACGCCGTGTTGTGATCGAGTTTGCCACGCGACGCTGCGCGAACTCAGAAAGACGGCATTATCTTGCTGTTGCAAAAAATTAAATCAACATCTTACGAAGTAAGCATCATCCGGAAGGCGTTCGTGGCTTACTGATTTTTTGCCCGCAGCGACCCCGAAAGTTGCACACTTGTAAAAGACAAAGTATGATCTGTTAGATGGGTACTTCGGCATATTTTGGATATCTTGATGTCAGTTAGCGTTCTTCCCGCTAAGGCAATCCTGCGTCAACTCGGTGCAAGAACCAAGCAAATGAGATTGCACCGCGGATTTACACGTGCTGCTCTTTCCCGTCTCTGTGGCGTACCAGAGTCAACGATTAAACGTTTCGAGTCCACAGGCGAAATCGGAACGAAAGCCCTCGTCAACATTTTCATCTCCTTAGAGGCGGTCGACCAAGTTACCGATTTGGCCAAAGCCTCAGCACCACTGAGCATGGCAGATGTAATGCAGGTGCCTCGGCAACGGGGGAAACGTTCCGATGCAGGACGCTCAAGAATGGCAACAGACGGAGACGCCTCATGACCAAAGCACCTCATGCACAACGTCTTTCCGTCAACATGGATGGAAGGAAGGTGGGAGAACTTGGACAGAGTTCTCAAGGACCTGTGTATTTCGTCTATGACACGCAATGGTTGCAGAACGGCTTTCCGCTGACCAAACGCCATCTTCAGTTCGATCCGAAGCCGCAGACGGTATCCAATCCCGAATTCTGGGGTCTCTTTGGAGTTTTCAACGACAGCCTTCCTGACGGTTGGGGGCTTCTCTTGATGGATCGAGCACTCAAAGAGAAAAAAGGTTGGGCGCCTTCGATGATCACCGGGCTTGACCGCCTGGCGTACATCGGGAATCGTGGAATGGGCGCTCTTGAATACGTGCCCATGATCCCGCAAGGTCATCTTGACGCGGCGGTGGATCTTTCTGAATTGGCCAAAGAAGCTGACCTAGTTTTCGAAGGCAATGATGGTTCCGTTCTAGAGAATTTGTTGCTGCACGGTGGATCCGGCGGCGGTGCAAGACCAAAGGTAACGGTTGCACGCGATCCCGTCGAAGGGTTGTGCGTGAGTGGCTTCCAACCTTTGAGACCAGGTTTTGAACACTGGATTGTCAAGTTTCGACATGGAAGAGAGCCTCTCGATACAGGACGCGCAGAAAAAGCCTACGCCCATTTTGCGCAAGAAGCAGGTCTAATCGTTGCAGATACGGACTTGATCGAGGTTACTGTAAAAGGCAAATCTGAAGCCTACTTCGCATCAAAGCGATTTGATCGCGAAGGAGATAAAAAGATTCACATGCTGTCTCTAGCGGGTTTACTTCACGCAAGCCATCGTGCGCCGACAGTAGATTACGACAGCATTCTTGGCGCCACTAGGATGCTTACTGGGTCGGTTGACGAAACAAGTAAGATGTTTCGTCAAATGGTTTTCAACGTTGTTTCTGCCAACCGAGACGATCATTCAAAGAATTTTTCTTTTCTCTTCCAAAAAGGCGGCTGGATAGCTAGTCCTTCTTACGATCTGTCCATGAGCCCCAATGCTGATTTGAGGTTTCAGCACATGGCGGCCATCAATGGCAGTGGATCGCCCAGTAGACGAGACATTCTTGCAGTCGCGGAAACCTTTGACGTTCCCGATGCCAAGTCGATCGTAGATCAAGTGGTGGACGTTGCCTCTCGCTGGAACGAGTTTGCATCGCTCTATGACGTTGGCGAAGACTTGACCGATGAAATCGGCTCCGAAATCAAAGCCATGATCAAGAAAGTTAAAGCGCCTGGCCCACAAGGCAAAAGTGAACGGAAATGAACTTCCTGCGAATCCATAACGCAGCATCCGTCAGTCTTAAGGGGAATGGCACTTGCATAAGCTGCAAGAGGTAGTGCAACATTCGCTCTGTAGTTTCCCGAACCACTGAAACAGTAGCGTCGCCAATCCAGGCAAGCCAGTGCTCAATGGGCAAATGGCTGGTGATGATGGTGGCCTTGTTGCCAGCGCGGTCGTCAATGATCTCCAGCAAATCGGCGCGGGTCTGGCTGTCGATGCCGGCCATGCCCCAGTCATCGAGCAGCAACACGTCGGTTTTGGCCAGGGCCAATAACCACTTGCCAAAGCTGCCGTTGCCGTGACGAATACGCAGCTCTTCGCCCAGTCGGGGCACCCGCTGATACAGCGCCGTGTGAGCGCGCCGGCAGGCATACTGGGCCAACGCACAAGCCAGCCAGGTCTTGCCCGCACCCGTCAAGCCAGTGATCAGCACACTGTGGCCACTTTCAATCCAATTGCCCAATGCCAGGCTCATCACCGCACTGCGCTCCAGACCGCGCCCGGCGCGCGTGTCAATGTCTTCAATGCAGGCCTGTGGGTATTTCAGGTTTGCCGCCTTGAGCAGGCGTGCCTGGTGCTTGTCGCCCTGATGGCCACCCAAATTCCCCCATTTTTGGCCACCTCAAATTCCCCCACCCTGAGCGCGGCGTGACGGCTGGTTAAACCCGGCTGTTTCACCGCCTCTGTCAGTACCAGGCAGGACGTTACCTTCACCCCCTCACTTTTGAGGGAAACCGGATTGAACGTCTTGAAACCACATCTACAAACCACGATATTGACTTTGCTGGAGGCGGGCACGAGCCACCGCCAGATTGAACGTGTCAGCGGAATTGACCGAAAGACCATTCGCACCTATGCCAAACGCATGGAGGAGATCAAGGCAAATTCCTCCGGGGTGGCCACCGGCACACCCGATCAAACTCCCCCACCCCGGCCACCGGTTCAGGCCAAGCCAACGACCTCCAACTGTGAGCCTCACCGTGCGTTCATCGAAGCCCAGTTGCGCGCCAAGCGCAACTACACAGCGATCTACCAAGACCTGGTCGACCAGCACGGATTTACCGGCGCCTACAACAGCGTCAAACGTTTTGCGGGCGGCTTGTGCAAGCACGAGCCAGAACAATTTGACCGCCTGGAATTTGCCCCCGGCGAAGAAGCCCAGGTCGATTACGGCGAGGGCGCACTCACCCGTGTTGCTGGCAGCGCGCGCTTTCGCAAACCGCGCCTGTTTGTGATGACCTTGCGCTACTCCCGGCGCAGTTTTCGCCGGGTCGTGTGGAAGTCAAGTCAGGAAACCTGGGCACGCCTGCATGAAGAAGCGTGGCGCTACTTCGGTGGTGCCTGCCGCTACGTGGTGTTGGACAACCTCAAGGAGGGTGTCATCAAACCCGACCTGTACGAGCCCCAGCTCAACGCCGTCTATGCCGCCACCCTGAAACACTATAGTGTTGTGGGCGACCCGGCCCGCGTGCGTGACCCCAACCGCAAAGGCACGGTTGAGCACGCCATCGGACACACCCAGGCCACAGCTCTGAAGGGGCGGCGATTCGAGTCGATTGAGGCGCAAAACCAGCACCTCGAACACTGGGAAACCAAGTGGGCCGCCCAGCGCATTCACGGCAGCGAACGCCGCCAGGTGGAGGCCATGTTTCAGGAAGAAAAACCTCATCTGTTGCCCCTGCCGTTGCTTGGCATGCAATACTTTACTGAGGGTCAGTACAGCGTCAACGACGACTCCTGCGTCCGGGTTGACCACAGCAGTTATGCAGCCCGTCCGGCAGTCATTGGAAGCCGGGTGCTGGTGCGCCTGTTTGCGCGTCGCCTGGAGATACGCGACTTCAAGACGCAAGCCCTTCTGCGCACGCATGACCGGGCTGAGAAACCCGGAACCGTGGTGCTGCCCATGAACGAGCGCGTCTTCAATCCATCGCGCGAGACACAGCGAATTCTGACTCAGGCCAAGGCCATTGGGGCGGCCACCCACAGGCTGTGCGAGACCCTGTTTGAGCGCGAAGGGCGCGTCGGTCAACGCAAGCTCTGGGGCATCGTCGGATTGGTACGGCGCTACCCACGCCGATTGATCAACAGTGCTTGCGAAATGGCGATGACACAGGGCGTGTACAGCTACGGCCACGTCAAGACCTTGACCGAGCAGCTGATGGAGGATGCTTTGATCCTGCTCGATGCGCCCAATTCCGAAGCGAACTGTCTTCTGACCCAGAGCCATGCCTTGATCCGCGCTGGCGATGACTACGCCGATCTGTTCACCCTGGGCGCACAGCAAAGCGCCACTCTGGCACCAACCCAAGCACCGACCCAGGCACCGACCCAGGCACCGACCCGAGCACAAACCCAAGTAGAGGCAACCCTATGACAATGAGCAGACATGAGACTGAACGCGCCCTGATTGAGCTGCGTCTGTCGGGAATGGCGGCCACACTGGAGACACGCATCCTGCAAGCCCAGGCCAGCGAGCAACCCTTCTCTGAAACCTTTTGCATGTTGCTGCAAGATGAACTTGACCGGCGCCGCTCGCGATTGACAGAGCGGCGCTTCAAGCAGTGCGGGCTTGATGAGCGGCTGACACTGGCAGACTTTGATTGGCACTTCAATCCCAAGGTGCCCCGCCAGGCGTGCTTTGAGTTGCACACCCTCAAATTCATCACCGAGGGGATCAATGGGCTGCTCATCGGCAAGCCCGGCACCGGCAAAAGCCACATTGCAAAGGCTGTTGCCTACCAGGCCACCCTGCAGGGCGTTGAGGTGCGCTACGTGGAGGCCGACAGCGTGTTTGCGCATTACTGCCTGGCCAGCCCAGTTGAGCAGGCCAAACTGCTCAAGGGCATGCTGGAGCCAGATTTGCTGGTGCTTGATGATCTGTTTCTGGCGCGGCGCATCTCGGAGGGTGCCGCCGAGTTGTTGCAGACGGTGGTGCATCGACGCTACAAACTGCGCCGCTCCATTGTGGTGACCTCCAACCGGATCGTTGAGGACTGGGGCAAATACCTGGGCGACAACACGATGGGTACAGCCATTCTGGACCGGTTGATGCACCGCTCGGCACTGCTGGCGTTTGAGGGCAAGAGTTACCGGCTGAAGGAGGCTGTCTCGCGCATTGCCAGTGCCAGCGCCGTGTGATGCACTCGCCCGCCGTGGACAACTGTCCTGACCACAGGACGAGCCTGTGGACAGCCGGTGCTGCGCACCGGTGCGACAGTTGTCCACAGCTCCCCGGCGTTTCACCTTCGGCCTGACGCGCTTGCGCTTGCCAAACAGCCGTTTATAAACAAAACCAAAAAGTCAGGAAGAAATTACCAAGAAAGGAGGTCAGAACCAGGCAGGCTAAAAAATTGATACTTTAGCCGTCCTGCCTGGGGGAATTTGACTGGCCAAAGGTGGGGGAATTTGAAGTGGCCATCAGGGTTGTCG
>JANYJD010000069.1 GCA_025358555.1 Rhodoferax sp.
CCAAGGCTACGAGTATTCCAAACAATGGATGAAAGACAACACGCCCGACGTGATCTTTCTGGTCTTCAACGACCATGCCACCGCTTTCAGCCTGGACATGATTCCCACCTTTGCCATTGGCACGGCCGCCAGCTACCAGCCCGCAGACGAAGGCTGGGGCCCGCGCCCGGTGCCGGTGGTACAGGGCCACACGGACCTGGCTGGGCACATTGCGCAGTCCGTCATCCAGCAGGATTTTGACCTGACCATCGTCAACAAGATGGACGTAGACCACGGCCTCACGGTGCCGCTGTCGCTGATGTGCGGCCAGCCACCGCAAAGCAACTTCTCCTGGCCCTGCCCGGTGATTCCCTTTGCCGTGAATGTGGTGCAGTACCCGGTGCCCTCGGGCCAGCGCTGCCTGAACCTGGGCAAAGCGATCCGCCGCGCGGTCGAATCTTATGACCAAGACCTGAATGTGCAAATCTGGGGCACGGGCGGCATGAGCCACCAGTTGCAGGGCCCGCGCGCGGGCTTGATCAACAAGGCGTTTGACAATGCGTTTTTGGACCAGCTGATTGCCGACCCCGAAGGCCTGGCCAAGAAGCCGCACATAGACTATGTGCGTGAGGCCGGCAGCGAAGGCATTGAGTTGGTAATGTGGCTTATCGCGCGCGGTGCCATGTCTGACCTCAATGGCGGCAAAGCGCCTGCCTTGAAGCACCGCTTCTACCATGTGCCCGCCAGCAATACCGCTGTTGGCCATCTCATACTGGAAAACAACTGACATGACTAAAACCATCAAAGTAGCCCTTGCAGGCGCGGGCGCCTTCGGTATCAAGCACATCGACGGCATTAAAAACATTGACGGCGTGGAAGTCGTCTCGCTCATCAGCCGCGACCTGGAGAAGACCCGTGAGACGGCCGCCAAATACGGCATCAAGCACGTCACCACGAATCTGGAAGACAGCCTGGCGCTGAAGGAGGTGGATGCCGTCATCCTGTGCACACCCACGCAGATGCATGCCGCGCAGACCCTCGCCTGCCTGAAGGCGGGCAAGCATGTGCAGGTGGAGATTCCGTTGGCCGATACCCTCAAGGGCGCGACCGATGTGGTGGCGCTGGCCAAGACCAGCGGACTGGTGGCGATGTGCGGCCACACCCGCCGCTTCAACCCCAGCCACCAGTACGTGCACAAAGAAATCGTGGCAAAGCGGTTCAACATCCAGCAAATGGATGTGCAGACCTATTTCTTCCGCCGCACCAACATGAATGCGTTGGGCCAGGCCCGCAGCTGGACGGATCATTTGCTGTGGCACCACGCGGCCCACACGGTCGATCTGTTTGCCTATCAGTGCGGCAGCCCCATCGTGAAGGCCAACGCCGTGCAGGGGCCGATCCACCCGGCTTTGGAAATTGCGATGGACATGAGCATCCAGCTCAAGGCGGCCAACGGCGCCATTTGCACCCTGAGCTTGAGCTTCAACAATGACGGCCCACTCGGCACGTTCTTCCGCTACATCGGCGATACGGGGACTTACCTTGCGCGGTATGACGACCTGGTGCAATCGACGAGTTCGGGCAAAGAAGAAAAAATCGACGTGAGCAAAATAGATGTGAGCATGAACGGCATCGAGCTGCAAGACCGCGAATTCTTCGCCGCCATCCGCGAAGGCCGCGAGCCCAACAGCAGCGTGGCCCAGGTGCTGAACTGCTATCAGGTGCTGCATGACCTGGAGCAGCAATTGAACGGCTGAGCAAGTTAACGTTGAGCAATTTAACGGTTGAGCAACCAGATCCGATGCAAACTTGGGTGGGCTTAATTCAATAAACCTCCAGCGGCAGTCGGTTCCACTGCCCCGGTGCGGCTGGGTGGTCCCAAACCTGCCAGTTCAGCACGCGCCAGGCATCGCCACTGGCAGAGAGCAATTGGCCGTGCGGCGCGCTGTTGTCGATGCCGGGTGCGCTCCACACAGCATGCCCGGTGTTCTGCCCCAATTGGTTTGCCCAGTGACCGCGCAGGAAGTTGCCACTGGCCGCATTCCAGACCCGCACGGTGTTGTCATCAGAGCCCGAGGCAATGCTAGCACCGTCGGGCGAGAAGGCCACGCTGGTGACCGAATCGCCGTGGCCGGATGCCAGCGAGAGCGATTTGCCCAAGGTGTTGTGCACCGGGGAGCCAAGCCACCGGTGCGGTGCTAAATTTGCGGGCGGGCTCCAGCCGGTGCAACCTACGGTTTGGGTGCGGCAGGCCTGCCCTGCGGCCGGGTTGCAAGCAGCGAGTTGAGCAAATTAAGTTCTTGGCCGTCGATGCGGATGGTCGTGTTTGCTCCTGGGCAGGTACGATCCAGCTTATCCCATGAATCGTAATTTCATCGTACAAAAGTTTGCTAGGGTTTTCCAATCCTATGGTTATACTGGCATAACTGTGAAAATCGTTCTCGACACTTCGGTCCTGGTAGCGGCTGTTCGCTCACGGCAGGGGGCGAGCTTTGCCTTGGTGTCATCATTGCCGCATGCGCGATTTCAGCCAGCCCTGAGTGTGGCGCTGTACACCGAATGGCAGGCTGTATTGTCCCGGCCTGAGCATTTGCCGCCCGGCACGGGCCCTGAAGATGCGCTGGCTTTTTGCCGCTACCTCGCATCGGTCGCACATTTGCAAGATGTGCATTACCTGTGGCGACCGTTTTTACGCGACCCAGACGATGACATGGTGCTGGAGTGCGCAGTGGCCTCGGGCAGCCGCTTCATCGTCACGCACAATGTGGCTGACTTCAAGCGCGCGGTTTCGCTGGGCATTCAGGCGGTGAAACCCGGAGATTTTTTAGAAATGTTAAGGAGCATGTCATGACAGCTTTGACGGTTCGGTTGCCGAATTCGGTTCACGAAAAAATCCGCGAATTGGCCGCGCGCGACAACATTTCGGTCAATCAGTTCATTGCCAGCGCAGCGTCTGAAAAAATGGCGTCTGTGATGACGCTGGACTATCTTCAACGCGAGGGCGCACTGGGGCGGCGTGAAGACTTTGACCGCTTTCTGAAAACCGTGCCCAACGTGCCTGATGCGCATGACAAAGCTTAAAGCGCAGAGCACCATGCAAACACGCAAAATTGGCCCGTTTGAAGTCTCGGCCATCGGCCTGGGCTGCATGAACCTGAGCCACGCCTACGGCGCACCGCCTGCGGCTGATGTGGCCGAGCGCCTACTGCTGTCGGCGCTGGACGCAGGCGTCACGCTGTTTGACACAGCGGCGCTGTATGGCATGGGCAGCAACGAGCTGCTGGTGGGCAGGGTGCTCAAGTCGCATCGCAGCCAGTTCACGCTGTGCAGCAAGGGCGGCATGGCCGGTGTTGACGTGGCCGCCGACGGCAAAAAGGTGCGTGTGATCGACGGCCGGCCGGAGGCCATCCGCCGCGATTGCGAAAACAGCCTGCGTAGCCTGCAGACCGACGTGATCGACCTGTATTACCTGCACCGCTGGGACAAAAAGGTACCCATCGAAGACAGCGTGGGCGCGTTGAGCGACTTGGTGCGCAAGGGCCACATCCGCAGCATCGGCCTGTCGGAAGTGTCTGCCACCACGCTGCGCAAAGCCTACGCGGTGCACCCGATTGCCGCCGTGCAAACGGAATATTCGCTGTGGACGCGCAACCCCGAAATCGCCATACTGGACGCCTGCAAGGAGTTGGGCACAGCCTTCGTCGCATTCGGCCCGGTGGCACGCGGCTTTTTGACCAGTGCACCGCCGGTGGAGGCCAACATGGCCGCCAACGACATCCGCAAAACCATGCCGCGCTTCATGGGTGACGCCTACGCGGCCAATCTGAAGCTGCTGGCCGGGTTCACCGCGCTGGCGCAGGAGGTCGGCTGCACGCCAGCCCAGTTGGCACTGGCCTGGCTGCTGTACAAGGCGCCGCACATCATTCCCATCCCCGGCACCACCAGTGTGGCGCATTTGCAGGAAGACTTGGCTGCGGTGGATGTGCAACTCAGCGCGCAAGTCATGGCGCGGCTGGAGGGCCTGGTCAATAACGGCACGGTGGCCGGCAACCGCTACAACGCGCAGGCCAACAACGAGGTGGATACCGAGGTTTTTTAGCCCCTGGGCGAACGCCCAAGTGATGGCGCGGGAGTCTGACAGTTTGGATAAGACAATAGGAGCCATGCGGTCCCCGAACTTATCCAATCCAGAATCACTGGAAGCCGAGTTCGAATCCGCAGCCGCAGCCGCAGTCGCAGTCGCAGCCGATGGCCAGCAGCCTGGCCCGCGCATACGTGTTGAGCGCCGGCATCTGTCGCTCGGGCTCATGCTCTCCCTATCGATCCACGCGCTGCTGCTGAGCCTGACGTTTGCAGGCCAGGGTCTTGGATTGCCAGGCTTCGGCTTCCCGTGGCAGGATCGACGTACCGAGGTGCCTGATTTGCAGGCCGTGCTGCTTGCGGCGCCGGTTCGGCCTGCAGAGCCCTTGCCGAGTCCGGAGAATGCGGGGAAGGCAGCGAAGGCAGAAGTTGACAAGCCGGTTGCCGCTGAGCCGACGATGTTGACACTCGTGTCCCCGCCCCCGCCCCCGCCCCCGCCGCCAAAATTGATGACAGCTGTAAACGTGCCGCAGGCCAAACCGAAGAAAGTGGCCAAGCCAAAGACCGTCGCACCGGCTATTGCTGTTGCGGTGGGTACTGCGCCGCCTAAGCCCCCTTAACCCCCTGAGCCCCCTGAGTCCCTACGTGCGCCCGCCGGGCGGCCCAATGAAAGTGCGCCGCTGCCTGCGTCAAATGAAGCCGTGATCGCCCTGGCGCAGTCGGACCAGTCCACCTGGACCGTGCCGCCTGCGCCAGAGGTTTCGTCGCCCGTGACCGCGGTGGCGCCAAGCGCAGCGAGTTCGGCTGCCGCGACGCCACCGGTGCGAGACGCTGATGATGCAAAGCAGGCAGAGCAGCGGCAGGCCGAGCAGGCCGGGCAGGCCGACGCTGATCGGCAGCAAGCCGCGCGGCAGGCAGCCGCACGGCAAGAGGCTTCGCGGGCAGAAGCAGAACGCCAGGAGATTGCGAAACAAGCAGCAGCGCAGCAAGAGGCCGCGCGCGTGGAGGTCATCCGTCAGGCGGCGGCGCGTGTCGATGCCACGCTCTTGGAGACGGCACGGGCGCAAACCGAGCGCCAGGAGGCCATTCGTCAGGCAGCAGAACGACAAGAAGTGGCCCTACAGGAATTAGTTCGACAGGAAGCAGCGCGCCAAGCAGCGGCACAGCAAGAGGCAGTGCGATTAGAGGCGATTCGACAGGAGGCAGCCCGGCGGGAAGTGGCAACGGCCGAGGCCGCACGGGCAGACGCCGAACGCCAGGAGGCAGCACGTCAGGAGGCGGCACGCCAGGAGGCCGCAAAACAGGCGGCAGTCCGACTAGAGGCCGCACGTCAGGATGCAGCGCTGGCGGAAGCTGCCCGGATCGACGCAGAGCACCAGGAGGCGGCAAAGCAGGCGGCGGCACGACAGCAGATCGCAAAGCAAGAGGCGGCGAAGCGGGAGATGGCTAAACAGGAGGCAGCGCGACAGCAAACAGCCCGTCAGGAAGCCGTGCGGACTGAGACCGTACGCGTTGAAGCTGAGCGCAGGTTAGCCGCACAGCAAGACGCAGCGCGGGCGCAGGCGCAGGCGCAGTCACAACGCCAGGAGGCTGCGCGTCAGGAGGCAGAACGGCAGGAAGCGGCGAGAGCGGCGGCAGCGGGGGCAGCCAGAGCAGAGGCGGCCAAGGCCGAGTCAGGCAGGGCTGAGGCCGCCAAGGCAGAAGCGGCCAGAGCAGAAGCGGCTAGAGCAGAGGCGGCCAGAGCAGAAGCGGCTAGGGCAGAAGCGGCAAGGGCAGAAGCGGCAAGGGCAGAAGCAGCTAGGGCAGTAGCAGCCCGGGCCGAGGCCGGCCGTCAAGAGGCAGCAAGGGCTGAAGCGGCGCGCGCCGAAGGTGAACGGCAGGCGGCAGCGCAGCAGGCCGCAGCAGGGCAAGAAGCGGCACGACAGGACGCTGCCCGCCAGGCGAGCGCGCGGGCCCAAGCGGCCGGGCTTGAGGCTGCGCGTCTGGCGGCCATCCAGGCCGAGGCGGAAAAGCGCGAAGATCGGCTGCGGGCGATAGGGCGGCAGTTGAACGAAGAAGCCGACCGGCGTGATGCGGCAGCGGCGGCGCAGCGCCTGTTGCCCTCCGAGAGCAGCGTGCGCCGGGGCAGGCTCTTTGGGCGCGCCGATTCCAATGCAGAACTCATCGCCTACGCCGAAGTCTGGGGCCGCAAGATCCAGCTGAACATGACGTTTGACACGGTCCGCGAACTCGCCAAGCAGCCGCACGCCGACCCGCTGGTGACGGTGGCCATTCGAAGCGACGGATCGGTGGAGTCGGTGACCTTCGTGCGCTCCAGCGGCGTGCCCGCCATTGATGAAGCGGTACGGCGCATCGTGCACAGCCAGGCAAATTACCAGGCGTTCCCGCCCGGCCTGCTTCTCGATTACGACGTGGTCGAGATCCGCCGGACCTGGCAGTTTGACATGGCCGTCAGGCTTTATTGACAGCCGAATACTATGATATAAATAGCTAATTGTGCAATGTGGACAAGGGCTAGAGGCCGTTTATACTGTTAAACTTGACGAAATAAGGCCAGATTGCTGTGCTTCACCGCCGTTCGCCACGCCAGCAGCTAATCCACATCCCGCATTAAAATTCGCTTGATTTGCTCGCCAAAGTAAAGTGCGGTCAACAACAACTTTTACCAGCCCACCTCAATGACATCTACTCCAGACACAACTTTGCCAACCCCCAAAAAGCCGCCGAAGCCACTCTCAAAAGCGTTGGGACAAACTGAAAAAGTCAAGGCTCTGGTGGAGGAAGCTGCGCAAGATCTGTCCTCGGTCAATTCGGACTTGAAGGAGGGTATTGGGAGCCAGAGCCCGCGTCAGAGCATGGAAAAAGTGCTTGTGCAAAGCGAAGCCATTGAGGAAAAGGTGCAGGAAGCGGCTGACAATCTCGCGGAGGTGAATGTCGACCTTAAAGACGAGATCCGCGCACGCCACATTCTCGAATTCAAATTGGTGGCGGTCAAGGAGCTGGCGGAGGCAGCCCGGCACGATGCCCTTCATGACCCACTGACCGGCTTGCCCAACCGCGTTTTGTTCAACGACCGCATTGAACACGGTTTGGCGCAGGCCCGTCGGCACGGTTGGAGCCTGGCCGTGATGTTCATTGACCTGGATAATTTCAAAAAAATCAACGACACCCACGGACACGCCGCAGGAGACAGCGTTTTGCAAGCGGTTGCGGCCCGACTGTCGCAATGTGTGCGGGACGTTGACACCATCAGCCGCCATGGCGGTGACGAATTCCTGTTACTCTTCGCGGAGGTCAAAGACAGGCAAGACCTGTCGACTGTCGCAGACAAAATACTCGAGTCGATTCAATCGCCGTGCAGCGTGACTGTTGATGGCCTTACGATCAACGCCCGTGTCAGCGCCAGTGTGGGAATTTCAATCTTCCCTGAAGACGGCGCCACGGCGGATGCCTTGATCAACAGTGCCGACAAGGCGATGTACCAGGCCAAACAAAGCAAGAATCGCTATTCATTTGCCTCGTGAAGGGTCACTTCACAGAACCGGGCCAGGCCGGCAGCTTGCCCACATCCCGCGCGTCATGCTGGATGATCACCGTGGCTTTCAGGTTGGCTGCTGCCGTCTTGAAGCGGTCAAGCGACGCCAGCGTGTCGCCCCGGTGGAAGTTGAAGCTGGGCACGCCGTTGTTGGCATAGTTCTCCTGGAAGTGCGTCAGGTCGCCGGTGATCAATACCGGGCCTTTTTCTTTGAGTTGAACCAGCAGGCTGTGGTGCCCCGGCGTGTGGCCGGGGGTGTTGAGGATGACGACCGAGCCATCGCCAAACACATCCTTGTCGCCCGGCAATGCTTCCAGCTTGCCGCCACCGCTGATCCAGTGGGTGAACGGGGCCACGCTGGCACCCACATTGGGCTTGGGCGCGGTGATGCCGTCCCAGTCGCCCTTGCCAATCAGAACCGTTGCGCCGGGGAACGACGCCACTTGGCCGGTGTGGTCGGCGTGGTAGTGGCTGATGCCCACATACTTGATCTGCTCGGGCTTGACGTTGATTTGCGCCAACTGGTCCACGATGCTCACTTTAGGCGCCGGTGCACCGGCGGTCAAAGCGTGGCCAGTGTCCCACAGCATGTACTCGTCGCCACGCTTGATCAGGTAGCAGCTGAAGGTGAACATCACCCGGTTGTCGGTGAAGGCCCAGGCGTCGTTGAAGCGGGCCACCAGGTTGAGCACAGGCGTGCCGCAGTCCAGCCGCGCCAGCGTCATCTCGGGCGCGGGCGCTGGTGGGGGTGTGGGGGTTGTTTGGGCGGCTGCGGGCAGGGCGGTGAAGGCGGCTGCGCAGGCGATGGCGATTGAGAGTGCGAGTTTGAATGGCATGTTTTTTCCGGTTGGGTTGATCGAGACGCGCCCCCGACTATCTCACCGGACCATGAAAACATCAATACTTCAGTTCCCCGTCGCGATTTGCAATCCTTCAAAACCAGCAACGCGCCACCGCCCCGATTCCAGGCACACGTCGGCGCGCGCGCCGTTCAGCCAGACCTGCTCTTCATCCAATAGCAAAGCAGCCGCAGGGTCGATGTCGAAATCAACGCCGAGTAGGCGTGCGACTTGGGCATTCTCAATGGGCAATTCCCATGTCAGAAACATCTGGGTGCAAGCCCGCCCGGCAGGGAAATTAGCCGCCTTGAAAACCTTGCTGCCGCGCTCAACAACGCCGTGGACCTGGCCGGTATCGAACACGACCACCGTGCCTCGGACCAGGGGGATTCGATGGCCGGTCGCGGCAAAACACAGATCCAGCCCCCGGTCTTCGCTCATAAAAAGATTGCAGAAAGCCGCGCCGCCATATTGCGCGCCGTCGTGGTGGTACCGGGCGCCACGGCAGGCCATCAGGGCAACCTCAGAGGAGGCTGGCAGGTCATTCAGACCCAGCGTGCGCAGCCAATCGGACACCGCCTGTACGCACTCACGGTAGCCCGGCCAGCGCATGCGCGCCCGTGCCAAGGGCAATGCCTCGACGTCGCCTGGTTCCAGGGCCAGGCGCAGCGAGATGTCCCTTTGCCAGTCTGCCAACAGTCGCGCGGGGGGCGCCGGCACATCAAGCGTGTCTGAAAGCACAGCGTCGCCCACGCTTCTGCTGCGGATGGCGTCGCCGCTCCAGTAGTACGAAACGGCACGGTCTTTCAGTCAACGTCCCCAGACGAATAGCTGCCGGTACGGCGCCTGCCACGCGATGGCAGCAGTTGCCGGGGCGTGGCCCCATGCGTTAAGTCTCGCGTTATCTCCGTCACCCTGCCACCAACCGGGCAGCAAGGCAGGGGGAGAGGGCACCGAGGCTGGCACGCCCGTTTGCGCAATCACCAAGGCGTCGCCGCCCGCATCGTTGGCGTCAACCGCGCGGTGCCAGGCCAGGTGGCCGACGTCATGGCCCGCCAGCACCCGGTGCAAACGGTCACCCAACCAGCGCGCTACGCCTGGCACCGGGCCAGCGCCCAGGTGCAGCGACTGAACTTGCCACAGTCCATCGCCAGCGGCCACCGCGCTGGTGGTCATGCGCGCGCCCAGCCGCCAGAACTGCGTGCGCTGCGTGATCTCGATGCCATCCTTGCCCCAGCCGCCCAGCAGAATCTGGCGCGCTTGCTCGCGCGCGTCGCCCACTTCAAACGCCATGAAGTCGGCCTGGCTGGCAAAGTCATAGACGCAGAAGTACTCTGGCGCGGCAGTGGTGTCGCCCGCCGGGGGCTCAGCGGCACGGCGGTACAGCGCGGCCCGCTGCAGGCCGTCAAACCCCATGAGGATGTGGACGTGGTCGTTGTACCAGCGAAACAGGCTGGCGTGGTCGCCGTTTTTGCAGCGTGTGGCGACCAGGTTGACGAAGGTGTTCATGCGGGTGGGCTTTGCAGGACAGAGGTTTGATTATCAGTGGGCATGCCGATGGCGTGCACCTTCAAGCCAGATCCAGCTCCCACAATGTTGTTTGATTGGCAGGGCCGGTGCGACGTGTGGCGCAGCATAAAAGTGTCGAGAAATTTTACAACTGCGCGCGCTCTGGTTCCAAGTTTTTGCGCGGGACGCATTGGTGGCGGGCAACCAGGGCTTGAGCTTCCTGGGTGCGGTTGCCGATGCTGGCGAGCGCATCAGCCGGGTTCGACTCACTTCAGGCCTGAATACCATCCGTTCTAACGGCAGCCTCGGCAACCCGAATGACGATGTTGTCGCGATGGACGACTTTCTCTATGCCGAGCCGCTGCGGAGCAGTTCCGTGCCCGAGCCATTGAGCTTGGCGTTGTTTGCCCTCGCACTGTCTGGATGCGCAGCCATGTCGCGGCGGCGGTTTTCCCGCGCGCAGTGACGCGTTGGGCAAATCCGGGCTTAGCGCCTAGCGCCGGATCGACGGCCCCTCAATCGGCATGCCGCTGGCACGCACCTTCAGGTACAGCTCCAGTTCCCGCAATTCAGCAGCGCCGGGCGCTGGCAGCACGGCCTGCACGCCAGAGTAGCAGGCGCGCAGGCGCCGCTCCAGGGAGCCCAAGCGCTGCCAGCCCATGCGGTACACCGGGAAGCCGGTTGGGTGGCCCGGGCTGACGACATCGGTGCGCATCTGCCGCCCCACGTTTTGCTCGTGGCAATGCACGCAGGCCAGGTTCATGCGGCCCAGGCGGGTTGTGAAACGCAGCGCGCCCTGTGCCAACAGGGCCTGCCATTGCGCAGCCTGGCCGGGGGCGGGGCGCACATCAAAAGGCACGCCTTTGGCCGCGTCGTGCAAAGCGGCGCTCAGGGCCAGCACGTCGTCATCTTCTGGTTTGGTGTTCGGCCGGCCGCTGCGCGCGATGCAGGCGATGACCTGGTCTTCCAGATTCACCAGGTTCACCAGGTTTTGGCCCTTGGCCGCCAGCCTTGGAAACCTGGCTGCGGAATCTTTAAGCGATTCGATGCTGGCGTGGCAACTTTGGCAGCTTGGCCCGCTGCTGGAGTCAGCCCACAGGGCGCGACCTTTGTCCAGCCACGGGCCGATCGGACTGGTGGAAGATTCGTCTTGCAGCTTGCGCAGACCGGGCGGCAGGAACGCGTTGCCGCTGAGCTTGGGGTTGTCGGGCCAGGCTTGCGTTTGCGCCGCTGCGGGCACTGCCCACAACAGCAGACTTGCCAACACCGCGATCATGGGCGCTGCGGCCTGCAACCCAAGCCATTGCGCGCTCAGGCGGGCGGCGATGACGGGCAACCTCATTCTTCCAGCAGCAGCACTTGCTGCACCGAGCCGCGCTGCCCGTTGTCGTCCACCCAATGCACCGACAAAATGCCACCTTGCTGCGGCACAGTGAAACCAAACGAAAGGTACGGGTTGGCCGACATGCCGGTGCCGGGTTCAAACTCAAACAGCAGCTTGCCATCCAGCAGCACGCGCGCCTGGACGATGATGTTGCGCGGGATGCGCCGCCCGACGTCGTCGCCCCGCAACCCCGTTTCCATCGGATGCCCGGCAATCCACCGCGCCTCCACCGTGTTGCCGGGGCGCATGCTGCCCGCAAACGTCAGCCGCGATGGATATTGGTTAGACATGAGGTGGTTACCGTTTGGACAAGGCCATTCTCTTGCGCAAGCCCCACGCAGTGGGCGACCGTGGGGGAATGTTTTCCCGCCGGGCCGCCCCAAGGGAAAATGCGGCCCCCCTGGGGGGCAGGAAGCCACACGAAGTGAGCGACCGTGGGGGCCATCTCTAGCTTGCGTCGAAGCACGTGGACGAAGTGATGACAGTGGGCGCGCTGGCACCCAGTTTGCTGTCGTCGCTCAGGGTGGCGACAACCCACACATCCTGGCTGGCGGCCAGCCGCAGCCGGGTGGAAAAAACAAACTGGCTCTGCGGCTCAGCCAGGCGCAGCTTGAGCGCCCGCGTGTTGGGGTTCTCAGGCAAAAACACCTCAACGCCTGTGATCTTCAGGCCGGTCGGGGCATTGACGCTGGCTTGCAAAGGCACAGACGCGCCGCTGTCGGGTGTGCGTGCCAGGTCCATCTTGATGCCATCAGGTTTGAGGTTCATGGCCAGCAGTTGGGCACTTGTCACGTTGAAGCCCTGCGCCTGCGCCGTCATCAAAAGCGGTGCCAGCACCGGCGTTGCCGCCAACTGGAGCCATGCGCGCCGCGTTGGCTCGCTGCGGGCAGGGTCCATCATGTCGTTCATCGGGCCACCACTTTCAGCGCAGGGTCTGCAAGGCCGCCACCACGTGGCCGATGTCTTCAGCGCTGAGCAGAGGCTGGGCCAGCATGGGTGAATTTGTGCCTTGCGTCGTGCCAAACGGTGGCATCAAGGTGGCGGGTTTGATCAGGCGCGCATCGGTGACCCACTGGCGCAATTCCTGCGGGCTGTAACGCGCGCCCACCTGGTGCAGGGCAGGCGCAAACGTGCTGGCTGGGCCGCTGGCGCCCGGCATGCTGTGGCACACCACGCAGTTGCCGGCCGAGCCCGCCGCCATCAGGCGAAAGCCCTGTTCTGCGGAGCCCTGGGCCGATGCATTTACCGCCGCCAGGATGCTGCACAAGGCACAGGTCGATGTCAGACGGAATTTCCACTTGGGAAGAGCTTGCATCGCGGGTGAATGTGACGCTTTTTGTTTCATCGGCTGAACCTGATTGTGTCATTGCCTGCCTTTGCGTGCCAGCCCACAATGCCAGACCACAATGACGACTGCCGCGTGGACCGACAGCACGCCCCAGGCCGCAACATGCGTTTCCCTGGGCTACTTCTGTTGCCAGAGGTCGCCCGCGCGCAGATGGACCGGTGCACGCAGGCGGTTGCGCGCAGCTGAATCGTCCATCAAGGTGGCCTTCCACCAGTCGGTGGTCACAGCGGCCACCAGCGCATGGTGCGCGTGTTGCAGGTGGCGCGTCACCGCCTCGCGCGGCACAATTTCCACGGCCTGGCCCGTCTGCCCGGCAAATGTCATGTGGTCTGCGTCCTGCAACACCAGATGGGCCTTGTTGCCCGCTGTGTTGCTTGCAGTATCTCCTGCCGCACTCCCTGATGGCAGAGCCGCAAACACGGCTGCGCGTCGTTCAGGCGTGGCCCCGGTGCCGGCCACGTCGCCATCCCGCGTGCCCGTGACTGACAGCAGCGGTCTCGCCATGCGCTCAAATGCCTGCCTGGCATCTCCGGTGGTGGGCATTGACGGCGACAACGTGATGAACGAGGCCAACCGTGGCTCGCTGATGCCTTCAAACTTTGCATATCGCTGGCCTGCCATGCCCAAGGTGGTGATGGCGCCAAGTGAATGGCCGCTCATCCCCATCTGCGTGGGCCGCACCGTACCCCAGCGGCCCTGGCTTGCGCCGTGCCTGCGGCCGATCTCGTCCAGCGCAAACCCCACATCTTGCAGCCGCGCCAGCAGTTGCGCCGCACTGCCAACTGAGCGCAGCCCAGCCTTGTCGTTGAACGATGAAGCTGCGCCGCGCAAGGCCGCCAAGTCGCTGCCCGGGTGCTGCAAATGCAGCACCACAAAGCCCGCCGCAGCCCAGGCCTCACCCCACACGCTGCCGCCTTCGCGCGTGCCGCCCAGTCCGTGTGAGAACAGCACCACCGGGCGCTGTCCAGGGTACGCCGACGCGTCCGGCCAGCGCAGCTTGACCGGCACCTCGCGCTGGCGCTGTGTGTCAAGCCATGTTTCGTCCACCCCCGTGGCACGGTTTTGCTGCGCGTGAAGCGCCAGGCCCGGCAGTGCGGTGCCGAGCATCGCTGCAAGGGTGTCTCGGCGGGTGATTGACATAGGCTGGATTATCCGCGTGGGCAGGATTGAGGCACGGTCCGGTTGAAATTCACTATGCAAATTGTAGCTACTTATGCATGCAGGACGAGGGCTACATCAAAAAGTCTGCTCTTCAGGGCTGCGCCAGCGCGGCCAAAGCACTCACGTTTTCTGCCTGACCCATCCCCCAGGCTGCGGTGATCAGCGCGATGCTCTGCTGCGCCCCAAGCACGCTGTCGCTCATGCCGCGGAACTTGCCTTCCAGCATGGCATCGGTCATCGGATTTTGCAGCGAGCCGATGGCATGCGCCACAAACACGTGGACCCGGCGGCCGTCGTTCAGCACCGCCGTCACATCGGCGCTGGCTTCGTCAATGCTGTCATCCACCGTGGCCACCACCTTGCGGCGCAGGGCCAGCATGTCGGGACGGTTGACGATGCTGTCGGCGTATTCGTTCTCCGTGGCCTGGCCAAAAACCAGGCCTGCCGCACAGCCGTGGTACACGCTGAACTTGGCCTGCAGGCCGTCGGCGGGTTCCTTTTTGCCGGTGAGTTCCAGCACGAGTGAATGCACTTTGAGTTCAATGCGCTGCACGTCTTGCGCATTCACGCCCTGCGTCCTGAGTTGCGAGCAGGCGTCGATGCTGGGGTGGATGACGATGCCGCAGGCGAAGGGCTTGTAGCTGTTGAAGGAAATCTCGAAGCGCTGGCCCAGCTCGTGGGTTATCTCGCTCCAGTCGTTCTTGTTGGAGATGGTTTGCATCATGCCGCGCGGGGCTTCCAGCGCCTTGGGGCTGGAGGTAAAGCCCTTGCTGGCAAGCAGTGCCGACATCAGGCCCGCGCGCGCAGCAGCGCCGGGATGAAACGGCTTGGTCATGCTGCCAAACTGCTCGCGCATGCCAATCGGTTGCGAGGCGGCAATGCCCAGCGCCATCGCCGTCTTATGCGCGTCCAGCCCGAGCAGGCGTGCACAGGCGGCTGCCGCGCCCAGGGTGCCCGTGGAGCCGGTGATGTGCCAGCCCCGGTCGTAGTGGTCTGGGTACATGGCATTGCCGACGCGGCAGGACACGTCGATGCCCAACACCAGTGCATCAATAAGCTGGCGACCGGTGATGGCGGGCCGACCAGAAGCTGCATTCGATGCGCTTAGTCCTTCTGCCAATGCCAGCACGGCAGACGCCACCGGCCCGGCCGGGTGGATGATGGTCTTTAAATGCGTGTCATCAAAGTCGAAGGTGTGCGAGGTGATGCCGTTGATGAGCGCGGCGCTGGCCATGTCCACCCGTTCACTGCGGCCCAGCACGCTGGCCTGCGCCGCGGGTTGCAGCATCTGCACGGCGGCCAGGGCCGCGTCCGCCGCTTCATGGTGCGCGGCGCCCACGGCGCAGCCCAGCCAGTTGACGAAGGTGCGGTGCGCCTCGTGGTCCACTGCGTCACTCCAGCCGCGCGAGGGATGGTTGGCGACAAAGTTGGCCAGAATCTGGGTAATGGGCGGTGCGTTGGCGTCAGCGCTGACCTGGGTATTGCGGGCCATGGGGTTCCTTGGTGAAAATCGGGTAAAACTAAATATTACTAAATTAATAGCTAACTATGCATATGGGACAAGGGCTACAGGCGAATTTCACTGCTATTCAGGAAGAAATCCGCCTGCAAGCCCGTTAATACGTGCGCCCGGCTAACTCTCCAGCTGAATGTTGCGCGCGCGCGCCAGCGCGGTCCAGCGGGCAATGTCGGCCATGATGAACTGGCCAAACTGCTCGGGCGACATGACGATGGGCTCGACCGCTTCGATCGACAGTTTGTCGCGCAGGTCGGGCGCTGTCAGCACCTGCGCCAGTGACTCGTTGAGCTGCTTGACGATGGCCGAGGGCATGCCTGC
>JANYJD010000106.1 GCA_025358555.1 Rhodoferax sp.
ATTGCTGCCGGTCTGGATGGCGTTGAAAAAGGCCTCAAACTCACCGCGCCACCCATCACCGGCACCAACCAGGGCGCGGACCACATTCCCCGGGCACCGCGCACCCTGATCGAGACCACGCGCAACTTTCAGCAGTCCACCATTGCCCGCGACTGGCTCGGCGACACTTTCGTTGATCACTTCGCTGCCACCCGTGCATGGGAATGGCGCCAATGGCTCGACGCGGTGACTGACTGGGAAATGAAGCGCTATTTCGAGATTATTTAGGCAACGAGCTTGACGCATCCATTCCGATAATTTAAAAATCTGATTTAATCTGATTTTGTGAATTTTAAGGAAAAACCATGCATGCTGTTTCTGCTACCGAATTTGCACGTAACTTCAGCCAGATGCTGGATCAGGTTGAGCATCAGGGCGTCACGATCTCGATCGTGCGCAATCAAAAGCAGATCGCAACGGTTGTCCCCCAGTTGCGACACCAAACCGCTATGGAGGCGTTCGGCGACTTGTACCGGCCATTGATTGGCGCGGTCAAAGACGACTGGATCGCTGATGTCAAACGGGTGAACAAATCCTTCAAAAGCGGCCTGACAGACAAGGCGCATGATCCATGGCAGTGAAGAAAGCGAAGCCGCCTGCCGGTTATCTGGCTGATACGGGCATCTGGGTGGAGGTGGAGCGAGGCCGCTTGTCTGCGGCAGACCTGGCCTCGATCGTCGGCGAGGCTTCGGTGTATGTCTCACCCATCTCCATTGCTGAGCTGGTGCAAGCGACGGAAATTCCGCCTGATGAACATGTTCGCGTGCGTCGCCGCGCCACCGTGCAGCGACTGCGCGACAAAGTCATTCTTCCGATAGACGGAGCAACGGGCGAGATTTTTGGCAAGCTTGCATTCAGTCTGGTGCAAAGGGGTCGTGGTTCACCTGTGCATCGTGTGCGAGACATATGGCTTGCTGCGCAGGCCATACAGCATCAGCTGCGACTCATCACGTACAACCGCAAAGACTTCGACGACGTGCCAGGGCTGGATGTCCACTTGTTGCAGCATGGCGATGTTGGGTGAATGAAGATCCGCAGCCATCGTCCCGCCGACGCAAGCCTTACCTTCAATTAAAACAAGCCATTCAATCACCATGAGCATCACCTCTTTCTCATTTCCCACAGCCATCAAGTTCGGCGCGGGCACCCGCAAGCTGGTTGCACAGCATCTGCTGGACCAAGGCCTCAAGCGGCCGTTGATCGTTACTGACACAGCTTTGGGGGCATTGCCCGTTTTAGCGGAGTTCAAAACCCATCTGGCGGGGCTGGACGTGGCTGTGTTCAGTGGTGTGTTTGGCAACCCCACGTGCAGCCAGGTGATGCACGGCGCTGCCGCTTACAAGGCGCACAAGGCAGATTGCATCATTGGGTTTGGCGGTGGTGCCGCGTTGGATGTGGCCAAGGTGGTGGGCGTGGCGGCTACGCATGAGGGCGACATTCTGGAATACGTGTGGGACCATCCCCAGGTGCGGGCTATTGAGAATGATTTGCCTTACTTCGTGGCGTTGCCCACCACGTCGGGCACGGGCTCCGAAGTAGGCCGCTCCAGCGTGGTGAGCGAGAACGACACCCATCTGAAGCGCGTCGTCTTCAGTCCGAAGATTCTGGCGCGCTGTGTTTTTGCCGACCCCGAACTCACGCTGGGCCTGCCCGCGCACGTGACCGCAGCCACCGGCATGGACGCTTTGACCCACAACATCGAGAGCTATCTCTCACCCGCCTACCACCCGCTGTGTGACGGCATTGCACTCGAAGGCACACGCATCGCCGCTGCGGCTTTGCTTACAGCCGTGAAGGAGCCCGGCAACCTGCAGGCACGCAGTGACATGATGATGGCGTCGATGATGGGTGCCATCGCCTTTCAGAAAGACCTGGGTGCCGTTCATTCCTGCGCCCACGCCCTGGGCGCCGTGTGCGACCTGCACCATGGCCTGGCCAATGCGCTGATGATCGACACGGTGATGGCTTGGAACCATGAATTTGCGCCGGATAAATTTGACGAACTGGCCCACGTCTGCAAGGTGGCCAGTGGCGGCAAGGGCTTTGTGTCATGGCTCAAGCAACTCAAGGTCAGTGTCGGCATCACGGGTGGTCTGGTGTCGCATGGTGTCAAGCCCGAGCACTTGCCCCGGCTGATTGAAATCGCCACTGCTGATATGTGCCATCAGACGAATCCGCGACCGTGTATCGCATCTGATTTCAAACAGTTGTTTGAGGCGGCGATGTGACCAAGGGAGACGCCGCAGCGCCGGGCCGCCCCAAGCAAGGCACGGCCCCCTCGGGGGGCAGCGCAGTAGACGCAGTGACAAGCGTGGGGGCACGTTTAAAAATTGGCATCAGCGCATGCTTCATGCACCCAGACCCTGCACGCATCGCATTTGGCAAGAAGACGCTGCAATACCTTGAGCAGTCCATGGCGCACTGGGTTATGTCGGGCGGTGCTTTACCGGTGATGATCCCTTCCCCCGTGGGTGACGAGACTCGCCGCACGGTTACGGGAGGTGTTCATTTTGACGACTATGCGCAGTGGCTTGATGGGCTGGTGCTGCACGGCGGTGCGGATGTCTGGCCTGGTAGCTATGGCGAGACGCCGCTACAGGCGCAATGGGATGGCGACCGCATTCGTGACGACTATGAGCAGGCGCTGGTCAAGGCGTTTGTGGCAGCAGGCAAGCCGGTGTTTGGTGTGTGCCGTGGCCTGCAGCTAATCAACGTAGCCTTCGGTGGCACGCTGTACCAGGACATTGCCACGCAGCAACCCGATGCATTGGTACATCGCGATGCGGATGTGTACGACCAGAATTTTCATGCGCTGGATGTGATGCCAAACACGCGTTTGGCCGGGCTGCTTGCGGGGGTGACCAGCAACAAGGTCAACAGCATTCACCACCAGGGCATCAAAGACCTGGCCCCTGGTTTTGTGGTGGAGGCGCGTTGCTCGGATGACGGCATGATCGAGGCTATCCGCTATACAGGTGGCCCGGCGGGGTCTGCTTATGTGGCGGCCGTCCAGTGGCACCCCGAATTCCACCGGCCTGATTTGGACACACTGGACGACAGTCCCCTGCTCACCGATTTTCTTGAGGCGGCCCGGGCTACCAAGACAGCTTCCAACCCATGACGAACATGAACCAGCTCACCATTAACAACCCCGCCACTGCCGCGCTCATCACCCAAGTCCCTGCGGACGATGCCGCTTCAGTTGCCGCCAAAGCCACCCGTGCCCGCTCCGCCCAACCCGCTTGGGCTGCCGCACCCCTGGCGGATCGCAAGGCCTGCGTCGTCCGGTTTCGGGCGGCGGTGGGGGCCCAGCTTGAGGTGCTGGCCGCCACCATGACCCGCGAGACCGGCAAGCCCATCAAGATGTCGCGCAATGAGCTCAACGGTCTGCTGCCGCGTATCGACTTTTTTCTCAACGAGGTGGATGCCCAACTGGCCACTGAAACCGTCTTTGCCGAAGGCGGTATGACCGAGCAAATCCAGCCTACGCCGCTTGGCGTGGTGGCCAACATCTCAGCCTGGAACTACCCCTGGTTTGTGGGCTGCAATGTGATTATTCCAGCGTTGCTGACCGGCAATGTGGTGCTTTACAAGCCGTCCGAATTCGCCACACTCACCGGGCTGTCCATTGCACGGCTGCTGCATGATGCGGGTGTGCCCAAGGATGTTTTCACAGCGGTCATCGGTGCTGGTGATGTGGGCGCGGCGCTGCAGGCACAAAAAATCGATGGCCTGTTCTTCACGGGCTCGTTTGCCACGGGCGCAAAGATTGCACAGGCCCTGGGTCCGCGCATGGTCAAGCTGCAACTGGAGCTGGGCGGCAAAGACCCCACCTACGTTTGCGAAGATGCCGACCCCAAGGCAGCGGCCGAGTCGCTGGCCGATGGTGCCATGTACAACACCGGCCAGAGTTGCTGCTCGGTGGAGCGCATCTACGTCCACGAGAAGATTCACGATGTCTTTGTGGCGGCCTTTCTGGACACGGTGCGCAGCTTCAAGGTGGGCGACCCGATGGCTGAGGACACCTACATTGGGGCGATCACGCGTGCACCGCAAATTGATGCGCTTGAAGCCCAGGTGCTTGACGCCAAAGCCAAGGGCGCCAAGCTGCTCGCCGGTGGCACGCGTTTGAAAGGCCCTGGCAACTGGTTTGCGCCCACCGTGTTCACCGAAGTGAATCACACCATGGAGCTCATGCGCGAGGAAAGCTTCGGCCCCATCATTGGCATCCAGAAAGTATCGGGCGATGCTGAAGCGGTGAAGCTGATGAACGACACCCGTTACGGTTTGACGGCGGGTGTGTTCACGCCTGATGAGGCGCGTGCCCGGTCGCTGCTGGCCCAGGTCAACGCCGGCAGCGTGTACTGGAACTGCTGCGACCGCGTGAGCCCCCGCCTGCCCTGGAGCGGCCACGGGGATTCGGGCATCGGCCTGACGCTCTCCACGTACGGGATTCAGACTTTCACTCGGCCCAAGGCGTGGCACCTGCGCAAGCCCTGAAACCCAAGTTGCAGCAAGTGACGGAAATTTCCCGCATTGTCGAAGCAACAAGCGCCCATGAAGTGCGGCGCAGGAAGCGCGGTGACAAGCGTGGGACGCATAAACTGACTCTGTTCGATCTGGATCACACCCTTTTGAACGGGGACTCCGACGTGCTGTGGTGTGATTTCCTGATCAACGAAGGGGTGCTTGAGCGTGAGAGCTTTGCTGCACGCAACGCAGACATGGAAACCCGTTATCAGGCGGGTACAGTGGGTGTTGAAGAATTTGCCAATTTCTATGTGGGCACGTTAGCCGGACGCAGCCCCAAAGACTGGGAGCTGCTGCGCCAAGCCTTCCTGGCCAACACCATCGTGCCGCGCATTTCGCCTGCGGCCATGCGCCTGGTCAGCCAGCACCTTGACGCGGGCGATTTGGTGGTCATGACCACCGCCACCAACCGCTTCATCACCGAACTCACCGCCATCTATTTCAACATTGAGCACTTGATTGCCACCGAGCCGCAGGTGGCGGATGGCGTATTCACTGGCCTGAGCACGGGCACCCTCAACATGCGTGAGGGCAAAGTGGCACGGTTAGCGCAGTGGCTGACGCTTAGCGGCCAGCGGCTTTCCGATTTCAGCAGCACGGCCTACAGTGATTCCATCAACGACTTGCCGCTGTTGCTGGCTGTCGACCATCCGGTTGCGGTAGACCCAGATCCAAAACTGCGCTCAGAAGCCCGCAGGCTAGGCTGGGAGATCCTTCACTTGGCGCGGTAAAGCGTGCACCGCGGTGAGAGTTGCAGCAGGGCTTCAAACCCGCCCATAGGCAAACCCGGACGTTGCCTCAACACCCTCGACGCGGTCCACCAGCTTCAGCAGCGGCTTGAGCTCACGGTAACGGGCGCAAGTCGCGCGGATGTAGTTGATGAAGCGGGGTGTGTCGGCCAGGTACTGGGGCTTGCCGTCCCGCAGGGTGAGCCGGGCAAAAATGCCAGCTACCTTCAAGTGGCGCTGAAGGCCGATCCACTCGACACCCCGGTAAAACTCGCCAAAATCATCGCCGACCGGAAGCCCAGCTTTCTTTGCTTGTTGCCAGTAGCGGATGGTGACGTCCAGCACAAAGTCTTCCTCCCAGGTGAGGAAGGCGTCGCGCATTAGGCTCGCAATGTCGTAGGTGATGGGTCCGTACACCGCGTCCTGGAAGTCCAATACCCCGGGGCGTGTTTCACTCCCTCCAGCCACCATCAAGTTCCGCGGCATGAAATCCCGATGCACATACACGCTCGGCCAGGCCAGGTTTTGCGCAACGATGTGCTTGAAGGCCGCATCCAGCGTGCTGCGCATTTCGCCTTCGACCTTGATGCCGCGGTGGCGGGCGATGTACCAGTCAGGGAACAGCTCGAGCTCGCGGCGCAACAGGGCCTCGTCGTAGGGCGGCAGCACGCCGGGTTTGGACGCCAATTGCCAAGCAATCAGCGCGTCCACAGCCTGAAGGTAAGCACCGTGATTAGCCTGCGGGTGGTCGCGGTCGATGGCCTGCATCATGGTCTGGTGGCCCAAATCGCTCAGTAGCATGAAGCCGTTGGCCTCGTCCCACGCCAGCACCTCGGGCACGTTCAACCCGGCTCGCGCCATTAGGCGCGCCACGTCCACAAACGGGCGGCAGTTCTCCTGGGCGGGCGGCGCGTCCATGATGATGCGGCTGCCTGTGTGGGCATCGGCGGCATCAACCCGCAGATACCGGCGAAAACTTGCGTCGGCCGAGGCCAGCCGCAACGACGCGGTTTGAAGCGGATGGTCTGCTGCGATGCCTGCCATCCAGGCGTTGAACGCAGCCTCGCGCGCGGGGTCGGCCCAGGCCACAGGCGTGGGTGGAAAGGGGGTGGCAGGCGGGGGGTTTGGGCTCATGGATAATCCATTTTACAAACCCCGTTTTCAAACCATGGACTGGCGCTGACCTTGACCGCTGGCGACAGTCTCGTTTTTTGCCGCATTTCTGCATTCCTGCGCTCAGCCCGCTTTTCATTTGACACCGCCCGCCGTCCACTGTGTTCTTGATGCCTGATTTGAAACTGGTTCGCCCCGTCGGCAGGTCAGCGCTGCAACCCCGCCCCTCAGCAGCCCCACGGCTGATGCTTGTGGCGTGCGCCCTGGCGCATGGCTTTGCTGTGCAGGCGCAGGCCCCTGGCGTGCCGACGGACGCTCCCCTGGGTTTGAAAACCAGCCCGCGCCTTGAAGAGGGCATAGGCCAGTCAACGCGCAGTGCCCAGCCCACCTTTCTTTTTGGCGAACGCACGACAGGGCGCACCGATCTGGAAACCATCCTGGAAGGCGATGCGATTCTGCGCCGGGGCGACACCGTCATCCGGGCCGACCGGCTGGAGTACTACCAGCCCGACGACCTGGCTCGCGCGCGCGGCAATGTGCGCATCAACCGTGCCGGCAATGTTTATGAAGGGCCGCTGCTGGAGCTCAAGGTCGAGTCGTTTGAAGGCTTCTTCCTCCAGCCAAAGTACCGCTTTTTGCTGAATGACGGGCACGGCGAGGCGGACCGTGCCGACTTCATTGATGACAAGCGGGTGGTGGTGCGCAACGCCACCTTCACCACCTGTCGGCGCCTGGCCGGCCCAAGCTGGCTGCCGGACTGGATTTTGCGCGCCGCCACCCTGCGGCTGGATTATGAGGAAGACATCGGCGTGGCTGAAGGCGCGGTGGTGAGCTTCAAGGGCGTGCCCATCCTGCCGGTGCCGTACCTTACCTTTCCCTTGAGTGACCAGCGCAAATCCGGCTTTTTGCCGCCCACCATGGGGCTGGGCAACGTCAATGGCGCCGAGCTGAGCGTGCCGTTCTACTGGAACATCGCGCCGAACCGCGACGCCACTTTCTTCCCCACGCTGATGACCAAGCGCGGGGTGGACCTGGGCGCGGAGTTTCGCTACCTTGAGAGCAATTACTCGGGCGGCATTCGCGGCAACGTCATGCTCGAAGACCGGCTGCGCGACAGCAGCCGCTGGGGCGTGGCTGCAACCCACAAGGGCACCATTGAGACCGGCATTGCCGCCATCGGCGGCCTGGGCCTGAACCTCAACTTCAACCGGGTGAGCGACGACAATTACTGGCGCGACTTCACCCGCACCACGCCGTCGCTGACGCAGCGCCTGCTGGCCAACGATGCCGCTGTGTCGTGGGGGCGCGGGTTTTTCACGGCCAGCGCGCGGGCGCTCAAATGGCAGACGCTGCAAGACGTCACCTCTCCCATCACGCCGCCCTATGACCGGCTGCCGCAGGTGTCGGCGCGCTATGCACGCACCAACATCAGCGGGTTTGACGTGTCGGTGGACGCTGATTACACCCGCTTTCAGTCAGACCGGCTGCTCACCGGGCAGCCCAACGCCCAACGCAGCTATTCGCTGGCTCAAATCAGCCGACCCTGGACCGGCCTGGCCGGGTTCATCACGCCCAAATTGCAACTGCACGCCAGCAACTACCAGTTTGATGCCGCGCTGGCCGATGGCGCACTGTCGGCCAGCCGCATCGTGCCCACCGTCAGTCTGGACAGCGGCTTGGTGTTTGAGCGCGACGCCAGCTACTTTGGGCGCGCCTTCCGGCAGACGCTGGAGCCCCGCGCCTTCTACGTGGCCACGCCGTTTCGTGAGCAGAACCTGCTGCCCAACTACGATTCGGGAGCGAGTGATTTCAATTTCGCCAGCATCTTCACCGAGAACGCGTTTGTCGGCAATGACCGCATCTCCGACAGCAACTTGCTGACCTTGGGCGTGACCACGCGCCTGCTGGACCCGCAGACCGGCGCCGAGTCGGTGCGCCTGGGCGTTGCCCAGCGCCTGCGCTTCAAGGACCAGAACGTCACCTTGCCCGGCGGCACGCCGGTGACCGACCGGCTGAGCGATATCTTGCTGGGCGCGGCAGTCAACTGGAGCCCGCAGTGGTCGCTTGATTCCACGGTGCAGTTCAACCCCAAGGACAAGCAATCGATACGCTCCACCATTGGCGCGCGCTACAGCCCCGGCGACTACCGTGTGGTGAGCGCCGCCTACCGCTACCAGCGCGCTGCCAGCGAGCAGCTGGATGTGGCCTGGCAATGGCCGCTGAACGATCTGTGGGGCGACCGCGGCCAGGACCTCGGGGCCGGGCGCGGCCAGGGCGAAGGGCGCTGGTACAGCGTGGGCCGCCTGAATTACAGTCTGGCAGACCGCAAGCTGGTGGATGCGGTGGTGGGGCTTGAGTACGATGCCGGTTGCTGGCTGGGCCGCATTGTGCTGGAGCGCTTGCAGACCGGCCTCACGCAGGCCAACCAGCGCATCATGTTCCAGCTTGAGTTTGTGGGCTTTTCGCGGCTCGGCTCCAACCCGCTGAAGACCCTCAAGGACAATATCCCGCGTTACCAGTACCTGCGTGAGCAAACCAGCTCGCCCAGCCGCTTCAGCAATTACGATTGATTCATCATGACCCCTCGCGTTTTGGCACTCACACTTGCACTCCTTGCAGCCCACCTGAGCCTGGTTCCTGCCGTGCCTGCGCAGGCGCAGGGCCTGAAGCTGCCACCCGGTGCGCAAGCAGCGCCAGCCGCTGCGCCCAGGGCGGCGGCGGCGTTGCCGCTGGCATCCGGGGGCGCCCGGCGCGCGGCTGATTTCATTGTGGTGGTGGTCAACTCGGAGCCCATCACCAACAACGAAGTCCGCACGGAAGTCCAGCGTCTGGCCCAGCAGTATGCGCAGCAGCGCAGGACGCCACCGCCCCGCGCCGAGCTGGTGCAGGAGGTGCTGGACCGCATGATCAACGACAAGGTGCAATTGCAACTGTCGCGGGAGAACGGCATCCGCATAGAAGATGTCGCGGTGGACCAGGCCGAACAGAACGTGGCCCGGCAGAACAGCATGGATGTGCCGCAGCTGCGCCGCCAGCTTGAAGCCGAAGGGGTGGCGCTGGCGCAATTCCGCGAGCAACTTCGGGAACAACTGGCATTGGTCCGCTTGCGTGAGCGTGAGGTGGAGTCCAAGTTGCGCGTGTCAGACCTTGAAGTCGACCAGTACCGCCGCGACCAGCAGGCGGCCAACGTCCCGGCCGCGCAGGAGATCAACATTGCCCAGATTTTGGTGGCGGTGCCTGACGCTGCCACGGCGCAACAGGTCGCGGTGCTGCAGGCCAAGGCGCAGGCAGCACTGGAGCGGGCCCGCGCAGGCGAAGACTTTGCTGTGCTGGCGCGTGACCTGTCCGACTCTGCCGACAAGGCCAACGGCGGCCAGCTCGGCTTGCGCAATGCCGACAGGTTGCCCCCGCTGTTTGTGGAGGCCACCCAAAACGTCGCGGCAGGCGCGCTGACACCCGTGTTGCGTTCGGGCGCGGGGTTTCATGTCCTCAAGGTGGTTGAAAGGCGCACCGCCGGGCTGTCTGTGGCGCAGGCCCGGGTGCGACATATTTTGCTGCGTGCCACGCCGAAATTGAACGAGGCGGCGGCAAGGGACAAGTTGATTGATTTCAAGCGACGGGTCGAGTCAGGGCAGGCTGATTTTGCCGTGCTGGCCCGCGACAACTCCCAGGATGCCAGCGCTGCACAGGGCGGCGACTTGGGCTGGGCGAGCCCCGGCCAGTTTGTGCCCGAATTCGAAGCGATGGTGAACTCCCTGTCGCCAGGGCAGATCGGCGAGCCCCTGATTTCGCGTTTTGGCGTCCACCTGATCCAGCTCCTGGAGCGGCGCACCGCAGCCTTGAGCCAGCGTGATCAAAATGAGGTGATCCGCAGCACCCTGCGTGAGAAAAAACTGGACGAAGCCTACAACACCTGGGCGCGTGACGTCCGCGGGCGGGCGTACATCGAAATGCGTGAGCAACCACAGATCTAGTTGACTGCGTGAAGCACATTGCCCGCAAGCGGTTCGGCCAGCATTTCCTGACGGATGGCGGCATCATTGCTGCCATTGTGGAGGCCATCGGCCCCAAGCCGGGGCAGCCCATGGTGGAGATTGGCCCCGGCCTTGCAGCGCTGACCCAGCCGTTGGTGGAGCGCCTCGGGGCGCTCACCGTGATTGAGCTTGACCGCGACCTGGCGCAACGCCTGCGCGCGCATGCAGGCTTGAGCGTGATTGAGTCTGATGTGCTCATAGTGGACTTTGCCCATATAGCATCTGCTCAGAGTGCTACAAAATTACGGGTAGTGGGCAATTTGCCTTACAACATCTCGACGCCGATCCTGTTCCACCTGCTGGGCTTTGTGGACGTGATCGAAGACCAGCACTTCATGCTGCAAAAAGAAGTGGTTGACCGCATGGTGGCGCGCCCCGCGACATCGGACTACAGCCGCCTGAGCGTGATGCTGCAATGGCGCTACGCCATGGAAAACGTGCTGCTGGTGCCGCCAGAAAGCTTTGAACCGCCGCCGCGTGTCAACAGCGCCGTAGTGCGCATGCGGCCGCTGCAAGCGCCGCCTGAACTTGATGTGAAGCGCCTGAGTGAAATAGTCCAGGTGGCGTTCAGCCAGCGCCGCAAATTGCTGCGCCACACGCTGGGCAAATGGCTGCAGGAAAAGTCGTTTGCCGGCCACTTCGACGTGCAGCGCCGCGCCGAAGAAGTGCCGGTGGCGGAGTACGTGGCGCTGGCGCAAAGCGCTTGAGCAAGCCCGTCATCGGAACCCGCTTTCTTCTGGCTGTATTGACCCGGCTGCAGGCCAGCAAATTCCCTCACTATCCCTCACTAAGGGAATTGGAAATTACAAAAATACCGTTTTAGGTTGAATTGTTATGTCCCAGTAACTCAACTCTTCGGAGCGTTCCAGTCGTTGCTCAAGGTCTCTTTTCTCGATGCCGCATAGTTTGACACCCTTCTCGTAAGTGGCATCCACCAAGCATGCCATTGTGCGCACTCCTTTCCAGCAAAAATTACGGGCTCGATTGATGACCGTATCCACCGTGCTGAGCAAGTAACCGTTCCAGGATTTCTCCAACCCTGCCCAGTAGCGCTCAATAGCGTTGTATTTGCTGTGATAGGGCGGGTAGTAAACCAGTCGCACACATAGCCCTGTCAGATCCGCGAATTCTGTCATGCGCAAGAGAAACTGGCTGCGCCGCCCATTGCATTCCGGACCGTTGTCCAAGTTGATGATGAGCTGCTTAATCTCTGGCAGTTCTGGCTGCCTGTACTGCCACCATAAAAGTAACCCGTCGACCATGAAGTCGCTGGTTTTGTAGTTCGTGCCGAAGAATAGGAATGACTTTCCATCGACTGGCTCCAATATGCCTGCAGGCACCAACTTTTCCTTCATGCACATGTCATGGTCCAAAGCCTTGACTGCCTCGAGTCCACGCGAACGCCCACCTCTGGAATACTCGCCCACGTGAACCGTCGCCTTGGTGTCTATGCTGATTCTCAAGGTGTGCACATCGGCATCGGCCAGTGCGTTCACGTGGCTGACGTTTTCGAAGATGGCGTCGGTTTCGTCGGTTTTTTTTGAACCTTGGATTTGGCCACTGTTCGCAGTCTGTAATCCTGGCGGTTCAGGAGATTGGAGATGGTGCGCACACTGGGCAGGTCGTCCTCAGACCAGCCCTTTTGCACAAGCGCTTCGTGCACCGTCTTGGCAGTCATGTTGGTGTACAGCAAGGTGGTGCGCAAGCTCGATTCCGATTCACTGTGCGGCTGCATGATGGTCTGAATTTCAGCTAACAGCTTGGGGTGCTTGTCCTCGGTTCTTGGCTTGCCGCGGGCGCTGATGTCATTGACGCAAGCGATGCCGGTTTGATGTTCATGGATGCCCAGCTCAACAGCTTTTCGACTCCAGCCGAATACATCCTCCGCTACACGTTGCTTGCCATCGAGCAACGCCACCGTTACATCACCCATCGCGCGACGCCGCGCTGGCCATTCAATCAAGTCAATTAGACGCCCAATCAAATCAACTATCTCCGTCGATACGCCCTTGCGCTCTAGTGTGCTTGTCTTCATACGCAGCAACTCCGCTTGTGCAGGATGCA
>JANYJD010000107.1 GCA_025358555.1 Rhodoferax sp.
TGAGCGCCAATGGGAACTTGACCCGGCGCTGCTTTAGCGTCGATCCAACCCTTTTTCCATCTCGGAAAATTTGATGTCAGATTTCCCGTCCTGAGCCGAATGCGATAAGTCCGTTGAATGCCACAGTGCCTTCTTTGGGCCTGCCGAATCACCAAAAACAATCAGGGAATCCTGTGAATACAACGTCAAATCTCGTCGCATTGGTCGCAGTGGCTGGTGCAGCCGTTGTTGGCTTCGCCATGTTCAAGGCCAAATTGGCGGCGCAGGCCGGCGCCAAATTCAAAGCAAAGCCGCTGTTGACACCAAACGAACTCGAGTTCCTCGGAAGATTGGAGCAGGCAATGCCCGAATTGCGGTTTTGTCCTCAGGTCGCCATGGGCGCACTGCTGGATCCCGCCGTGTCACGCAAGGACGGTAGGGCTTATTTCCAGATGCGCGGCATGTTCGCTCAAAAGATCGTCGACTTTGTCGCCCAGAACCGACGAGACGGATCGGTCGTCGCGATCATCGAATTGGACGACCGCAGCCACAATCACGACAAAGACGCCAAACGCGACGCGATGCTCAGCAGCGCAGGTTATCGCATCGTTCGCTGGAATTCAAGAACCAAGCCTGACGCGGCGGCAATCCGCGCCGCGCTCATTCCCGCTTCGTCGCCAGTTGAAGCACTTCGTACTACTGCAGCAAAAATTTGATCGGACCACCCCGTTCAGGGTCACCCGCCCAAGTCCCGCCTCTGATGCGCTTTGGAAATTGGCAGGATGCGAATGCGGCCTGCACGGCAAGGGTGGCCTGGAGGGTGGCAATGCCAGTCGCACAGCGACCAAGCCGAACTGGCGCGCCTGGAATCGGCATCCCGGTTTTCGGCACTCGCGAAAAATGCCCCTTAAAAAGGAGTGGAAAAATGAGCAGTACCGCAATCACCATTGAAATAGGCAGCTCCAATGTATACGCCGACCTGGGTCATTCAGATGCCACCGAGATGCAGCGCAAGTCACAACTTGCAGGCGCAATTGCCAGGGCCATCAAAGCCAAACGACTCACCCAAGACGCGGCGGCCGTGCTCTTATGCATTGATCAGCCCAAGATTTCACGAATTTCACAGGAACAGTTCTGGGACGTCAGTGAAAGCAAGCTGATGGAACTTGTCACCAAACTCGGTCATAACATCAAGATTGTGATCAGGCCCGCCAAGAAAAGAGCCGGCAAAGTAGCATTGGTGTTCGCCTGACCTGATCCTCTCAAGAATAGCCACTGCCATAGGCCAACGATTCGAACTTGGTGATTGGCTTCAAGAAGGCCAGTTTCACCGTCCCGGTCGGGCCATTGCGCTGTTTGGCAATGATGACCTCCGCCACACCCGGCTCTTTGCTGCTTTCCTTGTTGTAATAGTCATCCCGGTAGATGAACATGATGATGTCGGCATCCTGTTCGATGGCACCGGATTCACGTCGCTCATCATGGGACGTTTGTCAGTACGGGTTTCCACACTGCGATTGAGCTGGGACAGTGCCAAAACCGGGCATTGCAACTCCTTGGCCAGCATCTTGAGGCCTCGTGAGATTTCACCCAGCTCGGTGGCACGGTTTTCTTCATTGGACGAACTGCCACTCATGAGCTGCAGGTAGTCCACCACGATCAGGCCCAGCTGCCCACACTGGCGTGCCAGGCGACGTGCGTTGGCGCGCAGCTCGGTCGAAGTCAGACCCGCACTCTCGTCAATGTGCAGGGAGATATTGCGCAGCTTCTCGATCGCCTCGGTCAGGCGCGGCCATTCATCGTCGGTCAGACTGCCGGTGCGCAGATGACTCTGGTCGATGCGGCCAATCGAGCCGACGATGCGCACGGCCAGTTGCGCGGCCCCCATCTCCATGGAGAACACTGCTACCGGCAGGTTTTCATGGAGAGCCACATGGTCGGCAATGTTGATGGCCAAAGCTGTCTTACCCATCGACGGGCGTGCTGGCAGCACCACCAGGTCCCCGGCCTGAAAACCGGCGGTCATTTTGTCAAGATCGTAAAACCCGGTGCGCACCCCCGTCACATCTTGGGGGTTGTCCGCCAATTCTTGCACTCGGTCCAGCAGCGCCACCACCAGAGTGTCCATCCCCTGAAAACCCTGTTTCAGCCGGGCACCGTGTTCACCAATATTGAATATCTTCTGCTCCGCCTGGTCGACGATCTGTGCAACCGGCCGGCCCAGGGGGTTGAAGGCATCAGTCGCAATCTCATCGGTAGCGGCCACCAGCTTTCGCAGTATCGAGCGCTCGCGCACGATTTCGGCGTAACGCCGGATATTGCCGGCGCTGGGCACGTATTGCGCCAGGGAGTTGAGATACACCAGGCCGCCAACTCCAACTCCAGGTCACCAGCTTTATGACTGGGCCGAGAACCAGTCCAAAGGCCTGCAAATCCGCAAAGACGTTACGGAGGACTTCGTTCGCCGAGGCAGCTTTCACATCCTCGCAGACGAGAAACCGATGCCTCGTGTGCACTGGCATCCCAAGTTCATCGAGCGCCTGAAGGCTGCCGCGTCGAAGGTGCATGCATGAGGTACTGGTCATCTCGCCCTTTTGAAGAGCGGAATCTCTTCAACCCGGCGTTCTGCGCGGTGGTCTTGGCCGCAGCCATACGCGAGTACGAGCGCGTATCGGAGAAGCCTATGCCCTACTCTGACGCCAGTGCCTCGACCCGATCCGAACAAGGGCAGTCCTCGCGGTGTCAGCGCATCCTTCGCACAACATGCTCACTGGGTTCGCAGGTATCCACCGGCCCGGTGGTGTCTAGGCCTCATGCTTCGTTCGCCTTCCCCTGAATGGTCTGGCAGTGTTGGAGAAGAGTGTCGAACGACTCGACCTCATTGAGGAACAAGCCATCGTCAACCATGTGCTGGTAGTCGGCGGCCAACTTGGCCAAGGCGCCGGCGTCGGGCACGAGGCGAAGACCGCCCGCGACTGCTGCGTGGTAGTCGATCAATCCACCGTCCAGGTTCTTCTCCGTGAAGAAGATGTTCTTGTGATCGGCCACCGCGTTCGCCAGCGCCGTGTCCGCAATCGCCGAGTCGGCGAAGCCGGCGGCATCCAGCCGCGTCACGTCGTGCCAATGGCGAGCGAACCTATCCCCACCTCGAAAGGCACCTTGCGCGCAGAAGACGTGAATCGCGGTAGCTTTTTCCCAGAAGGTCCGCTCGGCACGCATTACCTGTGGCGTTGCTTCGGGAAGCTCGACGCCCTGCAGGTGTGCGGCTGCATCGCAGTGAACGGAGCGCAGTTCGCAAGGCTCGCCGGTGGATCGTGCGCCAAATTCGAGCATGACTGCCGACGAGGTGTAACCCGTTCCCGAGGCCACGGGCGTGTAATCGATGAACGCCTTGTCACCTTTGGACCGGACCGTGGCAGGCAGGCCAAGCTGCTCAAGGTCTTGCTGGAGCCGCGGAACGACATCGGTGGCCACCCAGTCAGCCAAGCGGGCGCGGATCTCCTTGCTCCACTTCTTTTCCTGGCTTTTGCTGGCCGGAAGCGGTGTACCTGCATCGCCGATCAGATCACCAGCGATGGCGCGGATGTCGTAGGTGAGGTCCAAGTCCTCGGAAAAACGCTGGATGACGCCATAAGCCTTCGACAGGGATGTGCCACCCTTGAAGACGAGATGCGGCGCATACGGCGCGGCGAAGAGGTGCCGCAGGGACCACACGACCCAAACGTCTTTTTCCAATAGGTGAGGAGGGCGCCCAGAAGCGTTGGCTGCGTGGACAAGGGCCTCTAAGCGCTCTTCGGCAGAGAGAGCGAAGAACTCAGCCATGTGCCACCAGAGCGCTGACCTCTTGGGCCATCCATGTCGGCAGGCGTGCACGCGCCGACGCTACTTCTTCTAGTTCCGAGGCAGGCAGTTTGGCGCTCAACTTGCGAATGGCTTCGCCAGCTTTCTCTGGGCCCAACCAGGCCAATGCCCGCACCACATCGCCGGCAGTTCGATCGGGGAAAATCAATTGCCAGATCGGCGCATGCCGGAACTCCACCATCTGGGCGCCTAGTTTCAATTGGCGACTGCGCCCCGACGTGAGATAGACCGCCCGCATCGGCACCTGCGTGGTCAAGCCCAGTGCATTGGCGGCGGCAGCGCCGTGAGGCACGATGGTTTCACCGCGCTGGCTTGCCAGACCTTCGACCATCTTGAGGGTTGTGGGGGCACGGGTGCCAAAGCGACTCTCGACGGGCAAGACATAAATGCCTCGCCCAGCGCGCAACAGGGTACCGCGTCCCACAAGGCGGGACAGCACTTGGTCCACCGCAGCTCGACGGCCCAGGTGCAGCAGTTCTTTGGCGACCAAAGGTGAGCCCTCCGGCAACTGGGAAGCGTGCTCCAGAATTTGTTTGGCGAGGGTTTGTATGGCGATATCTCTTGATTGGTAGAATTATGATGATATTTCTGACACTTTTCAAGACCCAGGAACACGGAAACAAAGTCGACCCCACAGCCTTTTTGGCTTAAGCAAGGCGAAATAAGATTGACGAATTTCTAAAATTGCACAAAAATGCCGTTGACGAAATTAAATACGTGCACAAAATGACCTTGCCATCGCCCTCTACCTTCAATGCTGAACTTGTGTCTGACCGCCTCGAAACGGTGTCCCAAATGCTGCTGGATGAGTTGTACGCTACAGAAGACGACCTGTCGCGATCCACTGACAGCGGCTATACCCGCGGCTGCACGACCTTTGGTCGGCAGAGGAGTCGGATCATTTCGGAGGCAATGTCGGGGCGATATGGGTGGCTGGGCCTGTTGAATGGCAGCAACGACATCGTTTTCACCATCGGCGGGGTGCCCTGCAGGTTCAGCAATGATGATCCCTCAAATCCGTCGAAGGATGCCGTTACAACGGCCAATCGCTATCAGATGGATTTCCTTGAGTTTGCATCCAAGGGAGAGCCTGGCCGCTTCTGTTTCATCATTGATCGCGGTCAGGACGGAGGCTCTGAACCTCGGGTCGAGTTCCTTGGCTTCACGCCCAGTGGTGAAGTCGCGTGCCGTTGGGTATCGAACGCTGTACGGGTCCTGCGGCTGGAAGGTCAGCAGTCTTTGGTGCAACCCGTCCAGGTTGCGAAACCACAAGTGGCTCCGAAGCGGCGCGACGAAGGCGATGCCGCATCCGAAGCGGTGCAATGAGCGACTTCATTGGAACCAACCTTCGACTCATTCGCCTCTTCCATGACCTGTCGCTGACAGAGCTGGGGGAGCTGGTTGGTGTGTCGAAGCAGTACCTGAGTCGTGTTGAAACAGGCGCCGAATCGGTTTCCGATCAGCTTGAGAACGCGTTGGCAAACGAGTTGGAAGTTCTTCCAGAATTCTTTTATCACATTGATCTAATTCCGATAGCTGACGAACAGTGTCATTTCCGTCGGCAACTGACCACCAAGGTTGCCTTGCGCCAGGTCGCACGGGCGCGGGGCGAAATGCTCAAGCGCTTGGTCGGGGTGCTGGATGAACATGTCGAGTTACCGCACTATCAAGTTGGTGAGGCCGATCCCGGATCGGCTGAGATGATCGAACACGCAGCGGAGAAGTTCCGTTCACTCTTTGCTCTTGGCCTTGGACCGTTGAGCAATGTCACGCGCATCGCGGAGAACGCAGGCGCTGTCGTGATGAAGGTGCACGGACTGGCACCTGAAATCGATGCGGTGTCGTTCGCGACGAAGCGGCCGTTGATCGCTTTGAACGGCTCCGGACGTTCGGCATGTCGCGAGCGGTTTGGCATTGCACACGAGTTGGGACACTTTTCACTGCACATCGGAGTCATGACTGGGGATCGCTTGACTGAGACACAGGCAAACCGTTTCGCCAGTGCGCTGTTGATGCCACGAAGCACGTTCACCAGTGAATGCCAACTGGCCATCCGTGGCACGCGTCTCAACTGGCCAGGCCTGTCCGAATTGAAGTTGCGCTGGGGTGTGTCAAAGGCGGCGATTATTTTCCGAGGTCGGCAGCTTGGGGTGTTTTCGGATGACCAGGCAAGGGCGGGGTACATCGGGCTCAATCGCCATGGTGAAGCCATACAGGAGTCTGAGGACCATCTGATTGCGAATGAAGAGCCTGAGGTCATCACCGAAAGTTTGAAGGTAATGAAGGAGCATTTCGGTGTACCGCAGTCTGCCGTAGCGCGTGAAATGCGCGTGCACCCAAGTCTGCTGGAGACGCTGTTGATGTCATCTAACCCAGAGGACAGTGGCAACGTCGTAAGTCTATCGAGAGCGAGCCGGATTAATCGTGATGATCAAGAAATGAGCGTTTGATGTTGGTGTTTGCAACGTCCCTGCTGCGGTCTAGAAGTAGCCCGACACGGACCAGTCGATATTAAAATTTTGGCTCTTCGTCAATTTCACTGTGATTTTTCACTCACGCCGAACCCAAATCCAACTTGCCGCAATGAAACAAAATCCTTGCTCGGTAGTTGGTGAAGTTGCGAAACCCACGGGCGTTGGCCTTGATGAGTTGGATGA
>JANYJD010000120.1 GCA_025358555.1 Rhodoferax sp.
CTCGGTGGCCGGGGTGAGGTCGAAATTCGGTTCGTCCGATCCGCTTGGGTAAAACTTGCGCAGCCAGCCTTTGTCGTTGGCCGCCCAGTCGTTCAAATACTCCAGCGCGGGCTTTGGGAAGGCCTTGTCCCCCAGCCGCTCCCGCAGGCCGTACAAGGTGTCGTTCAGCGCCTCCACCAGATCGGCCTGCGCCATCACCCGCACATTGGGGATGATGAACACGCGGTGTAAAAAACTCGCTACCAGAGCCGCCGAGTCCGCCGCCAGCAAACGCCAGGCGGGGTGCTGACGCCGCAACTGGTCCAGAGAGGTGTAGTCCAGACTAATGGGATGCCCCCAGCGCCTGCCGGATAACCGGCGTCGTCAGATACAACCTCAAAGGCTGGTCTTCCATGCGCGCAAACCCATAGCGGAAGTAAAACGCCGCTGCCGCGTGTTGCTTGGCATCCACCACTACGGCGAACAGGTCGATTTGCTGCGACAAGGTTAATGCAAGGCCCATCGCATGCTGCAACAGCGCCGCGCCTACACCCGTGCCTTGCGCGCGCCGATCTACACCCAAGCGGCCAATGCGGGCCACGGGCACCGGGTAGCGCGATAAACGCCAATGATCTGGCAGATGCGCAGGCACATTGGCAAAATGGATCGACGACGAGCTGATGGCGTAATAGCCCTGAATGCGCGACTCGCCTAACGCCGTGGCTACATAGGTTCGGTTGAAATCGCGCTCCATATGCTGGCGCGCAAATCGCGTCAAGAAGGCATTGAGATCGGGCTCGCCGCAATCAAAGTCGTTGCGGTCATGGTGCCGCTCCAGGCCCGAGATGCCCAGACTCATGGTTTGCGGCGCATCAAGTCGATCAGGGTTAGGGTAGGCTCGGGCGGTTTTTCCAGAGCGGCCAAAAACGCATCGCGGTCGCGATCCGACAAAGTAATCACCTCTTGCTCTGCCACCAGCCTGCGTGCTGCCTCATAGGCGTATTGCAACATGAAGCTGGAAACGGTAGAGCCCATGATGGCGGCAGCGCGCTCGATCAGCGCTTTGGCCTCGGGGCTGGTGCGCAGGTTGATGCGGGCGGATTCGGTGGGTTGACTGGCGGCGGGCATGCTGACGCTCCTTTAAGATAAAAATTGTACGTCAATTTGACGCACAATTTCAAATCAAGCCCCAATCCAAAACACCAGAAGCGATGCGTTGTTGAGCTCCGGTGTTTGGCACAGCCACGCGCTGCTGCCGATTTTTCTGCGCCCCGTCCTACACCCATACGCGCGTATTGCTGATGCGGAAAAAACGGCGCGATGGGTATGCTGTGCTTGAACCACAACAGGAGATTACCTTGAACACCATTATTTACATCGTCGGCTTGGTCGTCGTCATTGGCGCTGTCCTGGCATTTTTTGGGCTGCGCTGAATATTCCGCCTGCGCCCGAGGCCTGCATCAGCGGGTCAAGGCCACCCACTGCCCAGCGACAGCGTGAATGCGGATGCGTTGGTCAAATACATCTTCCAGCGCGCGGTGGGTGGCGGCGTCATTGCAAGGCCCTTGATGCGCCACACGGCCGTGGTTCATCACAACCATAGCGTCTGCGTTCAGCGCGAACGAGATTTCATGCAGCACGCTGACCACTGTCTTGCCTTCTGCAACCAGGTCACGCACTACGCCAAGCCAGTCGGCCTGGTGCGGCGGATCCAGGTGGGCCAGCGGCTCGTCCATCAGCAGCACTTGAGCCTGCACTGCCAAGGCCCGCGCCAGCAACACGCGCTGGCGCTCGCCGCCTGAGAGCTGGCCCAAAGGGCGGCTGCGCCAGTCCCACGCCTGGGTGGCCTTGAGCGATGCCTGCACCGCCGCATGGTCTGCCGCGCTGGGTGCCGCCAGCCATGGCTGGTGCGGCAGGCGGCCGAGCATCGCCACGTCATACGCGGTGAGGTCATCGGCACTGGCTTCATTTTGGCCCAGCCACGACAGTTGCCGCGCGCGCGACCGGCCCGGCAGGCTGGACAAGGGCTGGCCCAGCAGCACAACCTGGCCAGCGTGCGGCAGCAGTCCTGCCAGCACCTTGAGCAGCGTCGATTTGCCAGCGCCATTGGGGCCGACGACGCTGGTCCAGCGGCCCGCCTGCAATGCCAGGTCAATGCCGTGCAAAACCTCGACATTTCCCAGGGTAGCCGTTATCCCGTGTGCCTGGATAGCTACTTTTTCAGTAGCATATTCATTTACGGTTGGTGCATGGCGCGCGGGCGCGTTCACAGCCCTCCTCCCCGGCCCGTGCGCCGGTGCATGAGCCATAGCAGGTAGCTGCCGCCCAGCACGGCCGTGAGCACGCCCACCGGCAACTCCTGCGGGGCCATCAGCCAGCGCGCCAGAATATCGGCGCTCAGCAGCAGCGCAGCGCCTGTCAGGCTGCTGAGCAGGATCAGGGGGCCATGCGTCGTCTTCACCACCGAGCGCACCAGGTGTGGCGCGGCCAGGCCCACAAACGCAATCAGCCCGGTCTGTGCCACAGCCGTGCCCGTGGCCAGCGCCAGCACGGCCACCATGGCGGCGCGCAGCGGCACCAGCGGCAGCCCCAGACTTTGCGCCGTGGCCTCGCCCAGGGCCAAACCATCCAAGCCGCGGGCCAATGACCACGCGAGCAGCATGCAAACCAGCCACACAGCGCCCATCAACAGGCAGGCGGTCCAGCCAATGAAGCCGGTGCTGCCCAGCGAAAACGCCTGCATGGCCTGCAAAATATCCGGCACAGCAAGCGCAATCAGATCTTTCACGGCGCCCAGCACCACGCCCACAATCACCCCGGCCAGCAGCAGGCGCAAGGTGTGCTGCACGCCCTTGGCCAACAGCAGTGTCAGCAGCACGCCGCCCACCGCGCCCATGAACCCGGCCGCGGTCAGGCCCACTCGAATCAGCCACTGGGTTGCAAACGCAGAGCCGCCAAACAGCGCCAGGCCCACCGCAATGCCCAGCGACGCTCCGGATGCGCTGCCCAGCAAAAACGGATCGGCCAACGGATTGCGGAAAAGCCCCTGCGCCACCGCACCGGCCAGCCCCAGCAGGGCCCCGGCCGCCCATGCGCCCAGCGTGCGCGGCAGGCGTATTTCCCACACGATTTGCCAGGCCAATGGGTCATGTGCGGCGCGCAATACGCTCTCAAAACCGGTGCTGCCCACGCTGGCACCGGCCAGCACCAGCAGGCTGCCCAACAGCAGCAAGCCGGTAGCCCACTTGCCCCAAGTGATCCAGGTGACGGCTGCAGACGCCCTTTCCCCGGTCGGTGAAGCCACAGCGATGGGATTCACCGCACCGCCTTGGCGGCGTCGCTGGCTTGGTATCGCGCCAGGCACTGCGCCATCAGGCGCGCACCCAGCGCCATGCGCGGGCCGGGGCGCACCAGCACATCGGATTGCTCGGGCGAGAAAACGCAAATCCGCTGCGCCCTGATCGCCCGGATGTTGCCCCAGCCGGGGCGCTGCGCCATGCCCAGCGCGTTGCGCTCGCCGACCATGATCAGGTCAGGATTCGCCCGAACCACAAATTCAGGATTGAGCTTGGGGAACACACCCATGCTGGCCGGCACGATATTTTTCACACCCAGCCGAAGCATCGTCTCGCCAATGAAAGACGCCTCGCCCGCGCCATGCGGCGACGGGCTCACTTCAAAATACACACGGGTGTGCTTGACGCCCGCTGGCAGCGACTGCGCCGCTGCCAGCACCGACGCATCAATCACGCGCCAGACGCGCTGGGCATCGGGCACCTCCAGCAGTTGGCCCACAGTCTCGAGCACGCGGCGCACGTCGGCATGGGTTTTGGGCTCCAGCGCCACCACCTTGAGGCCGAGCGCCTCCAGGCGTTCGCTGGCGCGCGAGCTGACGGACAGCAGCACCACATCGGGCCTTAAAGCCACCACGGCTTCAATGTTTGGGTCGAGCCCGCCGCCGGTCTTTGGCAGGGCCAGCACGCTGGCGGGGTAGTTGGAGTACCGGTCCACGCCGATCAGCCGCTGGCACTGGCCCAGCTCGCACACGGTCTCGGTCAACGAGGGCAGCAGGCTCAGGATGCGCTGCGGGCTTTGCGCAAACGTCACTGTCACGCCCCGGTCGTCTGTCACTTGCAGGGCCTGCGCTTGCAAGGCGCAGGTGGAGACACCAGCCCCTATGCATATCGCGGCCCACGACCGCAGCAACGTCCATTGCCGCAGGACAGGCCTAGTCTTCAGTTTTTCAAAAACTATCATATAAATAGCTAACTATGCACAATGGACGAGGGCTACAGGCCATTTTTATTGATAATTGAAGGCGTTTTCAGGCATTGGGAGGCATTGGGAGGCATTGGATGCATGTCACGCATGCGCACCGGCCCAAGCCATCACGATGGCATGCAATTGCGCCACGCCATCGGTGAGCGCCGCCGGGCCGGGCTGCAAAATATCCGCCGACTTGATCTCGAAAAGCTGTTTGTTCTTGACTGCATTCACGTCTGCCCAGCCCGCTCTGGCTGCCACCTTGTCGGGCCGGAATTTTTTGCCGCACCACGAGCCGATGATGATGTCGGGGTTGCGTCGCACAATCTCGGCCCCGTCGGCAATGATGCGATCCTTGCCCATGGCCTGGGTTGCCAGCTCGGGGAAGCAGTCATCGCCCCCGGCAATGCCCATCAGCTCGGACACCCAGCGGATGGCGCTGATGTGCGGCGTGTCCCACTCTTCAAAAAATACTTTGGGACGGCGAGGTAACGCAGCGGCGGCAGCTTCAATCGCATGAAGCTGCTGGCACATTATGGCAATCAACCGCTGCCCAAGCGCCACCTGCCCCACCATCGCCGCAACCTGCGCCATCATCGACAGAATCTCGGCCACGCTGCGCTGGTTGAACACCGTCACCTGCACGCCCTTTCGGATCAGCTCGGCCGCGATATCGGCCTGCAGGTCAGAAAACCCAAACACGCAGTCAGGCTTGAGGTCAAGGATTTTGCCGATCTTTGCGCTTAAAAAAGCACTGACACGTGGCTTCTCAGCGCGCGCCCTGGCAGGCCGCACGGTGTAGCCCGAGATGCCCACAATGCGGTGCTCCTGGCCCAGCAGGTACAGCCACTCAGTCGTCTCCTCGGTCAGGCAGATGATGCGCTGCGGGCCTTGCGTGGCCAGCAACGGGTCGGGGCTACGGTGGATGGATATGCGGGAACCTTCCATGGTTTTGCCTTGCAATTGCAATTCAGGCGGCTTACTTTGGCTGATAGCGCACGGTCACGTACGCGCTGCGCCCCGGCTGGTTGTACCCGGCGGCGGTCTCATACGGTTTGTCGCCCAGGTTGTTGATGCGGGCCTGCACCGACCAGTCTTTGGCCAGCGCGTAGTCTGCGTGGATATCGACGGTGGCGTAGCCGCCCAGCGGCACGGTGTTGGCCGCATTGTCAAAGCGCTGGGATGCCGCCAGCAACGTGGTGCCGAACTTCCAGGCACCCCACGAGTAGTCCACTGCGGCAGTGAGTTGCCGGTCAGCGCGGCGTGGCAGCTTCAAATCGGTAAGCTCGTTGCGGGCGTCCAGCAAATCCAGTGCGGCGCGCCAGGTCCAGGCATCCCGCTGCCCTTCATAGGCCAGCGTCCAGCCCTCGATGCGCGCGTAGGGCACGTTGGTCACCACCGTCGTGGCGTTGATGAAGCCTTTGATCCGGTTGGCAAAGTGGGTCAGCTTGACTTCATCCGCACCCGCTGTGTAGGCCACGCCCAGCTCGGAGCTGCGGCCATATTCGGGCTGGGTGCTGGGGTTGCCATTGAAGAACGGCGACACAAAGTAGAGCTGGTTGAACGTCGGTGCCTTGAACGACGTGCCGTAGGCCGCATGCGCGCGCCAGTTGGGCGTGAACTTGAAGCCGTAGCCCGCCAGCCCGGTGGTGGCATCGCCAAACTGGGAGTCCTGGTCGCGCCGCACGTTGATCTGCCAGCTATGCGCCCCGGCTGCGCCATTGAGCCCCGCCAGCCAGGAGTTGGTGGTGCGCGTGTCCACCGAGTAGGTTGTCGTGCCGCCCACTTTTTGCACCACCCGCTCGTAGCCCGCCACCAGCTTGCCAAGGGGTGTGGCAATCTCGTTGAGCCAGGTCCATTGGTCCTGGGCAGTGTTGAATACGGAGGGGACAGCGCTGCTGAAACTGGTGGACAGGTCTTCACTCTTGCCGAGCGCCAGGCGGGTTTTCCAGGCACCCGTCAGCTGCCCCTCAACACCCAGGCCGTAAACCTTTGAGACTGTGTCGGTCTTTGCATCAAACGCGCTGGGACCATTGTCAAACTGGGTCGATCCCTTGGCCTGGAAAACCCGTGCGTCAGCCTTCCAGCCGGGCGCAAATTTCCAGTCAACCGAGGCATTGACGCTGCTCTGCCAGAAGCCGTCGGCATCAGGATTGAAAGAATTGAAAGCGACCTGCGGGTTGGTGGCGGAGAAGCCTTCTTCACGCAGGTTCTGTACACCCAGGCTGTAGCCCACATCTGCCGTGCCGCCCGACAGTCCCGCCGAGACCTCGCGCCGCGCTGCCGAGCCAAGCGTCACACTGGCATAGGGGTGCAAGCCGGGCGTGCCCTTGCGTGTGAAGATCTGAATCACGCCGCCCACCGCGTCGCTGCCATACAGCGCAGACGCCGGGCCTTTGAGCACTTCAATGCGCTCAATGCTTTCCAGGGCAATGTTGTCAAAATTCGCCTGTCCCGCAGTAGCCGAGCCGTACCGCACGCCATCCACCAGCAGCAGCACGTGGCGGCTCTCAGTGCCACGGACGAAGAGGCTGGAGGCCTTGCCCAGGCCGCCGTTGGCCGACATCTGCAAGCCGGCGACGCGCGCCAACAGCTCAGCCACCGTGCGTCCGGTGCCACGCTCAATGTCGTCGCGGGTAATGACCGTCACATCGCTCATCAACGCATTGGCGCGCGACTCCGAGCGGGTGGCAGTGACCACTGTTTCTTTCAGTTGCGTCTGGGCATGGCTGGCAGGCGGCAACGCAACGGCAACCGTCACAGTGGCCGCTACCGCAAGGCAGCGGACTGCCGGGAGCAAACGCACGGGCGAACCAAAGCACACAGGCAAGCCCTGTGGCTTGAAATCAACACTATTTTTCATGATGGGAACATTCAACAAAAACCCTCACCGTCGTCCCCGACAGTGCTTGGGCGAACAGGCTACCAGCGTCCGTCAAAGCACGGGCGCGTGTATCCACCTTGTTGGCCGGTATCCGGGCTGACGGAGCAAATTCCATCGCCTTCCCAGGCGCGTGTTCAAAACGCCCAGTGGCTAATTGATGGAACCGGGGCTTGTGTTGCAATACACAATCCCGTCCGTTTGACCGTTGCGGGGGCAGCGCAGGCATGGAGCGGGCTGTGGCCAGCCGCGCCCTCCTGCTTCCCGTTGAACTGCGGCATGTGAACCACACCGCGAGCACCAACGCCCGCATTTTAGGCTGGAATCCAGTCGCCAACCCTACAATGCGGGGTCTATGTCGAACCCGACCCAAATCGATCAGCTTGCCGAACGCATTGAGCGCCTGCTGGTGCGCTATGAAGAGCTGCAGCGCACCAACGCGCTGCTGGGTGATCAGGTGGAGAGCCTGACCCAGGAGCGCGACTCTCTCAAGTCACGTTTGGGCGCCGCCCGGGCGCGGGTGGATGCGCTGCTGGAGCGTCTGCCCCAAGCCAACGGGAATGGCAATGGGCATGGGAACGGCAGTGGCAGCAGCAATGGCAATGGCTCCAACAAGGGCACGGGTTCTCTCAAAACGGGCACATGAAACAACTTGAAGTACAAATCATGGGGCAAAGCTACCTGCTGGGCTGCCCCGACGGTGGCGAGTCCCGCTTGCTCGACGCCGTGGAGCGGGTGGACACAGCCATGTGCAGGATACGCGATGCGGGCAAGGTGCGCGCACGCGAGCGCATCGCGGTGCTGGCCGCGCTGAACCTCGCATTTGACTTGACCGACCGGGCAAGCACTGTCGCATTGGGCGACGCAGGCGGCACCGCCTTGGCTTCGTCTTCTGTGGCTTCGCGCGCCGATGCCGATGGCCAGCCCATCACAAAATCTGGCGAAGAAATGCTGCTGACGTCTTTGATGGCGCGGCTTGACAATGCGCTGAGCGACGATGGCCGCCTGATCTGAGCACACGCGCGCTCCAGGGCCTACAATGATTTTGTCTGCAGTGCCCGCCGGGCTTTATATTTCCTGTAACCAATGCTCTTTGAGCCCGGGCCTGGAATATTGCCTCGCTAGCGTGATCATCTCGCGTCAGATGAACCCAAAGCCTGCGCTGACCTAGCCCACCTGAACCCAGGTTCAGGATGCCGGTCCGGTGGCATTTGCAGACACCTTAGTCGTCGCCGGGCCGCCCCTAGACGACTACAGCTCCCTTGGGGAGCAGCGCTGTACGCGCAGCGACCAACGTGGGGGCGTCTTTTGCCGCCACCAATGCTCTCTCCTTTTTTGATCGTCGAACTGGCCACGCTGGGCCTGGCCACCGGATTCTTGGCCGGACTTCTGGGCATAGGCGGTGGCATGCTGATCGGCCCCTTCATGACCATCATCCTGTCAGCGTTGGGGGTGCCA
>JANYJD010000144.1 GCA_025358555.1 Rhodoferax sp.
GATGAACTGGCCAAACTGCTCGGGCGACATGACGATGGGCTCGACCGCTTCGATCGACAGTTTGTCGCGCAGGTCGGGCGCTGTCAGCACCTGCGCCAGTGACTCGTTGAGCTGCTTGACGATGGCCGAGGGCATGCCTGCCGGGCCGACCACGCCGTACCACTGCATGGCGTCAAAGCCCTTGAAGCCGGACTCATCCAAGGTGGGCACGTCCTTGAACTGCGGGTGCCTTTTGAGCCCGGTCATCGCGATGGGACGCACGCGGCCTGATTTGATGTGCGGTATGGCCGCTGCCAGCCCGGGGAACATGGCCTGCGTCTGCCCGCCCATCAGGTCGGTGAAAGCCGGCGCAATGCCACGGTAGGGAATGTGCACCATGAAGCTGCCAAGCTGCTGCTTGAACAGTTCCATCGTCAAGTGCGTGAGCGAGCCTGGCCCGGCCGAGCCGTAGCTCACCTTGCCGGGGTTCTGCTTCAAATAGTCAACAAACTCCTTGAGCGTGTTGACCGGCAGGGCCGCGTTGACCACCAGCACATTGGGCGTGCCGCCAATCATGCCAATTGGCGTGAAGTCTTTGACGGCGTCATACGGCAGCTTGCGCGTGGCCGGGCTGGTGCCGTGGGTGGCCACGTAGCCCTGCATCAGCGTGTAGCCGTCTGGCGCGGCCTTGGCCGTGTTCTGGCTGGCAATCACGCCGCCACCGCCGCCCTGGTTGTCCACCACAAAGGTCTGGCCCAGCACGCGGCCCCAGCGCTCGGTCACGGTGCGTCCCACCATGTCGCTGCCGCCACCGGCAGACACGGGCACGATGTAGCGGATGGGGCGCACCGGGTAGCCCTGGGCGTGGCCAATGCCGTGCGTCAGCATCAGTGGCGTGGTTTTAAGCAGGGTGCGGCGTTGCATCAGGGTTCTTTCAGTGTCTTCCAAACAGGTGTAGCGGGGCTCAATTTTAGCGACCGTTGCCAGTGGGGACCTCGATCTTGACGCTGTGCTGTGCATCCGGCAGACTTCGCCCCAACTACAGCATTGTTTAAAAATGACACACGATCCCCTCTCCGATGTGCTTCGCAGCGTGCGTTTGTGTGGTGCTGTTTTCTATCACGTCAGTTGCCGCGACGAATGGGTTGCCGAGACGCCGCCAGGCAGCGTCTTGTCCAGTGCCGTCATGCCCGGCGCCGAGCATTTGATGGCTTACCACATGGTCGCCAAAGGCGGCGGGTGGGCAGCAATGGGCGGCTTGCCTCCCGTTCGCCTGGCCGCAGGCGATATCGTGATGTTTCCGCACGGCGACGCGCATGTGCTGTCCAGTGCGCCGAACATGGCCGTTGCGCCCCGGGACGCCGAATGGGTCATTGAGACCCGCAACGACCCCAAGCCGATTCCGATCGGGTTGCTTCATGGTGTCTTTAAGCCCGGGTTTTCAATGCCTGCGCAAGAGGCTGAAACGGTGATCATCTGCGGCTTCATCGGCTGCGATCTTCGGCCTTTCAACCCTCTGATTGCCGCCCTGCCCAGGATGTTGCACCTGCCTGCGGGCGGCAGCGGAGCCTGGATGGCGCCAGTGCTTCTGCACGCCGCGACTGAGTCAAACGAGCGCCGCGCGGGCAGCGCAGCCGTGCTGGAACGCGTGAGTGAAATGGTGTTTGTGGATGCAGCACGGCGCTACCTGGAGTCGCTGCCGGACGATGCGTCAGGCTGGCTGGCCGCGCTGCGTGACCGCCATGTGGGGCGGGCAATCCACTTGATGCACGAGCGCCCCGCAGACCCCTGGACAATAGATGAGCTGGGACGGCAAGTGGGCCTGTCGCGCTCAGCCTTGCATGAACGTTTTGTTGAACTCACCGGGCATCCTCCAATGCAGTACCTCACCCATTGGCGCATGCAGTGCGGTGCGCGCCTGCTGCGTGAAGGACGCGAGACGGTGGCCACGATTGCATTGGAGGTGGGGTATGAGTCGGAAGCGGCTTTTGCCAGGGCGTTCAAGCGGCTGGTTGGGCAGCCACCGGCGGCTTGGCGAAGGGGGCAGCGTGTGGCGGTGTAAGGTTGAGCAACTCCGAATTGGGCGCTCTGATGGACCTGCAGCACGCATCAAAGGCAGGCATCGCGGTCAGTTAGGCAATTCACGCAGTTTGGCGCGAAAACCTCAAGCGTGTGCAGCCTGGCCCAACACCTTCTCAGCCCATTTGTTCAGGCTTTGCCCGCTTCGGGCGCTGGCCTTAACCGCAGCAGCATGTACTACCGGGCTGACGCGAAGCATCAACCGGCCGCTGGCCGGTTTGTCAGCAGTCTGCCCGAGCCGTTCGCAGGCGTGGATGTAGCCGTCCACCGCTGTTTTGAAGGCCACCTCAAATTCCGTCACCGACGCGCCGTGAAACGTGATGATGTCGTCAATGTCGATGACGCGGCCCACAATGATTTTGTCGTCTGGGTCAAAGTCCATTCGTGCCGTGTAGCCGCTATAGGTCATGCGGTTAGTCATGCTGTTCATGGTGCAACTCCAATCTTTTCGATGAATTCCCGCACTGCCTTGATTCGATAGCGCAGCGCCTCCTTTCCAGGATGGGGGCGATGAAAATTCGCCCTTTGGCTCTGGTACTCGAACGTCACCGCTGAACCTGGCCCTTCCACTGTGCGGCACCCCAGTGCATTCAACAGCGACTCAATTCGCATCCATTCAATGTTCCCATTGATTGGATCGGCCAGCAAGGCATCCAGTGTCTTGCGGTGTTTGTTGTTCATGGGCGCAATGATAGCGGTTTTTTGAAAACTGCAATCAATGGTGGCAGCGCAGTGGTGGCAGAAACCTTGCGACCCCAATACCGCTATAGCATGGTTCGCAGGCTACTGTTTGAACGCCACGGGCTGCGGCAAATCCACCATTACCGCCTGCCCCGGCACCGTGCAACCCGTATCGCAACATTTCCCCGGTTGACGCACCTTGGTGATGGCGCGGGCGGGGTCGTGCGGCGCAGCGGCTGCTGAGCCATCGGCGGCAATGCCGCGCTCCAGAATGCGCTCAACCAGTTCCACCTTGCTGCCCACCGGGTAGTTGCGGTAAATCTCCTGCTTCATGGCCTCGGGCGAGCCGCCGCCGTGCAGGCTGATCACGCTGTACCAGCCGCCCTGGTAACCGGCGGTCAGGTCTTCGATGAAACGCGCGGTCTGGATGCGCTGCTCATACGGCACGTCGGGATTGGCGCGCAAGACTTCGCTCAGGCGCGCGGCGGTCTCGGGGTTATGGTCTTCATCAGGGCCGGGCAGGGTGACGATCAGGCCGCCGCTGACGTAATGCGCGATGCGGTGCATGTCGTAAATTTTGGTGGCCAGCAGCAGCTTGCCGATGTTGCTGAATACCGGGTCGGGCATGAAGGTTTTGCTGTGTTCATCAGCCTTGCCGTAGACGCTGGCGGCCACGCCACAGGCGAAGAAGCTCTCGGTGATGGTGATAAGTTCCACCATCTGCTCGCGCAAGTGCGTCTCTTTGCCGGGATCGAAGCCGTTGGCCTCGCACATCAGCGCGCCCGCGCCAATCAGCAGGTCGCCAAAGCCGGCCCTCGCGCCGATGCAGGTGTGGCGGTGGTGCGTGGCGTAGCTGTAGGTCAAGTGGCCGCTGTGCTCCCAGGTGCCGTTGGAGCCGTCGTAGAAGACGTTGTCATACGGCACAAACACCTTGTCGAACATGCAGACTGCGGTGCTCTGGCCATACTTGGACGAGAACAGCGCAGCGCCATGCTCCAGCTTTTCACCAGGCCGGCCCGCCGGGCGCGCGACGATGGTCAGGCCCGGCGCGTCTATCGGCACGGCGCAACACACGGCGAAGTCGGCGTCTTCCTTCCCCATGTTGCGGCAGGGCATCACCATCAGTTCATGCATGTAGGGCGCGCCAGTCACGATGGCTTTGGTACCGCTGATGACAATGCCGCGCTGGCCGTTTTGCAACGCGTTGCGCTCAACCACATGCACATAGGTATCGACATTGGCTTGCTGGTGCGGGCGTTTGCTGCGGTCGCCTTTGGCATCCGTCATGGCGATGCCAAGCGTCAGGTCCTGGTCTTGCACGCGGTGCAGGTAGTGGGTAAAACGGTCTGTGAGGTCGGTGGTGCCGCGCGCGTCGTCGATCCTGGCGCTGACCTGGCCAATCGCGTTCAAGGCGTCGTGCGTCAAATAGCGCTGGGCGCAGCCGGTCTCCTGGCAGACCAGGCGCACAGCTTCAAGTTTGTTCAATAAATCGCCGCTGCTGGCGTTGATGTGGGTCAGGCGGTTGACGCGTTTGCCGCTGGTGTGCTGCACCGCCGTCATGATGGGCGCGTATTGGGGCTTGAGCGCGTAGTCGTAGGTCAGCGCGATGGCGTTGATGCCGGGCTGGAACGCACGTTCATCGGCCACGCTGTCCACTTTACGCCCGTCGACGAAAACTTGCGGCTTGAAGCGGCGCAGGGATTCGCGGAAATCGATGCCGGACATTAGGCTGGGAGGCGGGGCGGTGTGTGCGGTCATGGTGTGGCGTCGGGTAGCAATGGAAATTACACTGTAGCGGACAATTCTTTAGAAAGCCTGCCATGTTGCTAGACGCCGATGAATCCCAGCTGGTGCTGGTCGACTACCAGGTACGCCTGATGCCCGCCATTTTTGAAGGCGCTGCTGCCGTGGCCAATGCCGTGCGGCTGGCAAACATCGCCTGGTTGATGAATGTGCCGGTTTGGGGCACGGAGCAAAACCCGTCAAAACTGGGTGAAAACGCGCCCGAGGTGCGCGCCTTGTGCGCCCAGACATTGAGCAAAATGCACTTCAGCGCGGTGGAGGAAGGCCTTGGCGAATGGCTGCGCCCGCCCGAGGAAGCGCGTAGCAAACCGCCTGCAGGCAACGCCCGCAGCTTGCCCAAGCACAAGCAAAAGCCGCCTGCGAGGTCCGAGCCGCGCAACACCATTGTCATTGCCGGTTGCGAAGCCCATGTCTGCCTGCTGCAAACCGCGCTGGACTTGCTTGAAGACGAGTTTGATGTGTGGGTGGTGACCGACGCCTGCAGCTCGCGCACTGAGCGCAACCGAGACGCTGCCTTTGACCGCCTGGCCGGTGCCGGGGCCGAGTTGGTGACCACAGAGATGGTGGCCTTTGAGTGGCTGCGAACAGCAGAGAACCCGGTGTTTAAGGCGGTGCAGGGATTGATCAAGTAGCGGGGCATGGCCGGTGGGTGGGCGCTGAGTGGGCGGTGAGTGGGCCTGCGGCGACCCAGTTTGCCCGGTTCGGTGGCACAATCTCGGGTGTACCAAGCCCCTTCCCAGGCATCAGTCGCATCCGCCAACCGGTCCAGCCGTGTCGCGGAAGGTTTTTACCCACTCAAGTTTCCCCAAGGGAAATAAAGGCCAGCGTAAATATGAGTCAAGTCCCACCGGCGCCCGCCAGCGTCAGCCCTTACACCGCCTACCAGGGCACCACCTACCTCTTCGGCGGCAATGCGCCCTACGTCGAGGAGATGTACGAAAACTACCTCGGCAACCCCGGCAGCGTGCCAGATTCCTGGCGCGACTATTTTGACGCTTTGCAGTACGTGCCCGCAGTCGATGGCAGCAACACCAAAGACGTGCCGCACCTGCCCGTGGTCAATGCCTTTGCCGAACGCGCCAAACAGGGCGGCACCAAAGTGGTCATGGCCACCGGGGCTGATTCTGAAATGGGCCGCAAACGCACGGCGGTGCAGCAGCTCATCGCGGCTTACCGCAACGTCGGCGCCCGTTGGGCTGACCTGGATCCGCTGAAGCGCGCCGAGCGCGAGAAAATCCCCGATCTGGAGCCCTCTTTTTACGGCTTCAATGACGCGGATCAAGAGACCGTGTTCAACACCAGTAACACCTTCTTCGGCAAAGAGAGCATGCCGCTGCGTGAGTTGCTGAACGCACTGCACGAAACCTACTGCGGCACCATGGGCGCGGAGTTCATGTACAGCACCGACCAGAACCAGAAACGCTGGTGGCAACAAAAGCTGGAGGCCATCCGCAGCAAGCCGCAGTTCACGGCCGAGAAGAAGCTGCACATCCTGGACCGGCTGACGGCGGCCGAGGGCCTGGAGCGCTTTTTGCACACCAAATATGTGGGCCAGAAGCGGTTTTCGCTGGAAGGCGGCGAGAGCTTCATTGCCAGCATGGATGAGTTGATCCAGCGCGGCGGCGCGGTCGGCCTGCAGGAAATCGTGATTGGCATGGCGCACCGGGGCCGACTCAACGTGCTGGTCAACTCCCTGGGCAAGGTTCCGTCTGATCTGTTTGCCGAGTTTGACCACACTGCGCCGGAAGACCTGCCCAGTGGCGACGTCAAATACCATCAGGGCTTTAGTTCTGACGTGTCAACCCCCGGTGGGCCAGTGCATTTGACGCTGGCGTTCAATCCGTCGCACCTGGAAATTGTCAACCCTGTGGTGGAAGGATCGGTGCGCGCGCGCATGGACCGCCGCGCCGACCCCAAAGGCCTGCAGGTGCTGCCGGTGCTGGTGCATGGCGATGCCGCTTTTGCTGGGCAGGGCGTGGTCATGGAAACACTGGCGCTGGCCGAAACCCGGGGCTACTTCACCGGGGGCACCGTCCACCTCGTGATCAACAACCAGATTGGTTTCACCACCAGCGACCCGCGCGACAGCCGCTCAACACTGTACTGCACCGACGTGGTCAAGATGATCGAGGCGCCAGTGCTGCACGTCAACGGCGACGACCCCGAGGCCGTAGTGCTGGCGACCCAGCTCGCGCTGGAGTACCGCATGGAATTCCACAAGGACGTGGTGGTTGACATCATCTGCTTCCGCAAATTGGGCCACAACGAACAGGACACCCCGGCGTTGACCCAGCCCTTGATGTACAAGAAAATTGCCGTGCATCCCGGCACCCGCAGGCTGTATGCGGACAAGCTGTCGGCGCAGGGCATGGGTGCCACCTTGGGCGATGACATGGTCAAGGCTACGCGTGCCGCGCTGGATGCCGGCAAGAACACGTTTGACCCGGTCATCACCAACTTCAAGAACAAATACGCGGTGGACTGGCTGCCGTTTTTGAACAAGAAGTGGACGGATGCGGGCGACACCGCCATCCCCACCGCCGAGTGGAAGCGCCTTGCGGAGAAAATCTCCACCATTCCCGACAGCGTCACACCGCACCAGTTGGTGAAAAAAGTCTACGCAGACCGCGCTGCGATGGGCCGCGGCGAACTGGCCGTAGACTGGGGCATGGGCGAGCACATGGCCTTTGCATCGCTGGTGGCCAGCGGCTACCCGGTGCGCCTCTCGGGTGAAGACTGCGGGCGCGGCACGTTCACGCACCGCCACGCCGTGGTCCACGACCAGAACCGCGAGAAGTTTGACGAAGGCACCTACACGCCGCTGCAAAACGTGGCGACCAACCAGGCTCCGTTTGTGGTGATTGACTCCATCCTGTCGGAAGAAGCGGTGCTGGCGTTTGAGTACGGCTATGCGTCCAACGACCCGAACACCTTTGTGATCTGGGAAGCGCAGTTTGGCGATTTTGCCAATGGCGCACAGGTGGTGATTGACCAGTTCATCGCCTCGGGCGAGGTCAAGTGGGGCCGTGTGAATGGCATCACGCTCATGCTGCCGCACGGCTATGAGGGCCAGGGCCCCGAGCACAGCTCGGCGCGGCTGGAGCGCTTCATGCAGCTAGCGGCAGACACCAACATGCAGATCGTGCAGCCCACCACCGCCAGCCAGATCTTCCACGTGCTGCGCCGCCAGATGGTGCGCAACCTGCGCAAGCCGCTGATCATCATGACGCCCAAGTCTTTGCTGCGCGCCAAGGATGCCGCGTCGCCGCTTAATGAGTTCACCAAGGGCGGCTTCCAGACAGTGATTCCCGAGAGCAAGGAAGACGTCATCAAAAAGGCCGACAAGGTCAAGCGCGTGGTGGCTTGCTCCGGCAAGGTGTACTACGACCTGGCGCGCCGCCGTGAAGAAAACGGCCACGACGACACGGTGCTGATCCGGGTCGAGCAGCTCTACCCGTTCCCGCACAAGGCGTTTGCCGCCGAGCTGAAGAAGTACCCGAATGTGACCGACATCGTGTGGTGCCAGGACGAGCCGCAAAACCAGGGTGCCTGGTTTTTTGTGCAGCACTACATCCACGAAAACATGGTGGAAGGCCAACGCCTGGGCTACTCGGGCCGCGCAGCATCGGCGTCACCCGCAGTGGGCTATTCGCACCTGCACCAGGATCAGCAGAAGGCGCTGGTGGACGGTGCATTTGCCAAGCTCAAGGGCTTTGTGCTGACCAAGTAAGAACACATAAAAAAGTTTAGGAATTGAAATGGCTATCGTAGAAGTAAAAGTGCCCCAGCTGTCTGAATCAGTGGCTGAGGCGACGATGTTGCAGTGGAAGAAGAAGGTGGGCGACTTTGTTTCCATCGACGAAATTCTCATCGAGATTGAGACCGACAAGGTGGTGCTTGAAGTGCCCGCACCGGCCGCTGGCGTGCTGGCCGAGCTGTTGGTGGGAGACGGTGCCACGGTGGCGGCGGAGCAGTTGATTGCCCGCATTGACACTGAAGGCAAGCCGGGTGCGTCAACGGCTGCTCCGGCCAGTGCCGCTGCATCTTCGTCTGCCGGTGCGCCTTCAAACAGCGCTGTTGCAAGTGCATCCATGGCAGGTGTTGCCATGCCCGCAGCCGCCAAGCTAATGGCAGACAACAGCCTGGCGGCAGGCTCGGTGGCTGGCACCGGCAAAGATGGCCGCGTCACCAAGGGCGATGTTCTAGGCGCCGTTGCAGGTGAAATTACTCCTAAACCAGTAGCTATTAGTGCACTGCCGACGAGGGCTGCAGCCGTTTCTTTGCCCCAAGTAGCGGCGAAACCTGTATCTTTGGGCGACCGGCCAGAACAGCGCGTGCCCATGAGCCGCCTGCGTGCCCGCATTGCCGAGCGCCTGCTGCAATCGCAATCCACCAACGCAATTTTGACCACCTTCAACGAGGTCAACATGGCCCCGGTGATGGAGATGCGCAAGCGCTTCCAGGAAAAATTTGAGAAGGAGCACGGCGTCAAGATCGGCTTCATGAGCTTCTTCGTCAAGGCGGCGGTGCATGCTCTAAAAAAATACCCGGTGATCAATTCATCGGTCGATGGCAACGACATCGTCTACCACGGCTACTTTGATATTGGCATTGCGGTGGGCAGCCCGCGCGGCCTGGTGGTGCCGATTCTTCGCAATGCCGACCAGATGAGCTTCGCTGACATCGAGAAGAAAATTTCGGAGTACGGCACCAAAGCGCGCGACGGCAAGCTGGGCATTGAAGAGATGACTGGCGGCACGTTTTCCATCAGCAATGGCGGCACCTTTGGCTCCATGCTGTCCACGCCCATCATCAACCCGCCGCAAAGCGCCATCCTGGGTGTGCATGCCACCAAAGATCGGGCGGTGGTGGAAAACGGCGTCATCGTGGTGCGCCCCATGAACTATCTCGCCATGAGCTACGACCACCGCATCATCGACGGCCGCGAAGCCGTGCTGGGTCTGGTTGCCATGAAGGAAGCGCTGGAAGACCCGGCGCGCCTGCTTTTTGATATTTGAGGCGCGGCATGAACATCGCGTGGGATGAGGAGAAAGGGGCCTCC
>JANYJD010000147.1 GCA_025358555.1 Rhodoferax sp.
TGGGTCGGCGGCGAAACCATTGCCAGCGACGTCATATTCAAGGAATTCAGCGCAGCAAATCCATGGCTGCATTACGCCGCAGCAGCGGCGGGCGCTGTTTTCGTGATCATCGTTGGAAAGGCCATCGCCCGCCGCAAACACGGGCAGGTTGCTGAGGCTTGAGCCTTTTGCGGGCTGCTTGAACCGCTCCCCCGCCTATTCGCAAAAAAACGACAAGACAGCGTGAACAAGTTGCTTGTCGGCCAGTACGGTGTCTGCTAACGTCAACGGTTTAAAGGTTACCCCAGGGCGCAGTTGCGTTTTTGGGTTTTGTTTGCTGGCCAAATACGGCCTGGCGATTTCGGTTTGGGCAGGACGTGGCGAATTTTTCATCATCCAGGCAGGCACAGTTCTGGCGTACCGATTGGTTCGCTGGCTTGCTGGTTGTTGTCGCTGTTTTCGTATTGCACAAATCCACGAATGTCATTGACTCGCTTGAGCGGCGCTTTTACGACTTTGCCAGCACCAGTTCATCGCGGCAGCCTTCGGAGCGGATCGCGGTAATTGCGATTGACGACCAGAGCATTGGCAACATCGGGCGCTGGCCTTGGCCACGCGACGTGCACGCCAAGCTGATTGACCAACTTTCCGCTGCCAAGGCCAGGACGATCGTCCATACTGCTTTCTTTTTCGAGCCTCAGGTGGACCGGGGCTTAGCGTACATCCGCAAAATGAAAGACGTGCTGGCAAGCCCGGCGACGATTTTGTCGGCAGACACCTCCACCGGGCAAGCCAGCACCAACGAGCAGCTTGCCAAGGTGATCGCCGAAGCCGAGGTGGCGCTGGACACGGATGCGATTCTGGCCAGCAGCATCAAAAGTGCCGGCAATGTATTGTTGCCGTCGGTCTTTGCACTCGGAATGCCGCAGGGCAAGGCCGACCGTCCACTGCCTGCCTATGCGCTTAAAAGCGCGCTGGACGAGACCTCTGGATTTTCGGTGCCAGCCAGCAAAGGGCAGCAACCGCTTGAGTCACTTGGCATCGCCGCCGCTGGCATCGGCCACATCAATCAGTTTCTGGAGTCAGATGGGGCCGTGAGGCGGGAGCCTCTGCTGGTGAACTACTACGGCAAGGCTGTGCCGTCCATGGCGCTTCTCGCGGCGGTCAATAGCCTCAATCTGCTGCCGTCGGACATCAAGCTGAATTCTGGCGAATCGGTTCAACTGGGGAAATTGCGCATCAAGACTGACGAGCAGGCCTTGATGTTGCCCCAGTTTTACAAGGCGCGCGATGGCAGGCCGGCGTTTGCTGTGGATTCTTTCTACGACGTGGTGAGCGGCAAAATCCCGGCCTCCAAGTACGCAGACAAGATAGTGATCATAGGCGCCACTGCCGCCGGTGTGGGCACGCAGTTTCCAGTGCCCGGCTACGCAAGCCTTTCTCCGGCCGAGACCATGGCGCACATTACGTCCAGCATTCTCAGCGAGCATTTCATTGTGCAGCCAGGCTGGGGCGACATGGCCAGCATTGCGGCGTTCCTGCTGGTGGCGGCTTATGTGATTGCAGCGCTGCCACGCCTTTCCGCCGGTGCGGCTGCGATCATCACTCTGGCGCTTCTTATTGCGCTTTTAGGCACGGAATTCGGCTTGCTGTCAGGCTCGTCCCTTTGGCTGCAATTGGTTTTTCCGGCGGCAGTGCTGGTGCTGGGGCATCTGGCGCTAACCACAAAACGTTTCCTGACTACCGAGGCTGGAAAAATCAAATCGGACGAAGAATCGGCCGAGACCAGCCGCATGATGGGACTCGCGCTGCAAGGCCAGGGCCAGCTTGACATGGCGTTTGACCGGTTTCGCCGGGTGCCGTTGAACGAGGCCGTGATGGGCAACCTCTACAGCCTTGCGCTAGATTTTGAGCGAAAGCGCCAGTTCAACAAGGCAGAAGCCGTGTACCAGCACATGGCGGCCTTCGATGCCGGCTACAAAGACATCAAGGCCAAATTGAACCGGGCTAAAAACCTGTCTGAGACCGTGATGCTTGGCGGTGGCGGCGCTCACCCGGGTGGCACCACGCTCCTGCCAGGCGGCGCAGTTGAAAAGCCCATGCTGGGACGCTATCAGATTGAAAAAGAACTCGGCAAAGGCGCTATGGGCATCGTGTACCTAGGCAAGGATCCCAAAATCGGGCGTGTGGTTGCCATTAAAACCATGGCCCTGAGCGAGGAGTTTGACGGTGACGAACTGGTTGACGCCCGGGAGCGGTTTTTCCGCGAGGCGGAAACTGCGGGGCGGCTGCAGCACCAGAACATCGTCACGATATTTGACGCCGGTGAGGAGCATGACCTGGCATTCATCGCCATGGAATTCCTCAAGGGCAAAGATTTGATGGATGTCTGCAAACAGGGCGAGCTGCTTCCTGTTGACAAGGTTCTGTCCATCGTGATCCGGGTCGCTGAGGCACTGGCTTATGCCCACCGGCAAAATGTGGTGCACCGGGACATCAAACCGGCCAATATCATGTATGAGCGGGAGACGGACACGGTTAAAGTCACTGACTTTGGCATTGCGCGCATCACCGATTCCAGCAAGACCAAGACGGGCCTGGTGCTGGGAACGCCCAGCTTCATGTCGCCAGAGCAACTGGCGGGCAAGAAGGTCGATGGCCGTTCCGACCTTTATTCACTGGGCGTCATGCTGTTTCAGATGCTGGCTGGGGTGCTGCCTTTTCGCGGTGAATCCATGGCCGAACTGATGTACAAAATTGCCAGCGAAGAGGCCGTTGACATTCGCATCATCCGAAAAGAATTGCCAGCCAGCCTGTCCAACGTCGTTGCGCTTTCGCTGAGCAAGCGCCCTGAAACCCGCTACCAGAGCGGAGACCAGTTTGCTGCCGATTTGCGGGAAGTCCTGTCCGGCCTCGCCAAAAACGTCAATGCCGGGCAGTCAATTCAAGAAATACCCGCGTCAGCGTCGTCGAATTCAATCCAGTTTGACAAGACTACCTTGCACCCTGGTCCTGCTGCAATCAAGCCCGGCACCCGTTTGACCAGCACCGATATCGAGATATAGTCAAAACCTGCAATGATTTACACGTTTGTCTCGAAATCCGATCCGGGCCGCGCCCGGGAAAATAACGAAGATTCGGTAGCCTTTGACGCGGCTACCCAATTGGGCGTGTTGGCAGATGGCATGGGGGGCTACAACGCGGGCGAAGTAGCCAGCGGCATGGCAACGGCGTTTATCAAGTCGGAAATGGCGCGCTGGCTGTCTGAGGCGGGCAAACAAGCCAATACGAGGGAAATCAGGCGCGCGTTGGAGATTTGCGTGGACAATGCCAACCGGTCTGTTTTCAACGCAGCCATTTCCAACGCGCAGTATTCCGGCATGGGGACGACGCTGGTGGTTGCGGTATTCCAGGATGCAAAAGTCCTGTTGGGCCATATCGGAGACTCGCGCTGCTACCGGTTTCGAAACAGTGAATTGACACAGGTCACAAAGGACCATTCGCTGCTTCAAGAGCAGATTGACGCGGGTCTTCTAACGCTTGAGCAGGCTGCAACGTCATCCCACAAGAACCTTGTCACCCGCGCTCTTGGCGTTGAAGACGCGGTGCTGTTGGAGCTCAATGAACTTGACGTGGAAGCGGGCGATTTATTCCTGATGTGTTCTGACGGGTTGTCCGATATGGCAAACGATGCTGAAATCGCGACCGTTCTTGAAAGCCAGATGCCCATGGCGCAAAAGGCGGATCAGCTGATTTCCCTCGCAAATGAGCATGGCGGCAGGGATAACATCTCCGTTTTGCTGATTCAGGCAGGTGCAGCAGACAAAAGGCGCGGTTTAATCTCCCGATTGCTGAGAAAATAAGGTTCCCATGAATTTCCCAATTACAAATTTCACGAACAGGAGCCGGTCATGCCAAAAATGATCGTATCGATTGACGGTGTTGTCATCAAGGAAGTGCAGCTGACCAAGGACCGCACCACCTTGGGACGCCGCCCCTATAACGACATCGTTATCGACAATCTGGCAGTCAGCGGCGAACATGCTGTGCTGCAGATGGCTGGCAACGTCGTCCACCTTGAAGATTTGAACAGCACCAACGGCACCTACGTGAATGGCAAGGCAGCCAAGAAGCAGTTGCTTCAAAACGGGGACGTCGTTGAAGTTGGCAAGTACAAAATCAAGTACGTCAACGAAGTTGTCGAGCAGGGGTATGAGAAAACGATGATGTTCAGGCCAGAAGCTGCGGCGGCAATGGCGCCGCCCGCACCACCGGTTGCGACCTACTCGACGCGTGGAAACCCCGAGTCGGGTGGCGTTGGCGGGTTCCATGCTGCCATTAAGGTCCTGTCTGGCGCAGCGTCGGGCCGTGAGGTGCCCTTAACCAAGGTTGTCACCACTGTGGGCAAGCCAGGTGTTGCTGTTGCCGCCATCACCCGGCGCAACCATGGGTTCATGGTCCACCATGTGGAAGGGGCGGGCAACCCCACGCTTAACGGTGCGCCCATCGGCGTGGAGCCTGTTTCACTCAAAAATGGTGACCTGATTGAGCTGGCGGGCACGCAAATGCAGTTTGTCCAGACCTGAGCGGCCTGCTGGGATAGCCTGTCGGGTGGCTCGACAAGGTATTCGCATTACCGGGGTTTCATGCAATCAATTCTGAAGCACTGGCCCCGCATCGCTGTTACGCTGATTCCGCTTTTGCTGGCCCTGCTGCACGCCGCAGCCATTGCGCCGATCAGTGTGCTGCATCAACTTGATGACATTGGTTATGACGCACGTTTGCGGGCGACCATGCCAAAAACGCTGGATGAACGCATCGTCATCGTCGATATTGATGAAAAAAGCCTGTCTGAGCTGGGCCGTTGGCCATGGGGGCGCAACAAGTTGGGCGCACTCACAGATGAGCTGTTTGGCCGGCAAAAAATTGCGCTCCTCGGGTTTGACGTTGTTTTTGCCGAGGCCGACGAGAGTTCCGGCCTGACGCGGCTCAATGAACTGGCTCGAAATGAGCTCCGCGACCAGCCAGGCTTTGTTGAAAAGCTCCAGCAAATGCAAGGGCTCCTTGACTATGACGCTGCGTTTGCAAAGTCCCTCGAAAATCGGGCAGTGGTGCTTGGGTACTACTTTACGGGTGACCGTGACGGCCATTCCTCGGGTGTTTTGCCAACGCCGGTGATGTCAAAGGGCGCGCTGCAAGGGCGTTCCGTGCGGTTCACCTCGTGGAACGGTTTTGGGTCGAATATCGCGCAGATTGCCAAGGCTGCACCCATGGCCGGGTTTTTCAACTCCATCCCGGAAACCGACGGCGTGGTGCGCTCCCTGCCCCTGATTGCCGAACACAAAGGCCAGTATTACGAATCCATGGCCCTGGCCATGTTTCGCGTGCTCGCTGGCCAACCCACGGTGGAGCCCGGCTTTTCGCAAGAACGGATGTTGAGCCGGAACCACCAAAGGCTTGAAAGCATCGTGCTCAAACTGGAAGGCAAAAAAACACTGTCCATCCCGGTTGATGACCGGGTCTCCACGCTGGTGCCGTTTAGAGGCTATGGCGGCCAGCGCGGGGGGTCGTTCAAGTACATTTCAGCCTCTGATGTTTTGGCCGGCCGACTTCCAGCGGGCAGCCTGAGGGACAAAATCGTGCTGGTTGGCACCACAGCCCCTGGGCTGGTTGACTTGCGGGTCACGCCCGTTGGAGAGACTTATCCAGGCGTTGAAACCCATGCCAATGTGCTGTCTGGCCTGCTCGATGGCAAGGTGCTTGTGAAGCCTGATTACGCCACCGGGTACGAAGTGTTCGTGCTCATTTTGGCTGGCTTGATGCTGGCGTTTGCCTTGCCTTTGCTGTCCGCACCCTGGGCGGTGCTGCTCAGTGCGACCGTCATTCTGGCGCTGGTTGCGCTGAACTTCTGGCTTTACATGGCGTTCGGTCTGGTATTTCCCCTGGCTTCGGCGATTGCCATGAGCTTGATGGCCTTCGCGTTGAACATGAGCTACGGCTATTTTGTGGAAAGCCGATCCAAACGCAAATTGGCAAGCCTCTTTGGCACCTACGTGCCGCCGGAACTGGTCGATGAAATGGTCAAAAATCCGGACAGCTACAGCATGCAGGCCAGCAATAAAGAGCTGACCGTCATGTTTTGCGACATGCGCGGTTTTACCAAAATGTCAGAGCAAATGGAGCCGGTTGCGCTGCAAATTTTGCTCAATGGCGTATTCAGCCGGCTTACCAGCCTGATCCGGGCCAACCGGGGAACCATCGACAAGTACATGGGGGACTGTGTGATGGCGTTCTGGGGGGCACCTGTCGAGACACCGGACCATGCGCACCTGGCAGTCAAGGCGGCCTTGGAAATGGCCGATGCTGTCCATGACATCAATCGGGAACACCGCGCTCGGGGCATTCCCGAAATCGGCATCGGCATTGGCCTGAACACAGGCGGCATGTGCGTGGGCGACATGGGCTCGAACATCCGACGCAGCTACACCGTGATTGGCGATGCAGTCAACCTGGGTGCCCGGCTGGAGGGCCTGTCTAAAGCGTATGGTGTGGAGATCGTGGCGAGCGAGTCGACGCGGGGAAAAGCGCCTGAGTTTGTCTGGCAGGAATTGGACAAGGTCCGCGTTAAAGGCAAAGAGCAGGCAGTCGCGATATTCCAGCCATTGGCCCCAGCGGGCCAGTTCTCCCCGGAGTCAGCGTCGGAGTTGAAGACATGGGGTGCCTTTGTCAAGGCGTACCGGACCCAGGATTGGGACCGGTCAGATGTGCTTTTACTCAACTTGTTACGCTCAAACGCAAAAAAATACCTTTACCAAGTTTATGCGGAGCGTGTAGCCTACATGCGATTGCTTCCGTATGATCCAGCTTGGGACGGGGCGACCAATTTTGAAACCAAGTGAGAAACTGCAATGAAAGTACGTGTGCTGGGCTGCTCAGGCGCCATCGCCAAGGACTGCCGTACCACGTCTTTTTTGATTGACGGGGACGTGCTGATTGACGCGGGAACGGGTGTAGGCGACCTGACGCTTGACGAGATGCGCGGCATTGACCATGTGTTTCTGACGCACTCCCATCTCGACCACGTGGCCGCCCTGCCGCTGATGGTGGACGCGATTGCGGCACGGCGCACGAAGCCGGTGCAAATCCACGCGCTGGCGGGAACCATCGCGGCCTTGCAGACGCATATATTCAACGATGTCATCTGGCCCGATTTCAGCCGTATTCCTACACCAGAGACGCCGTTCATTTCATTTCACGAGGTCCAGATTGGCCAGACCTTGCTTCTCAAAGGCAAAATGATCGAGGTTTTGCCCGCTGTGCACACGGTTCCGGCGGCGGGCTACGCCGTCACGGCGGGCAACGGTTGCTGGGTATTTAGCGGCGACACCGAGCGCAACCCCGATTTCTGGAAACGGGTCAATGAGCTGAATGTGGTCATGCTGGTGATAGAAACAGCCTTTAGCAACCGCGAAAAAGACCTTGCCAAACTGAGTTTGCACCTGTCTCCGGTGGTGCTTGCCAATGAGCTGGACTTCATTTCGCGTGACAAAAAATACCCGATCTACATCACCCACACAAAACCCGCCGAAACTGCACTGATCATGGCCGAAATCCAGAAATTTGACGAAACTGCGGTCAACGGACCCAACGTCACGCATGACATCCGATGGCTGCGTGCCGGCCAGGAGTTTGAGCTATGAGCGCGGTCATGAAACCTGGCGCGACAGAAAAAGCGCTGGACCCGGCTGTTCCCGACTCTAAAAAAATGCCTCTAGAGAAGCGGGGCATGACGTTTGAGGCGCTGTTTTACCGGCAGCTCCAGCAGGTCACAGCCCGTATCCATGAGACCGAAAACCTGGAGCAGATCATGCTGGAAGCCAGCCAGGACATCTGCAAACTGTTCAATGCAGATCGCCTGACCCTGTACGTGGTGAACGACGACCGGACCGCCATCATCTCAAAAATCAAGACGGGCCTCAACAGCAGCAATGAACTCAAGTTGCCGATCACGCCGCAAAGCCTGGCAGGCTATGCCGCCTACAGCCGCAAACTGGTCAACCTCGCGGATGTCTATGACGAGGCCCTGCTCAAGCAGATCCACCCGGCGCTGACGTTCCTCAAGGCTGTAGACAAGCGTTCGGGCTACCGCACCCGTGAAATGTTGGTGGCCCCCATTCTCGAAGGTGACACCCTGCATGGTGTGCTGCAGGTCATCAACAACAAGAGCGGGCAGCCGTTTGGCGAACTTGAGATAGAGGGTATATCCCAACTCTGTAAAACCCTCGCCACGGCGATTCGCCAGCGCATGGGCAAGACCGATGAGGCGCAGAAAAAAATAGCCACCAAATACGATGGCTTGCTGGCCGATGGCGTGATGACGGAGGCTGAACTCCAGCAGTGCCTGCAGGACGCGCGCACAGAAGGGCGGCCTGTTGAGCACGTTCTGATGGCCAATTACAAAGTCCGCCCCGCGCAAATTGGCCCTTCCCTGTCCAAGTTCTTTGGCGTTCCCTACGAGCCCTTCAACAACGCGCACATCCGCTCGGAAATGTTGCACGGGCCTCTCAAGCGCGAGTTTGTGGTCGAACAGGGCTGGCTGCCGCTTGAAGAGTCGCCTGAAGGCATGGTCATCATGTGCGTTGACCCCGAGGCCGTGCGCGGCTCACGCGTGGTGCCGCAGGTTTTCCCCAGGACCGCCAAGTTTGCCTACCGCGTTACCACCCAGACGGAGTTTGAAGAGACTCTGGCGCAGGTGTTTGGGGCGGGCGTTGAGGGCGGGTCGATCAATGAGCTACTGGCCGACATGGACGGTGGCGGCGTGCTGGATGACGGCTCCAACGACGACTCGCTGGAGTCCGCCGCTGCTGACAACGAACTCGTCAAATTCGTCAATAAGGTCATCATCGACGCCTACAACCAAAAAGTCTCAGACATTCACATTGAGCCCATGCCTGGCAAGTTCAAAACGGGCATCCGTTTTCGCATTGACGGTGGCCTGCAGCCCTACATTGAAGTGCCCGCCCACTTCCGGCAAGCGATGGTGACGCGCCTGAAGATCATGTGTGATCTGGACATCTCCGAGCGCCGCAAGCCGCAAGACGGTAAAATCAAATTCAAAAAATACGGCCCGCTGGACATTGAGCTCCGTGTTGCCACCATTCCCTCGGCTGGCGGAGTGGAAGACGTGGTGATGCGTATCTTGGCGGGCGGCGAACCTATCCCCATGGACAAGTTGGGGCTTACACCGCACAACAAGGAACGGGTTGAAGCCACGGTCAGCAAGCCTTATGGCCTGTTTTATGTGTGCGGCCCCACCGGCTCCGGCAAAACCACTACCTTGCACTCCATCCTCAAGTTCCTGAACAAGCCCGACACCAAAATCTGGACTGCCGAAGATCCAGTGGAAATCACCCAGAAGGGCCTGCGCCAGGTGCAGGTCAACAAAAAAGCCGGCATTGACTTTGCGCTCATCATGCGGGCCTTCTTGCGGGCCGACCCCGACATCATCATGGTGGGCGAGTCGCGCGACAAAGAAACCGTGTCAATGGGCGTTGAAGCCTCATTGACGGGCCACCTGGTGTTCTCCACCCTGCACACCAACTCGGCGCCAGAGTCCATCACCCGGCTGCTGGACATGGGCATGGACCCTTTCAACTTTGCCGATGCGCTGCTTGGCATTTTGGCCCAGCGGCTGGCCAAGAAGCTGTGCGATTGCAAGGAAAGTTACGCGCCGGAAGGGTCTGAGTTAAAGCGGTTTTTGGCTGAATATGCGGAGGAGCTGCGCCACTCCAAGGCGTGGGTTGTCGACTACGAGGGTGAAACCCAAAAACTACTGGACAGCTGGGTGGAGCTTTACGGAGACGAAGGCCAACTCAAGTTTTACCGGGCCAAAGGCTGCGCCAAATGTGGCAACACGGGCTACAAGGGCCGGATTGGCTTGCACGAGTTATTAATTGCCGATGACGGAATCAAAAAGTTGATTCAAGAGCGCGCCCGCGTGGCCGAGATATTCTCTGCGGCGGTGGAGACAGGCATGCGCACCCTCAAAATGGACGGCATGGAGAAAATCATGCTGGGCATGACTGATCTGAAAATGGTTCGGTCTGTCTGTATCAAATAAGCGCCTTGTCTCAGCCGATTTGACACAAACGCACTGCCACAAACAAACTGACGCAAATGGGCTGACAAAATTGTCACTCACCGTCCGTTTAATTGTAAGAAACGTCTTTTTCGTCGGCAATTCCAGCCAAACCCCTAAGAAAGACTGAAAAATGACTTAATCCAGACCTGGCACGGAAGCTGCTCAATAGCTTGGCGTTGAGTCAGTTTTTTTCATTTTCAATCCAAGGAGTTTTTCAATGAAGCGTTCCATGCAAAAGGGTTTTACCCTGATCGAGTTGATGATCGTGGTTGCGATCATCGGTATTTTGGCTGCTGTGGCTTTGCCTGCTTATCAGGACTACACCGTGCGGGCTAAAGTCTCTGAAGTGATTTTGGCTGGTTCTGCTTGCCGCACTTCTATCACTGAAACGTATCAGACTGGCAACTCGCTGCCTGCTGCTGGTGGTTGGGGTTGCGAAGTGGCCTCAGGATCCGGAACAAAGTATGTTTCAGCGGTCGTCACAAGTGCAATCGGGCTGATCACAGTGACTACACAAAATTTGGGAACCGGCATTACCGGTAATGTGACTTTGAATCCATGCGGCGGAGTCGGCGTTGCCACCCCTGGCTACAGCATTGGCACATGCACAACAGCAGCCGCTGCGGGCACGCCAGTGGCTCAATGGGTTTGCGGGGGCGTGGGTACCACAGTCGCGTCGAAGTATTTGCCTTCCTCATGCCGCGGTAGCTAATCACTCTTCGCAGTAATGCACAAACTATCAGCGCCCCGCAAGGGGCGTTTTTCGTTGGGTCTCCTCTTTGTTGTGTTCGGCGCACTGGCCTTCATGGCGGGCTGGCTGGTCCCTAACCACTATCCGCCTTGGGTTGGCTTCCACAACGAGGCCGCCATGTTCGTCGCCTTGATCCTGTTTTGTGCAGGTTTTGCCACTGATCCAAAGTCAGTCAGGTTGCCGGTGGCCACCTTGGCAATTTTCGCCGCCCTGATTGCAATCATTTGCTTGCAGTGGTCTGGCGGGCTGATCATTTATGCTGGTGATGCCCTTGTCAGCAGCGTCTTTGTCATGGGCTTTGCACTCGCTTGGTGGCTTGGCGCCCGCACTGTGTTCGTGCCCGATGCGTCCGAGCGCGGGCTGTTGCTTGGGACCACGCTCATGGTTGCCGCCGCGTGCGTGTCAACTCTCGTGGCAGTTCTGCAGTGGTTGAACCTGGAAGGGGACATGCTGTTCTTTGTCGCCGAACGCGGCCCCAATCGCCCCTATGCCAACTTGGCCCAGCCCAATCTGTTGGCGACCCTGCTGGTGACAGGGACCGTTTTGGCTTACTGGCTCTACCTGCGCCAGCGCATCAAGACTTGGCAATTGCTGGCTGTTACCGTGTGGATGTCGTTTGGCTTGATCACCACAGAATCCCGCGCCGGTCTGCTCAGTGCTTTTTGCGTTGGCGTCTTTTTCATGCTGCGCGCCATGCCGACCTGGCATGCAGGCGGATGGCGCATTGTGGCCATGTGGTGGGGCCTGCTGGCGGTGCTTATGGGCGTTTGGCGCCCCCTCAATGCGTTGCTGGCGTTGCAGGCAACTCGTCAAACAGAGCTTGCGGTGGACAATGTCAGGCTTGTAATCTGGAAACAGGTGATCGCGGGCATCACCCAGGCCCCGTGGTTCGGGTACGGCTGGCGGCAAACAGTCATTGCGCAAAAAATCGGCGTTGAAAAGGTTGCGGGGGATTTTCCGAGTGATTACGCGCATAGCGTGGTTCTGGACGTGCTGGCCTGGGTTGGCTTGCCCTTGGGAACTCTCCTGCTGCTGGTGGGCGCATGGTGGCTGTTGCGAACCATCGGGAATCTGAAGGATTCCACCGAGCTTCTGCTGTTTTCAGCCACCATTCCGTTCTTGGTGCACAGTCTTGTGGAATTTCCGTTTGCGTATGCGTTTTTTCTGTTTCCGATGGCCTGGATCTTCGGTGCCCTGCAGGCCCGGCAAGCGCCTGTAAAGTTTCGCATCGGAAATTCGGTACCGCGCTTTTCCAGACTTGCATCGATTGCGGGGCTGCTCGGATTCACCCTGCTTTGCGGACAGCTTGCGCTCGAATATTTCGAAGCAGAAGAAGATTTCCGCGTGATGCGGTTTGAAATGCGCAAGCTCGGGTCCAAGTCTGCGGAATATGAAGCACCACGGCTGATTCTGCTGACGCAACTCGACGACTTGCTGGCGATGGGCCGTATGATCCCCGCTCGCGGCATGTCGCCGGCCGACATTGAGCACCTGCGCAAAGCCAACTTGAGTCGGCATTGGGGCTCGCTCAACATGAAATACGTGATTGCTCTGGGGTTAAACGGACAAACTGAGCAGGCAACAAAGGAGCTGCGCAACATCAAGGCCTTGTATGGGGCTGAGATGCACCGCTCGGCAGTGGACGAGATTCGCACGCTGCGCATTGAAAAATACCCTGAGTTGGCGTTGCTCCGGATTGAGTAACCATGACCTTGCTACCTGCGCGTAATTCTCAGGTGATTTTGAAAGCCAGCGCGCAGAAAAAAAGCTGGGGTAACTCTGTAGATTTACGATGGCCGTAATTGCATCTATTTTTATAGCGATTCCCTGGCTCAATCCCTTTTCATCAGGGCCTTCGCCTTCAGTGATTCCGTGGCTGGCAGCGCTTGTCTGCACTGTTGCCAGTGTTGCGGCCAGCTTTCTTTCGCAGCGCGCGCGGGCTTATGACATTGTGGCAACTGCTTGGCTTGCTGCGGCGCTGCTGAGTTCTTTGGTTGGTGTGTTGCAGTACTTCGGGGTCGGCGACACGCTGTCGCCGTGGGTCAGCAGCGCTGCTGCGGGAGAAGCCTATGCCAACCTGCTCCAGCGCAACCAGTTTGCTACGCTGACCAACATCGGCTTGGCGGCGCTGCTTTGGTGGTGTGTGCGGCAGCGGGCGGTGGCTGACCAGACGCCAGCAGATGCGGCCTCGCCTGCGATGGACGCCCCGCGGGCGATTCGCATTACAGCCGTTGCGGTTTCCTTAACAGCGACAGCCGCCGCCGCTTTGCTGGCCATCGGCAACGCTGCTTCTTCATCCCGCACCGGGCTGGTCCAGCTGGTGATGTTGATCGCCCTGGCGGCGTGGTGGGGTGGATTGCGGCGGCGCGAGGTGCGCGGCCCGCTGCTGGCGGCTGTGCTGGCTTACGCATTGGCGTCTGCACTGTTGCCCCTGTTGGCCGGGCTGGACCCCTCCGCAAGCGGCATCCTCGCCCGCTTGCACGATGGTGGCCCGGCTTGCTCAAGCCGGTTGACTCTCTGGAGCAATGTGCTGCATTTGATTTCGCTGAAACCCTGGCTGGGCTGGGGCTGGGGCGAGCTGGACTTTGCGCACTTCATTACGTTGTACAGCGAACCGCGCTTTTGCGAGATTTTGGACAATGCCCATAACCTGCCATTGCATCTGGCGGTGGAACTGGGCGTGCCGGCGGCGCTGCTGATTTGCGGTGGCGGGCTGTGGCTGGTTTGGGGCGCCAAGCCGTGGCGTGAGCGCGATGCCTCGCGCCAGATGGCCTGGAGCGTGCTGGCGTTGATCCTGCTGCACAGCATGCTGGAGTACCCGCTTTGGTATGGGCCGTTTCAGATGGCGTTTGGACTTTGCATTGCCCTTTTGTGGCAGCGCCCAGAGACTGCTGTGAACGTGGAGAAAGCAGCGGCTGCGGCTGCGGCTGGGCTTGCGCAGGCCCCTACGGCGCCAAACGAGCCTGTGGCTGGCAAGGAAGCGTTCAAACCCGCAGTAAAATCTTCAAAAATACCGTCAAATATGCCTGTAGCCCTTTTCCTATATGCATGGGCAGCTATATTAATTATAGTATTTGTTGCATTTGCCGGGTGGGACTACCACCGCGTCAGTCAGATTTACCTGCCCCCTGAAGAGCGCTCACCAGCCTACAGAAACAACACGCTGGCCAAAATTCAGGGCTCCTGGCTGTTCCAGAACCAGGTGCGTTTTGCCGAATTGACGACCAC
>JANYJD010000154.1 GCA_025358555.1 Rhodoferax sp.
GCGCGGTCTCCAGCGAGGCGGTGACCCGATTTGAAAAATCCGTCAGGATGGGCATCCCCACGGCCGCCCTGCCGCGCATTGACTCTGAAATCAGGGAATCAGGATTTTCTGCGCTGGAATAGCGTCAGCATGGCGGTGTGCCCTTCCGGCGCGGGTGTTCCGCATGCGCAGCATCGAACGTCGTCAACCGCTTTGTCGTGGGCAGTGCCCCGGTGCTGCTTTCTGCACTCACGTCCGCCCGGCAGCTTGAATCATCGCGGTGTCCCATGCGCCAGCAAACATCATTCGTGTCGCGCGAGCCAGCGAAATCCGCAGGATTGCCTTCAGCCCGGCAACGCTGCTGGCCATGGGTGCGACCTTGGTGCTTGCGGCCGTTTTGCTTTGGCGGCTTGAGCCGCAGGCCATCAGTCGCTGGCAAAACCCGCCAGCGCTGTACCTGCAGTGGCTGGTGGTGGGCCTGTTGGCACTGACCCTGCCGCATATGGTGCTGATAAGCTATAGCGCAAATTGGCTGTCAAAAAAACAAGGAGTCTGAGACATGAATATCGTCATCACCGGCGGAGCCGGATTTTTGGGCGTGCGCCTGGCGCGCGCCCTGCTTGCACAGGGCACCCTGTCGCTGGCAGGGGCTGCGCCCGCACCCATCACCCGGCTCACGCTGGTAGACCGCGCGGCGCCGCCTGCCGATTTGCTGAAAGACCCCCGGGTCACCGCGGTCACGGGTGATTTGAATGAACTTTTGGAGGAAAAACGCACTCTAGCCCTTGTCCTTCCTACAAATGTTGCTATTGTTTTTCATCTAGCCGCAGCAGTGAGCGGCGAATGCGAGGCTGACTTTGACCTCGGCATGCACAGCAATTTTGCCGCCACGCTAGCCCTGCTGCAGGCGTGCCGCGCATTGCAGACGAAACCCATGCTGGTGTTCGCCAGCTCGCTTGCGGTGTTTGGCGATTCGCCCGAGCAGCCGTGTCCGCTGGTGATTGAAGACCACACCCTGCCGACACCGCAAACCAGCTATGGCATCCAGAAATTCATTGGCGAACAGCTGGTTGCCGACTTCACGCGCAAGGGTTTCGTGCAAGGCCGCAACGTGCGCTTAATGACTGTGAGCGTGCGCCCCGGCAAACCAAATGGGGCAGCGTCCGGCTTCTTCAGCGGCATGATCCGTGAGCCCTTGGCCGGCCTCAAGGCGTCGTGCCCAGTGCCGCGGGAAACACCGGCCGCTTTGTCGTCGCCCGCGTTGACGGTAGCGGGCATCATCCGCGCGGCGGAAGCCTCCATGAGCGACTGGGGCCCCCGCACGGCACTTAATTTGCCCTCGGTCACCGCCACGGTGGGTGAAATGGCGGCAGCGCTGGAACGGGTTGCAGGCCCAGCGGCCATCGCGCTGATCGACTGGACGCCCGATGTGGTAATTCAAAAAATCGTCAAGACCTGGCCCGCCCGCGTCAATGCCGTGCGCGCCCAAGGCCTGGGGCTGCTGCCGGCCCATAGCTTTGAGGACATCATCCGCGAATACGTGCGCGAAAACCCCGATGCGGTGACGCTGCCGATACGCCCATAATGGGTGTTCATACAGCCTTGACCAAGGCTTAACTCGCATTTCAGCCTGGAGACATTCATGAAGCTTTCAAAACTGCTGATCAGCATGGGTTTGGCCACTGGCCTTGCCTTTGGATTTTTGGCCTCTGCCAGCGCGCAGACGACGATGAAGATCAGCATCTCAACCTCTAAAAACTCGCACCAGGGTGTGGGCATTGACGTGTTTGCTACAGAAATTGAAAAACGCACGGCAGGACGCTATAAAGTGCAGACGTTTTACGACGGTTCGCTGGGCGGCGAGCGTGAATCGATTGAGGCCGTGCAGCTCGGCACGCAGGAGTTGACTCTGACGTCCACCGGCCCGGTGCCCAACTTTGTGCCCGAGACCAAGATCATCGACGTGCCCTTCCTGTTTCGCGACAAGGCACACGCCCGGATGGTGCTGGACGGCCCGTTTGGCCAGGACCTGCTCACCAAGTTTGACGCCAAAGGTTTCAAGGCACTGGCCTGGGCCGAGAATGGCTTTCGCCACATGACCAACAGCAAGCGCGATGTGAAGGTGCCGGAAGACCTCAAGGGCCTGAAGATGCGCACCATGGAAAACCCGGTGCATATTGCGGCCTACAAGGGCTTGGGCATTGTGACCACGCCCATGGCTTTCCCCGAGGTGTTCACGGCCTTGCAGCAAGGCACGGTCGATGGCCAGGAAAACCCGCTGTCTGTCATCATGGCGTCCAAGTTCGACCAGGTGCAAAAACATCTGTCACTCACCGGGCATGTGTACTCGCCATGCCTGATCTTGATGAACAAGGCGTCGTTCGACAAGCTCAGCGCGGCTGACAAAACCGCGTTCATCGAGTCCGCCAGGGAAGCCGCCAAGGCCAACCGCGCGCGCGTCGATTCTGATGACGCCAAAGGCGTGACCGAGCTGCGCGCCAAGGGCATGACCGTGATTGACAACGTGGACAAGGCCAAGTTTGTGGCCGCATTGGCCCCCGTCAATGCCGAGTTCGAGAAGCAGTTTGGCAAAGCCAATCTGGATGCCATCCGCAATGTCAAATGATTTGACAGCACGTAGAATGCTACTCGCGTTGTAGCAACAGACGCCCGCAATACTTTGGCTTGCGGGCGTTTTTTATTAGAACTAGAAAAATGAAGCAGACATTCCTGAAGATCGAAAACCTGACGACCGGCTTTGCCATGGGGCTGGCCTGCCTGATGCTTGCGATTGCCTCGTCGCTTGGCATGTTCCAGATCATCACGCGCTTTGTGCTGGAACAGCCCGCCGAGTGGTCTGAAATTTTGATCCGCTTCAGCCTGATCTGGATGGTGTTCATGGGCATTCCTGCCGCCTTCCGCCAGGGCGCGATGGTCAGCGTGGACGTGCTCTACCGCTGGAGTCCGCCCAACATCAAACGAATCCTGGACTGGGTGGTCTGCGCCGCTGCGCTGATTTTGATCTGCATCATCACTTGGTGGGGCTGGGACTACGCCAATCGCGGCAAGGTGCAATCCATGGCCGGGCTGGAAAGTGTCTCGATGTTCTGGGCCTACCTGGCCATGCCAGTAGGTGGCCTGTTCAGCATCCTGGGCATCATTGGCAACTTGATTGATCCGCAGCGGCTTGAGCTGGAGACGGCGCAATGAGCAACGTGAATGCGCAATTTTGCGACGGGCCGCCCCTAGCTCTCGAAGAGCGGCGAAGCCAAAAATTCGCCCCCTCGGGGCTGAAGCCCGCGGCTCCAAGCCTGCCTGCGCAGGCTTGGACGGGCGGAAGAGTCCTTGCCTCTGGCATGGACACGTACAGGGAGCCACACGCAGTGGGCAACCGTGGGGGCAATATCCAATGAGCATTGTCATGCTGGTCACGATGGTGCTGTGCTTTGCACTCACCATCTCGGTCGCAGTCTCCATCGGCCTGGCCTCGATTCTGGGCGTGCAGATCACCGGGGTGAACATGCTGATCACGGTGAAGGAAATGTTTTCTTCCATCAACCGGTTTCCGCTGGCCGCGATTCCATTCTTCATCCTCGCTGGCAACCTGATGGAAACCGGCGGCATCTCAAAACGGCTGGTCGAGTTTGCCAAAAGCATTGTGGGCGGCGTGCAGGGCGGCTTGCCGATGACCTGCGTGCTGACCTGCATGATTTTTGCGGCAGTGTCGGGGTCATCGGTGGCCACCACTTTTGCCGTGGGAGCCATCATCATCCCGGCGCTTATCAAGCATGGTTACCCGACGAGTTATGCTGCCGCGCTGCAGGCCACCAGTGCCGAGCTGGGCGTGATCATCCCGCCCAGCATTCCCATGATTTTGTATGGCGTGAGCGCGGAGGTGTCGATTGGCGAGCTGTTCATCGCCGGCTTTGGGCCGGGCCTGTTGATCAGCGCCGTGTTGATGATTTTTGTTTATATTTATTGCCGATACAAAGGCTGGGGCAAGAACGATGGCGATGGCCGCTTGAGCTTTGGCAAGGCCACCTGGCAAGCGGGCTGGGCGCTGATGATGCCGGTGATCATTCTGGGCGGCATTTATGGTGGCATATTCACGCCCACTGAAGCCTCTGCCGTGGCCGTGTTTTACGCGCTGATCGTCGGTGTCGTGATTTACCGCGAGATCAACCTGAGCAACCTGTTTGCCATTCTGCGCAAGTCGGTGCTGTCCAGCGCGGTGATCATGTTCATCATTGCCAACGCCGGGCTGTTTGCGTTTTTGATCACGCGGGCCGGCGTGCCCGACGCCATTGGCCGCTGGCTGGAGTCCGTCTTGCAAAGCCCCGCCATGTTTCTGCTGGGCGTGAATGCCGCCCTGTTTGTGATTGGCATGTTCATTGAAACCAGCGCGGCCATCATCGTGCTGGCGCCCATTCTGGCCCCGGTGGCGGTGCACTTTGGCATTGACCCGGTGCATTTTGGCCTGGTCATGGTTGTCAACCTGGCTTTGGGCATGATCACGCCGCCGTTTGGGGTGAACCTGTTTGCGGCCTGCACGGTGGCCAAAATATCGCTGGACCGCATCGTCACGCATCTGGTGCCTTTCGTGCTGGTGATTTTGGGCTGCCTGATGGTGATTACCTATGTGCCATCCATTTCACTCGCGCTGCGGGATGTGGTGTACGCCAAAAAATAGTTCTCCATCCACGCCTTCACGGCATGTGGGTAAAATCTTGAAAGTCAGGAGAGAGTTCCCCCCGAGGGAACCGCCGAAGGCGCAAGACGGGCTGATTGCAGCGGTCTGAACGCTCAGGCACAAAGGACTGACAAGCGTGTGCAGGCCGCCCAGCCAGCAGACGATTCCCCACTGGAGAGAGGCTGCACACGATGCAGCCCACCGAAGGAGCAAACCCGCAGCGCCGTCATACGGTGCGGGGTGAATCTCTCAGGTAAAGAGGACAGCGGGGGCAGCCCATGGTGTTGACTTGAGGTCAGGCCATGGAATACGACTTGCCCCTGGAGATTGCCCTTTTGTCCACTGCACCCATTTCATCTGCTGTGCCGGCCCCCACCTCGCCGCCATTGCCGCTACAACAAACTCCGCTGCACGATCTGCACGTCTCGCTGGGTGCCCGCATGGTGCCGTTTGCCGGCTACAGCATGGCGGTGCAGTACGCCGCCGGGTTGATGGCCGAGCACCACCACACGCGCAACGCCGCAGGCCTGTTTGACGTGTCCCACATGGGGCAGTTGCGCCTTGTGGGGCCCGACGCTGCCGCCGCGCTTGAGACCTTGATCCCCATGGACGTGATTGATTTGCCCGCAGCCAAACAGCGTTATGGCCTGCTGCTCAATGACGAAGGCGGCATCATTGACGACCTTATGTTTGTCAACCGTGACTGGGCGAATGGTGGCGATATCTTTGTGATCGTCAACGGGGCCTGCAAGGCGGGGGATATCGCCCACATCCAGTCAAAAATCGGCACACGCTGCCAGGTCATTCCCATGCCACAGATGGCCTTGATGGCGCTGCAAGGCCCGCTGGCGGTCACGGCGCTGCAACGGCTTTGCCCCGGCATTGAAAAGCTGGTTTTCATGACCGGCGGCAAGTTCAACATCGCGTGCGACAACCACGGCCCGCACCAGGCGATTGAGTGCTTTGTCACGCGTAGCGGGTACACCGGCGAAGATGGGTTTGAGATTTCGGTGCACGAGATGCAGGCCGAGGCGCTGGCCCACGCGCTGCTGGCCCAGCCCGAGGTCAAACCCATCGGCCTGGGCGCACGCAATTCTCTGCGGCTGGAAGCCGGGCTGTGCCTGTATGGCAATGACATCGACACGGGCACCAACCCGGTTGAAGCAGGGCTTATTTGGGCCATCCAGAAAGTGCGCCGGGCTGGGGGTGCGCGCGAAGGCGGATTTCCGGGTGCTACTAAAATATTAGCGCAGTATGCAGACTCAACAAGGGCTACAGGCCAATTTACCTCCAAAATTCCGACCCAGCCATCGTCTAAGACCACCCGCAAGCGCGTCGGCCTTGTTGCGCTGGAGCGCGTCCCCGTGCGCGACCACACCGAGCTGCAAAATCTTGCAGGCCAGCGCATTGGCGAAGTCACCAGCGGCCTGCTGGGCCCCACCATCGATAAGCCGGTGGCCATGGGCTACGTGAGCACGGAGTTCGCTTCGTTGGGAACGCGGCTCAATGCCATCGTGCGCGGCAAACCCGTGCCCATGGAAGTGTGTTCCATGCCGTTCGTGCCGAACCGTTACTTTCGCGGTTGATGGCGCAATTTCGGAGGCACTTTACCGCCCGGATTTTGCTGCCTGTATTTCAAGCTTCAGTTTCAAGCTTCAGTTTCAAGCCTCAGTTTCAAGCCCCCATTTTTTTATCCAACAGGAGATTTTCATGAGCATCAAGTACACCGAAGACCACGAGTGGCTCAGCATTGCTGGCAGCACCGCCACCGTCGGCATCACCCAGCACGCGCAGGACGCGCTGGGCGATGTTGTCTTTGTGGACCTGCCGGAAGTCGGCAAGACCTTCGCGCCCAAAGACATCGCTGGCGTGGTCGAATCCGTCAAGGCGGCGGCAGACGTGTACATGCCCATCAGCGGCGAAATCACCGAGGTAAACGAGGCGCTACGGGCCGACCCGTCGCTGGCCAACAGCGACCCGCTAGGCGCTGGCTGGTTCTTCAAGGTCAAGCTGTCGAACCCGGCAGAGTTGGACGCGCTCATGGACGAGGCCAGCTACAAAACCTTTTCTGCCTGACCCGCAGAGCCCCCGCCATGCTGATGCAATCCACCAAACCCCTGGCCGAGCTGGAGAACGCCGGCGAATTCATTGCCCGCCACATCGGCATTGATGAAGGCGATGAGGCGCTGATGCTCAAGGTCGTCGGCGCCGCCTCGCGCCGCGAGTTGATTGAGGGCATCGTGCCGCGTGCAATTGCGCGCACCAGCCCCATGGCCATACCGCCCGCCATTTCAGAAGCCTCCGCGCTGGCTGAAATCAAAGCCATGGCCTCCAAAAACAAGGTCTTCAAAAGCTTCATCGGCCAGGGCTACCACGGCACCCACACCCCTGGCGTGATCCTGCGCAATATCCTGGAAAACCCCGCCTGGTACACCGCCTACACACCCTACCAGGCCGAGATTTCGCAGGGCCGTCTGGAAGCGCTGGTGAATTTTCAGACCATGGTGTGCGACTTGACTGGCATGCCGATTGCCAATGCGTCCATGCTGGACGAAGCCACGGCGGCGGCAGAAGCAATGACATTGGCCAAGCGATCTGTCAAAAGCAAGTCCAACACCTTCATCGTGGCAGGCGATTGTCATCCGCAGACGATTGAGGTCATCCAGACCCGCGCGGCCCCGCTGGGCATCACCGTCGTACTTGCCAACTCGGCTCCGGAGTGGTACGCGGCATTGGCGACCGACTATTTCGCCGTCCTGGCGCAGTACCCCAGCACCAGCGGCCGCATCGACGACCTGCGCGCTGACGTCGGCATCGTGCATGCCAAACACGCGGCCTTTATCGTCGCTGCAGACCTGCTGGCGCTGACGCTGCTGGTTCCCCCTGGGGAGTGGAATGCCGACATCGTCGTCGGCACCACGCAGCGCTTTGGCATGCCGATGTGCAACGGCGGGCCCCACGCGGCGTACTTGGCGTGCCGTGACGAATTCAAACGCTCCATGCCAGGCCGCCTGGTCGGCGTGAGCGTGGACGTGCATGGCAACCCGACCTACCGCCTGGCCCTGCAAACGCGCGAGCAGCACATCCGCCGGGAAAAAGCCACGTCCAACATCTGCACCGCGCAGGTGCTGCCGGCCGTGGTGGCCAGCATGTACGCCGTCTACCACGGCCCGCAGGGCCTGACCCGCATTGCGCAGCGCATTGCCAGCTACACCGCCATTTTGGCGCGGGGCTTGAAGGCGCTGGGCTTCGACGTGCGGGGCGACAGCGCTTTTGACACGATCAGCCTCAAAACCGATGACGCTACTACTTCAATAGCTACTAATGCACTACTGGCAAGGGCTAACCTGCGAATTCACTACCAAAACTACATCTGCGTCAGTCTGGATGAGACCACTACCCGTGAAGACATCGCGCTGGTCTGGTCGTTCTTTGCGAAGCCGGGCCAGACACTGCCAGCGGTGGAAGAATTTGAGCACGGCATCGAACCGCTGATCCCCAAAGCGCTGCGCCGCACCAGCGCTTTTTTGACGCACCCGGTCTTCAACACACACCACAGTGAGACCGGCATGCTGCGCTACATTCGCAAACTCAGCGACAAAGACCTGGCGCTGGACCGCAGCATGATCCCGCTTGGCAGTTGCACCATGAAGCTCAACGCCACCAGCGAAATGATCCCCATCACTTGGCCCGAGTTTGCCAACATCCACCCGTTTGCCCCGCGCGACCAGATGGACGGCTATGCCGAGCTGGACGAGCAACTGCGCGAATGGCTTTGCCAGGCCACGGGCTATGTCGGCATCAGCCTGCAGCCTAATGCCGGCTCACAGGGCGAATACGCCGGTCTGTTGGTCATCAAGGCGTTTCACCAAGCCAAAGGCCAAGGCCACCGCAACATCTGCCTTATCCCCAGCAGCGCCCACGGCACCAACCCCGCCAGTGCGCAAATGGTTGGCATGACGGTGGTAGTAACGGCCTGCGACGCGCAAGGCAATGTGGACATGGCCGACCTGAAGGCCAAGTGCGAACGGCACAGCGCCAACCTGGCCGCGATGATGATCACCTACCCCAGCACCCACGGCGTGTTTGAGACGCAGGTAAAAGAGCTGTGCGCGCTGGTCCACAGCCACGGCGGCCGTGTCTACGTGGACGGCGCCAACATGAATGCCCTGGTCGGCGTGGCGGCGCCGGGCGAATTTGGCGGAGACGTGAGCCACCTCAATTTGCACAAGACCTTCTGCATCCCGCACGGCGGCGGGGGGCCGGGCGTGGGCCCTGTCTGCGTGGTGGCCGATCTGGTGCCTTATTTGCCGGGGCATGCTACGGGCGGCATGCCCGTGAATGGCGTGGGTGCGATCAGTGCCGCCCCGCTGGGCAATGCCGCCGTCTTGCCGATCAGCTGGATGTACTGCCGCATGATGGGCGCAGACGGCCTCCAGCAGGCCACCGAGATTGCAATCTTGAGCGCCAACTACATCAGCGCCAAGCTGCGCGATCACTACCCTACCCTCTATGCAAGCCAAAACGGCCACGTTGCCCATGAATGCATTCTGGATTTGCGCCCGCTTAAAGAAACCAGCGGCGGAGCCAACGGCATTACCGCCGAAGACGTGGCCAAGCGCCTGATGGACTACGGCTTTCACGCGCCCACGCTGAGCTTTCCTGTGCCTGGCACCTTGATGGTGGAGCCGACCGAGAGCGAAACCCTGGGCGAGCTGGACCGATTCATTCACGCCATGATTTCCATCCGTGAAGAAATATACAAGGTCGAGCGTGGCGAATGGCCGCAGGACAACAACCCGCTCAAACACGCGCCGCACACCGCCGCAAGCTTGATGGGTGAAGCGTGGGACCGCCCTTACTCCAGAGAAACAGGCGCTTTTCCGCTAGCCAATTTGAAGCAGGTCAAATACTGGCCGCCTGTGGGGCGTGTGGACAACGTCTATGGCGACCGGAACCTGTTTTGCAGTTGCGTGCCCATTTCGGATTACGCGGACCACGCTTGACTTCCAAGCCGCAGTTGTCATACACTGGATGACAAACTGGTTTGGAGGATCATTATGCGAGTCAATGCACGTTTTGAAGGGGCGGCTGAAAAGCAGGTGGAGTATTTGGCAACCACGCTGGACACTAGCGTGAGCGAGGTGCTGCGCTTGAGTGTGGACAAGCTCTACACCTCGCTGCGAAGTGAAAATTCCCGCAAACTTCGCTTCATGGGAAAGCACATTGGCAAGTGCGACTCCGGGCGCACTGACCTGTCAGTGAACTACAAGGCTGAAATCGGCAAGATTTTGGCTAAAAAATTCAAACCCAAAACGTGATCGCCGTTGACACCGGGTTCGTACTGGCGCTGCTGGACCCAAGAGACAGGAATCACGCCGCCGCCATGAAATGGGAGCCCAGCGTTGAGGAAGGCTGGATCACGACCTGGCCTGTCGTCACTGAGTTGTGCTACATGGTTTCCACAAAGCTGGGGGTCACCGTCGCAATAGATTGCATGCAGGAGATGACTCACGGGGCCATCAAGATTTGGGACATTCCGAACCCGCAAGCACGGGAAATCCCGGCATTGATGAAACGCTACGCCAATCTCCCCATGGACCTGGCCGACGCCTCACTCGTCCTGCTGGCCGAACACCTGGGCCATGGCCGCATCCTCACCACCGACGAGCGGGCTTTTGGAGCCTACCGTTGGAAAAGCCGCAAGCCGTTTCACAATTTGCTGGCGCAAGCGCCTTAACGACAGTCCAGCGCGTGGCCGGGCAGGTCAATCGTCCGTCACTGCACCCACTCCTCACTGCGCCGCCAAAGCTCAGCCGCCAGCGCGGCATCCTGCCCCACGCGGCTGGGTGTTTTCACCTGGCATTTGTCATAGTACAAACCGGTCTCGCGGCCTGCCGCCACGGCGCTTGCGCAATGCAGCGTGGTGGCGGCGCCTTCTTCGGTTGAGATCATGGCCAGCTTGATCAATGAGCGAAACGGCCAGGGTACAGCGCGCCACACATCCGATGCCACCACGCCGGGATGCAGCGAGTAGGTGGTGACGCCGCTGCCAGCAAGCCTGCGCGACAGCTCGGCGCTGAACAGCACATTGGCCAGCTTGGACACGCTGTACTCTGGCAAGCCAGCCACGGTTTTGGTGGGCTTGCGAACGGCATCCCAGTCAATGCCGTCAACCCGCGTATGGGCGCGGCTTGCTACGGTGACGATGCGCGCAGGGCCGGAGCTTTTGACCCGGTCTAACAACAACTGGGTCAGCAAAAAATGCCCCAAGTGATTGGTCCCAAATGCCAACTCAAACCCCGATTGGGTCAACCCGCGCGCCCCCGCAAGCCCGGCGTTGTTGATGAGCAGGTGCAGTGGGATGCCGCGCGCCGCAAAGGCCTGCGCGCACTGCCGCACAGAATCAAAGTCGCCCAGATCCAGCGCCAGCACCTCCATCGGAACGCAGCCTGCAGCCGTGCCCAGCCCGCCGCGAATGCTGTCTAGCGCCACTCGAGCCCGTGCCGCAGACCGGCATGCAATAAACACGTGCGCGCCGCGTTTTTGCAGCTCCCGCGCGGTGACCAGGCCAATGCCGGTGTTGGCACCGGTGACAAGTGCCACGCGGCCGATCAGCGGCAAGCTGTTTTCAATCACCTTTGATGTCCCCCTCTTTCACCACCCTGGCCCATTTGGCCACTTCATTGCGAATAGCTGCAGCCGCTTCTTCTGGCGTGGTGTAGGTTGCAGCAGCACCCTGCGCCAGCATGCTGTCACGCACATCCTGCTGCAACAGAATCCCCTTCAGTGCCGCATTGATCTTGCCGACAATTTGGGCGGATGTGCCCGCCGGGGCGACGATGCCAAACATCGAGCTCACTTCAAAGTCTTTCAGCCCCGCCTGCGCAGCGGTGGGCACGCCCGGCAGCGTGCCCACGGGCTGGGCCGTTGCGGTTGCCAGGGCGCGCAGCTTGCCTGACTTGATCAGTTGCAAAGAAGCCGGTGCGGTTTCAATCATGCTCTGCACCTGCCCGCCGACCAGGTCATTCATGGCCGGGCCACTGCCCTTGTAAGGCACGTGCAGCATCTTGACCCCCGCCATGCGCTGAAACAGTTCACCGGCCAGATGCTGGGGGGAGCCGTTGCCCGACGATGCAAAAGTGATTGCGCCAGGCGTGGCTTTGGCCAGGGCCACCAACTCCATCAGCGTGTTGGCGTTGACTGCCGGATTGACCACAAAAACAAGCGGCACCACCCCCACAATGGCGATGGGCGCAAAGCTTTTTTCAATGTCAAAACCTGCGGCAGCGCCATACAGAACCGCGTTGATGGAATGGCTGGTAAGCGCCCCCATCAGCAGCGTGTAGCCATCGGGTGCGGCGCGGGCCACAGCCGCTGCGCCAATGCTGCCCGCCGCACCGCCCCGGTTATCCACCACCACCTGCTGCGCCAACGCCACTGAGAGCTTTTGCGCCATCACGCGGCCAATCACGTCAGTGGCACCACCGGGCGGGTACGGCACGATCAGCTTGATGGGCTTGTTGGGGTAATCCTGCGCAGCGGCTGGCAGCGGCAACCCGCCAAAACCCGCGGCGGCAACGGCCACGGTGGCGACAGCCATAGCTGAGACTGCCATGCGACGCGAAGTTGGAGACTTATTGGCAAGACAGGGGGTGTGCAAATTCAATGGGGTCTCCAGTGCTGATGTGTGACTGCTTTTGTCGAGAGATTCTCAAGTACACGCACAATGTAGTGGATTCAGACACTTCACGAATATTCCATAACCATTTTCACCTCATGCCCGATCCTGCAAACACGCAAATACCGTCCGATCAACCCGTAGAAATTGCTGCTGGTATGTCCAAGGGCCTGACCAGAGGCCTGACCAACTATGGCGACAAAGGCTTCTCCCTCTTCCTGCGCAAGGCCTTCATCAAGGGCGCGGGCTACACCGACCAGGCACTGAGCCGCCCCGTCATCGGCATTGCCAACACCGCCAGCGCCTACAACCCCTGCCACGGCAACATGACGCAGCTCATAGAGGCCGTCAAGCGCGGCGTGATGCTGGCCGGAGGCCTGCCCATGGACTTCCCCACCATCTCCGTGCATGAAAGCTTTGCATCGCCCACCAGCATGTACCTGCGCAACCTGATGTCCATGGACACCGAGGAGATGATCCGCGCGCAGCCCATGGACGCCGTGGTGCTCATCGGCGGTTGTGACAAGACCGTGCCCGCGCAACTGATGGGCGCGGCCTCTGCGGGC
>JANYJD010000163.1 GCA_025358555.1 Rhodoferax sp.
GTCGGTGAAGGTGTCCGACTTTTCGCCAGCGGTAATTAGTCGCGGGCTAGGCAGGGGCAAAACTTGTCAGGCGTGCGCTGGGGCAACGCTCAGGCGTAAACCTACGGCGTGCAATACCTTGTGAACTGTGGACAGTGTCGGGTTGCCCTCTGCACTCAGGGCTTTGAAAAGCATCTTGTCCCCCACTTCAGCGCGACGGGCCACCTCTGCCATGCCATGTGCTTTTGCAACATGGCGCAGTGCCACCAGTAACGCGGCTGGGTCATCCAGTTCCATGACTGCCTCCATGTACGCAGCAGCCTCGATTGGGTCTTTCAAGGCTTCACCCAAATAGTCGTCATAGCTTGCGTCACGTGATGCGTTCATGGTTTGCCCCTTTGCTTCCAGTCGTTCAAATATTCAATGGCCTGATTGATGGCCTTGGTTTGGTCGCCCTTGTCACTGCCACACAGCAGCAGCACCATTACCGGCCCTTGTCTGCTCAGGTACACGCGATAGCCCGGCCCGTAGTCAATCTTCAATTCCTGCACGCCATCACGCAGCGGCTTGCAATCTCCAAGGTTGCCAGCCTCAACACGCGCCAGCCTTGCCCGTATATGCGCCCTTGCGCGAACGTCTTTCAGTTCACCAAGCCATTGCGTCAAAGGTTGCCTGCTGTGCGTATCGGTGTAAATTCGCAATTCCATGATGGTATCTTATATCGTACTTCTATGCCACCGCTTGTAATTTTCCGGGGGTGGCTTTGGCATCAAACGTAACCCCGGCCTGCTCCAGAATCCATGCCTCAATCTTTTCATGGTGAACGCGCAGCAGGTCCAGCGGTCGCACGGTGTAGTGCTTTTCTGCGGTTGCACTGGGTTTGTGCCCCATCAGATGCGCCACCACGCCAGCCGGTATTTCCAGCCACTCTGTCAGGCTCTTAAATGAGCGGCGCAGGCCATGCAGGGTTAGGCCCTCAATGCCAGCCACTTTGCAGGCGGTGGTATGGGGATGGTTCGGCTCTGTCAGGTGTCCCGTGTCGCTGTTGGGGCTTGAGAAAACCCATTCATTGCGGCGGGGCAGGGTTGCCAGCAATTGGGAGACAAATGGGGTCAGTGGAATGACTCGCACGCCTTCCACCTTGTCACGGATGGTTAAGCCCTTCCATTGGGTGTTCATGTCCCCCCAGCGAATAGCCCGAATTTCGCCCGGTCTTGCGCCGGTGAGTAGCAGGGTTTGCAGGTAAGCGGCAATCAGCGGGTTTCCAATGTTTCGCACTGCCTCAAACCAGACGGTCAATTGCTCGCGTTGCAGTGAGTCCGATTTGGTCCCCGCCTTGCCGAATGCTTCTCGGCTTTTTTTGGTCTTGGCAGGGTTCTTCACTGGCAGCAAGGTGGCATAGGCGGGATGTTCTTCGCACCAGCCTAAAAACACTTTCAGCATTCGCCATGCCAGCCGGGCAGACGTGGCGCGGGTCTTGGCCTCCTGTGCGGCCCATACCTCTATCACCGGCCCGGTCAGGTCCCGTAGTGGCAATGCCATTAAAGGAAATAGCGGCCCCGGCTTGGTTATGCCTGTTCCACGTTGGAACGGCTCACCCCCAGGCGCAACCTTGCGGATGTGGTCGCGGTAATGCAAGTCACCCCATTGACGTCGGCGTTCTTGAATGTAAACGGCCCATGCTTCGCCGACGGTCACAGCTTCAACCTTGGCGGCTTTTACTTGGGCAGCGGCGGAGGCAATTGCGGCGGTTTTGGCGGCGTCTTGCTGGCGCTTAAGTTCGCGGGGGTCGTCTCCATCGTCTCGCACCACCACTGCAAGGCGGCGGGCTTCAGTGCGTGCGGATTCAATGTCCCACACCCTCACATCCCCAATGGTGCGGCGGATGTTTTGCCGGTTCAGCTTTGCCTCATAGACAAACGCTTTTAAGCCTTTGGGGTTCTTGACGCTGGGAGCGGTTGCACGCACGCGTAGGCCAGGCGCTTTGCTGTCACGCAGAAACACCTGTGTCTTACCTTCCGGGCAGGTCAGACGGTCGATTAACCCGGCTGTCAGGTCTTGCGCTTCGCCCAGGTCTGGCGCGTCTGTTTTCTTCGGTCTTGCCATCGTTTCGCCCCGTTTCCATGTAGCCACCATGTAGCCAATTTTGCCCTATTTAGGCGAATGTCACCAAATACCCACGCTGTTCACTTATCCAGTCTACAGACTGCAAGTTGTTGATTTATATAGATTATAGCAACGATAGCGAAGAGGCCGGAATGTCTAAAAGATGCGACTCATAATCCTTTGGTCGTAGGTTCAAGTCCTACACGGCCTACCATTTTCCGGGTGTTTTTTTAGCGTAGCAACCCTCTTGCGCCATCGGCAACGCAGCACAGGTTTCGTCCTGCCTTCTGCCTGAAAGACGACGCCATCTCTAGCCAATACCATCGTGCCAGGGGCGCCTGGATATTCGCGGGCTCAGTCTGCGCGTGCCTGGTCGCAGGGCTACCGCTGGTCTGGATGCTGGAGGTGAATGGGCTTGTCGTCGATGTACGGCATTTGGACGGCTTTATGCCCAACTGGCGGGTGTGCCGCGACGTGCTGAACAGCGGTTGTTGGGGGTACGATACTTGGCAGTATTAGCGGTAAAAAGCCCCCCGCACATCGTTCCCTCAATTCAAGTTGCACGCAAAGCATTGCCATCCCGGCTATGCTGCGTTTTTTGGAGAAAAAACCATGCCACTCAAAACCGCGCAAGACTTTGACCAGGACCTGCTGATTCTTTTTGACGCCTATGTGCATGGTGTGATTGACCGGCGGGGCTTTCTGGAGCGGGCGCAGAAGTTTGCGGTCGGTGGCCTGACCGCAGTCGGCTTGCTGGCCGCGCTGAGCCCCAACTTCGCACTGGCGCAGGTGGTGCCCAAAAACGACCCCCGCATCAAGGCCGAGATGCTGGATTACGCGTCGCCCAACGGCTACGGTGCCATGAAAGGCTATTTGGCCCGCCCTGCCAATGCCAGCGGCAAGCTGCCCGGAATTTTGGTGGTGCATGAAAACCGGGGACTGAACCCGCACATTGAAGACATTGCGCGCCGCCTGGCGCTGGACGGCTACATGGCGTTTGCGCCCGATGCGCTGACCCCACTGGGTGGCTACCCCGGCGACGAAGACAAGGCGCGCGAGCTGTTCCCCAAGCTGGACCAGGCCAAGACGCGTGAAGATTTTGTTACTGCAGCCAACCTGCTCAAAACACGGGCCGATTGCACCGGCAAAATTGCCGTGGTGGGCTTTTGCTATGGCGGCGGCATGGCCCACGCCCTGGCGGTGCGCCTGCCCGATCTGGCCGCCGCCGTGCCGTTCTACGGCAACCACCCGGCGGCCGACGATGCGGCCAAGGTCAAGGCCCCGTTGCTGATCCATTTTGCCGGCGTGGACGAGCGCATCAACGCGGCCTGGCCTGCGTATGAAGCGGCTTTGAAGTCGGCGGGCGCACGCTATACCGCGCACCAGTACGCGGGCACGCAACATGGTTTCAACAATGACACCACGCCCCGCTTTGACGCGGCAGCGGCCAAACTGGCGTGGGACAGGACCCTGAGTTTCTTCAATCAGGCGCTGAAAGCCTGAAGTGCCTGCTTGACGCAAAAAAAGGTGTTAAAGGGCGCGAAAAGCCTTAAGAGCACCTTAAAATGTGCTTTAAGAAATAGAATATGCCTCTAGCCCTCGTCCACAGTGCATAAAGTGCTATTAAAATAATAACATTCGGTTTTAAGGACCGTGTCTGCATCGGGCGTTTTGAGTCATGGATTGGCTCTAATCAGCACCCAGACAGCACCCAGACAGCACCCAGAGCCCAACCTTGACGGCTTGAGAAGGAACATTGTTTGAACCCCGATATCCACGGCCTCTGGCCCGCGCTGCTGCTTCCCGTCAGCAGCAGTGGCGAACTTGACACCGCCCGCGCCATGGCCCACGCCCGGCGCATGCTCAACGCGGGCTGCGACGGGGTGACCCTGTTTGGCACCACGGGCGAAGGCCCGGCTTTCACGGTGGCTGAGCGCAAGGGCCTGTTGGAAGCCATGCTGGGCAAAACCGGCAGCAGCGGTGCATTCCAACCCATCCGGCCCAACCAAATCATCGTGACCATCACCGCACTGGCGCTGGGCGATGCCATCGAGCTGGGCCGCCATGCGTCGCGCCTGGGCGTTCACCGCCAGATGCTGATGCCGCCGTTTTATTTCAACCAGCCGCGGGATTCGGGCCTTGTTGAGGCGGTTTCCCAAGTGGTGCGCGGCATCGGCGACGATGGCCTCAAGCTGCTGCTTTACCACTATCCCGCCATGAGCACGTTTGGCTTTTCGCATGCAGCCATCGCCGAGCTGGTGCGCCGCCACCCTGGCCAGGTGGTGGGCATCAAGGACAGCAGTGGTGATCTGGCGCATGCCATCGGTCTGGCCGAGGTCTTTCAGGCGCTCTCCATTCTGGTAGGTGCGGAGCCCCAGGTTGCGCCGGTGATGCTCAAAGGCGGTTCCGGCTCGGTCAACGGGCTGGCCAATGTTGCGCCCAAGCTGATGCGCCGGGTGATCGACGCACCGGGCCAAGTGTCAGCGGCGGATGTGCAATTGATGACATCGCTTCTTGACTTGCTGGGCGTCATGCCCGGCATGCCCAGTATGCCGTTTGTCAGCGTCTACAAAACCATGCTGGCCGAGCAGACCGGCGACGACGCTTGGCTGAACGTGCGGGCACCGCTCAATCCGCTGGATAACACCGAGGCGCAGACCGTGCGCAAAGGTTATCGTGCAATTGGCGCGCTGCTTGACGGAGTTTGACCCCGCCGAGCACCGGACCGCGCACCGGACCGCGCCTAATTCAATAAAAACTGCTGGAGACACACCCATGACAAACCTGACCTGCCGCAAACAAGCCGCGCGCCCCGCAATCGGCCGCCGTGCCATTTTGGCTGCGACCATGGCACTGGGCGTGCTGGCCCTGTCGGCCTTGCCCACGTCTCCCGCCATTGCTCAAGCCAAAACCGTGCTGCGCATCTCGACTCCGGCGGTGCCTGACGACTGGCACGCCAAGATGTGGACGGTGATGAAAGACGAGCTTGAAAAATCGGCGCCGGGGCAGTTTGACACCCAAATCAACTTGAACGCGTCACTGTTCAAGCAAGGCACCGAGCCTGCGGCCATGGCGCGTGGCAACCTGGAGCTGACGTCGATGTCGGCTTTTGACGTCGCCAAGATCATTCCCGAGTTTGCGATCCTGACCACGGGCTACGTCATTCGCGACCCGGAGCACCTGATGAAAGTCCTGAACGGCCCGATTGGCGAGGAGCTCTACAAGGCGGTCAGCGAGAAGATGGACATAACCGTGCTGGCACCGCTGTATCTGGGCACGCGCCAATTGAACCTGCGGGACGTGAGAAACGTGCGCACGCCGGCGGACCTCAAAGGCGTCAAGCTGCGTATGCCCGGCAGCAAAGAGTGGCTGTTTCTGGGCGAAGCTCTGGGCGCCACACCCACGCCGCTGGCTTTTGGCGAGGTCTACCTGGGCCTGAAGACCGGCACGATCGACGGCCAGGACAACCCGCTGCCGACGGTGCGCGCCGCCAAGTTCTACGAGGTGACGAAACAACTCGTGTTGACGCATCACCTGGTCGACAGCCTGTTCATCGCGATCGCCAACAAGACCTGGGATGCCGCAAGCCCTGCGCAGAAGGCCAAGCTCAAAGCGGCGGCGCAGGCGGCGGCGGGGTACAACAATCTAAACC
>JANYJD010000227.1 GCA_025358555.1 Rhodoferax sp.
GAGGGTGCCAATTTTGGCTTCGCCGCTGTTCCAGAGCCTAGGGGCGGCCCCTCGGAAAATTCTCCGGCGAAACTTTTGCTGGACGTCAAGAACTTGACGATTTCATTCGGCGGCAACGCCGTGGTCCACGGCATCAATTTCTCGATTGCTCAAGGCGAAAAGCTGGCTTTGGTGGGCGAATCGGGTTCGGGCAAAACCATCACTGCGTTGAGTCTGCTCCGGCTGGTTCAGGATGCCACGATCCGCGGCCAGGCGCTGTTCCAAGTGGAGCCTGCCGGATCGCACCAGAGGGCGCAGGAAGGGGTGCATGGAGCGGCAATCGACCTCTTCAAAATCCCTGAGCAGCAGCTTCGCGGCCTGCGCGGACAAGACATTGCCATGATTTTCCAGGAGCCGATGACGGCGCTGAACCCCTTGATGGCCATAGGTGCCCAAATCACCGAGGTTTTGGAGTTAAAACAGGGTATAGCCCCTGCCCAGTCTGCACAGTCAGCTATTAAATTATTAGCAAGCACCGGCATTGCCGATCCCGAGCGACGCGCCAACGCCTACCCGCACCAGCTCAGCGGCGGCCAACGCCAGCGCGCAATGATCGCCATGGCCCTGGCCTGCAAACCCAAATTGTTGCTGGCCGACGAGCCCACCACCGCGCTGGACGTGACCGTTCGCGCCCAGATCTTGGATTTGATCGCCAATCTGCAACAGCAAAACGGCATGGCCGTCTTGATGATCACCCATGACCTGAACCTGGTGCGCAAGTTTGCCGACCGCGTGGTGATCATGGAAAACGGCCACATTGTGGAGCAGGGCCGGGTGCGAGAGGTGTTTGCAAACCCGCAGCATGCCTACACCCGTAAACTGATTGACAGCGCGCCGGTGCGGGATGTGGTGGAAGCAGCGGCGGGGGCCACTGCCGATCCCATCCTGCATGCCGAGGGGCTGCGTGTGATCTACCCGGTACCCATCCCCGGCATGCGCGGCTGGTTCAAAAAGGGCGAGTTCGTCGCCGTTAAAGGCGCAAGTTTTGATGTGTTGCCGGGCCAGACGCTGGGCGTGGTGGGGGAGTCGGGGTCGGGCAAATCGACGTTGGCGCTGGCGGCGCTGGGCTTGTTGCCGCACAGCGGTGATTTGACTGTAGCCGGTCAAACATGGGGTCCTGGCAGCCGTGCGCTCGGTAACAAGGGTGCCACGCGGTCACTTCGCAAAGTCATGCAGGTGGTGTTTCAGGACCCATTTTCATCCCTTTCGCCGCGCCTGACGGTTGAAGAAATCGTCGGCGAGGGCCTAATCGTCCACGCGCCAGAGCTTTCAAAAGAGGAGCGCCGTGCGCAGGTGGTACAAGGGCTGGCCGAGGTTGGATTGCTGGAATCGCAGTTTCCCAACCTGCTCACGCGCTACCCGCATGAGTTCTCGGGTGGTCAGCGCCAGCGTATGGCCATCGCACGCGCGCTGATCGTGCAGCCGCAGTTGCTGGTGCTCGACGAGCCCACCAGCGCGCTGGACGTGACGATCCAGAAGCAAGTGCTGCAGCTATTGCAGCGCCTGCAACGCGAGCGGGGATTGAGCTATTTGCTCATCACCCACGACGTGGCCGTGATCCAGGCCATGGCCCACTATGTGATGGTCATGCGCGATGCCGAAATCGTCGAATCCGGCCCGGTGGCTCAGGTGTTTGCAGCGCCCATGCATGAGTACACGCGCACGCTGCTGGCGGCGGCAACCGCAGCTTGATGCATCGCCTGGTGCGGGGCACCTGAAATTGCAAAATAAGTTATAATCCAAAGCTCACGACCAAACGGGCGGGTATCTACCGCCCGTTTTTTTTGGGCGATTGTTTTTGTGTTGTTGTGTGACCGTTTTGAACATGGTCAGTGAATATGGTCGATGAACATGGTCAATGAACATGGTCAATGAATATGGTCAATATTAGGCAAGGCTGTCAGTGGCTGTTCAGGAAATCGTAGAGCAAACCGTGACCGGATTGGGTTACGACCTGGTGGAGATTGAACGCTCTGCTGGCGGATTGCTGCGCATCACAATAGATTTGCCCTGGACCAAGCCGGTGGCAATGGCTGGCGAGGCGGCAAATTCGGCAACTGCCCTTGCGGCGGAACAGTTTGTCAATGTTGAAGACTGCGAAAAGGTGACGCGCCAACTGGTGTTTGCGCTGGAAGTTGATGGGGTTGAATACAAGCGGCTTGAGGTGTCCTCGCCCGGTATCGATCGCCCATTGCAGCATGAAAAAGACTTTCAACGCTTCGTGGGGCATGTGATTGACGTGTCGCTCAAGGCCCCGATTGGCGCTGCGGCACAGGGCCAGGTCAACGCCACGCGAAAGAAGTTTCGCGGCACGCTGGAGCGGGTGCAGGCAGTGGCTGAGGCAGCGGGCGTAGCCCAGGCAGCCGGTGGCTGGCAAATCGTCTGGAGCGACGCGCCGGCGCTGAAGCCGGGGCAAAAAGTCAGCAAGAAAAGGCCGCCTGCGCCATTGCAGGCATTGGGTTTTACGCTGGATGAATTGCGCGAGGCGCGGCTGGCGCCCATCGTGAGTTTCAAGGGCCGGGGTGTCAAAGACGACACGCCGGCTAGAAACGACTGAGATTGAACGACCGAGATTGATACAGGAGAGTCATGGCATGAATCGCGAAATGTTAATGCTGGTGGAAGCCATCTCACGCGAGAAAAGCGTCGAGCGGGATGTGGTGTTTGGCGCCGTTGAGGCGGCGCTGGCGCAAGCCACCAAAAAGCTGCATCAGGGCGAGGTGGATATCCGCGTGGCCGTAGACCGCGACAGCGGCGCCTATGAGACTTTCCGGCGCTGGCACGTGGTGCCTGATGAAGCCGGTCTGCAATTGCCCGACCAGGAGATTTTGCTGTTTGAAGCCAAAGAGCAGATTCCCGACATTGAGGTCGATGAGTACATCGAAGAAACGGTTGAGTCCGTGCCGATTGGCCGCATTGGCGCCATGGCGGCCAAGCAGGTCATCCTGCAAAAAATCCGCGATGCCGAGCGCGAAATGCTGCTCAACGACTTCATGTCGCGTGGCGACAAGATTTTTGTCGGGACGGTCAAGCGCATGGACAAGGGCGACATCATTGTGGAGAGCGGCCGCGTGGAAGGCCGCCTGCGCCGCAGCGACATGATCCCCAAAGAAAACCTGCGCTCAGGCGACCGGGTCCGCGCCATGATCATGGAGGTCGACCTGACGCTGCGCGGCGCGCCGATCATCCTGTCGCGCTCGTCGCCCGAGTTCATGATGGAACTCTTCCGCAACGAAGTGCCCGAAATCGAGCAGGGCCTGCTGGAGATCAAATCCTGCGCCCGCGATCCCGGCTCGCGCGCCAAGATTGCGGTGCTCTCGCACGACAAGCGGGTCGATCCGATTGGCACATGCGTCGGAGTGCGCGGCACCCGTGTGAACGGCGTGACCAATGAGTTGGCCGGTGAGCGCGTTGACATTGTGCTGTGGAGCGAAGACCCGGCGCAGTTTGTCATTGGCGCGCTGGCACCGGCCAATGTCTCCAGCATCGTGGTGGACGAAGAGCGCCACGCGATGGACGTGGTGGTCGATGAAGAAAACCTGGCCATTGCGATTGGGCGCGGCGGCCAGAACGTCCGCCTAGCGTCTGACCTGACCGGCTGGAAAATCAACATCATGGACGCCGCCGAGTCGGCCCAAAAGCAGGCCACCGAGACCGATTCGGGCCGCAAGCTGTTCATGGAAAAGCTCGACGTGGACGAAGAAATCGCCGACATCCTGATTGCCGAGGGCTTTACCAGCCTGGAAGAAGTGGCTTACGTGCCGCTGCAGGAGATGCTTGAGATTGAAAGCTTCGACGAAGACACCGTTAACGAGCTGCGCACTCGCGCCAAAGACGCCTTGCTCACCATGGAAATTGCCCACGAAGAAAATGTTGGCGAAGTCTCGCAGGACCTGCGCGACCTTGAAGGGCTCACGCCCGGGCTGATCGGCAAGCTGGCTGACGCCGGCGTGCACACGCGTGACGATCTGGCCGACCTGGCAGTTGACGAACTCACTGATATTACCGGCCAGTCCACGGACGACGCCAAGATCATGATCATGAAAGCGCGCGAGCATTGGTTCACCAATGACGCTGACGCCCAAGTGCAATGATCATGCTTAAAGGTTACACAACAAATGTCCAGTACGACCGTCGCCGAGTTTGCCACCGAACTCAAAAAATCAACTGCCACGCTGCTTGAGCAGCTGCAGTCCGCAGGCGTTGCCAAAACCACCGCGTCTGACACGCTGACAGACGCTGACAAGCACAGCCTGCTGGGCCACCTGCACGCCAGCCACGGCACCGCCAGCCCCGACCGTAAAAAAATAACGCTCGTCAAAAGATCGACGACCGAGATCAAGCAGGCCGATTCGTTTGGCAAGGTCCGCACGGTTCCCGTGGTCACCCACAAAAAGCGCACCTTCATTCGCCGTGAAGATGGCGCCGACGTGCCGGCAGAAGTCAGTTCCGCCGTGGCTGAGCCTGAAGCAGAAATCCATTCCCCGCACGTCATCGACAGTGCTGAGTTGGCCCGCCGGGAAGAAGAGGCACGCCGTCAAGCAGAGTTGATCCGCAGGCAGGAAGAAGAGCTGGCCCAGCGCCGACTTGAGCGTGAGCAGCAGGAAGCGCGCGCGCGCGCCGCTGCCGAGCACGCCGCACAGACCGCCGTAGCTGATGCCATTGCAGAGAAAAATAAGGCTGTAGCCCTCGTCCAGGCTAGCGATAGCGCTGCTAAAAATGAAGCATCCGAAGCCGCCATGGTAGCGGCAAAGCTGCAGGCGTCTGAGAAGGAAAAAGCCCTTGCGCTGGCCCAGGCCGAAGCCCGTGACAAAGCAGCGCTGGAGTCCAAAACCCGCGCCGCCGAAGAAGTGGCACGTGCCGCAGACCTGGGCGACCGCCGCCGCAAAGCCGAAGCCGAAGCCGCCGGCATTCGCGCGATGATGTCGGCACCGCCCAAAAAACTGATCGTGGCGAAGAAGCCGGAAGAATTGAAACCGGCAGTCAAGCCAGGTGCAGCGGACGCCAAAGCCGGAATGAAAGGCACGCTGCACAAGCCGCCGCCAGGCACGGCTGCGGCCCGACCCGCAAGGCCAGGCGCCCCGGGCGCACCAGGCGCAGCAACCGCAGGCGCTGGCAAGGAAGTCAAATCAGCCAAGCTGTCCTCGAGCTGGGCGGGCGACCCGGCCAAGAAAAAGGCCATTCCCACACGTGGCGACACCGGTGGCGCAGGCCGTGGCGGCAACTGGCGCGCGGGCCCGCGTGGCCGGCGCGGCAGCAATGACCGCAATCAAGAAGACCACGCACCGGCAGCGGTGGTGGAAGCGCGCGTGCTGGAAGTGCACGTGCCCGAGACCATTACCGTGGCCGAATTGGCGCACAAAATGGCCGTCAAGGCGTCCGAGGTCATCAAACACCTGATGAAGCTGGGCCAGATGGTCACCATCAACCAGCCGCTGGACCAGGACACGGCGATGATTCTGGTGGAAGAAATGGGCCACAAGGCGGTGGTGGCGTCGCTGGACGACCCGGAAGCCTTCACCGAAGACGAGGTGCTGCAGCAAGACGCAGAGTCTTTGCCGCGCGCGCCAGTGGTCACCGTCATGGGCCACGTGGACCACGGCAAGACCTCGTTGCTGGACTACATCCGCCGCGCCAAAGTGGCATCCGGCGAGGCCGGTGGCATCACCCAGCACATTGGTGCCTACCACGTGGAAACTGCCCGTGGCATGGTGTCGTTCCTCGATACGCCCGGCCATGAGGCCTTCACGGCCATGCGCGCCCGAGGTGCCAAGGCCACCGACATCGTAATTCTGGTGGTGGCGGCGGATGACGGCGTGATGCCGCAAACCCGCGAGGCCATCAAGCATGCAAAGGCAGCGGGCGTGCCCATCGTCGTGGCCATCAACAAGATCGATAAGCCCGATGCCAACCCCGAGCGCGTGAAAAACGAGCTGGTGGTCGAAGAAGTGGTGCCCGAAGAATTTGGCGGCGAGTCGCCCTTCATACCCGTGTCTGCCAAGACGGGGGAGGGCATTGACGCGTTGCTGGAGCAAGTGCTCTTGCAGGCCGAGGTGCTGGAACTACGCGCCCCGGTGGACGCCATGGCCAAGGGCCTGGTGATCGAGGCGCGGCTGGACAAAGGGCGCGGCCCCGTGGCCACCATCCTGGTGCAATCCGGCACGCTCAAAACCGGCGACGTGGTGCTGGCTGGCCAGACCTATGGCCGGGTGCGCGCCATGCTGGACGAGAATGGAAAGTCGATCAAGTCGGCGGGCCCATCGATCCCGGTGGAGATTCAGGGCCTGACCGAGGTGCCGCAGGCGGGCGACGAGTTCATGGTGATGGTCGATGAGCGCCGCGCGCGCGAAATCGCCACCTACCGTGCGGGCAAGTTCCGCAACACCAAGCTGGCCAAGCAGCAGGCGGCGAAGCTGGAGAACATGTTCACCGACATCACGGCCGGCGAAGTCAAGCGCGTGCCCATCATCATCAAGGCCGACGTGCAGGGCTCGCAGGAAGCGCTTGCGCAGTCGCTGCAGAAGCTGTCGACCGACGAGGTCAAGGTGCAACTGGTGTACACGGCCGTGGGCGCGATCAGCGAGTCCGACGTCAACCTGGCGATTGCCTCCAAGGCCGTCATCATTGGGTTCAACACGCGGGCCGATGCCGGCGCGCGCAAGCTGGCCGAGAACAACGGTGTGGACATCCGCTACTACGACATCATCTATGACGCCGTGGACGAGCTCAAGCTGGCCATGTCGGGCATGCTGACGCCGGACAAGAAGGAAGAAGTCATCGGCACGGCAGAGATCCGCGAGATCTTCAAGGTCTCCAAGATCGGATCGATTGCTGGTTGCATGGTCACCGCGGGCCTGGTGCGGCGCACCGCGCGGTTGCGCCTGCTGCGGGACAACGTGGTCATCTTCACCGGCGAACTCGATTCGCTCAAGCGCTTCAAGGACGATGCCAAGGAAGTGCGAGAAGGCTTTGATTGCGGCCTGAACATCAAAAACTACAACGACATTCAGAAGGGCGATGTGCTGGAGTTCTTCGAGATCAAGGAAGTCGCCCGCACACTCTAGCGCCACGATATCGGGCCCGCCGTTGTTGGGCCACCTTGCGGTACTTGCAGTACTGTCAGCGGTGGCCCGCCTAGGCGGCATCCCGATCTTGTGACGCAGGAAACGTTTCCCCATGCGCCCCAAAAAATCCACTACCCCCAACCGCGCCTTCAAGGTGGCCGATCAGATCCAGCGCGATCTGACGGAGCTGATCGCGCGCGAGTTGAAAGACCCGCGAGTGGGGATGGTGACGATCCAGGCGGTGGAAGTTACGCCCGACTATGCGCACGCCAAAGTGTTTTTCAGCCTGTTGACGGGTGACTCTGCGGCCTGCCAGGAAGGCTTGAACCAGGCGGCGGGTTTTCTGCGCGCCGGCCTGTTCAAGCGATTGCACATCCACACCGTGCCGACGCTGCATTTCGTGTTTGACCGCACCACTGAAAAGGCGGCCGACATGAATGCGCTGATCGCGCAGGCGGTCGCCTCCCGGTCCAAAAACGAGGATTGAATGTGAACGCGCCGCGCACGAGGGTCGTGAGGCACCCCGTGCATGGGGTGCTGTTGCTGGACAAGCCATTGGGTTGGTCTAGCAACGATGCCTTGCAAAAAGCCAAATGGCTGCTGCGGGCGGAAAAGGCCGGTCACACCGGTACGCTGGACCCGCTGGCTACAGGCGTTTTGCCCCTGTGTTTTGGCGCGGCAACCAAGTTCAGCCAGTTGCAGCTGGACGCCGACAAGACGTATGAGGCGACAGTGCGGTTGGGCCAGAAGACCAGCACTGGCGATGCAGAAGGCGATGTGATTGAGGAGCGCGCGGATGCGGCTTCGGCGGTGACGCAGCGCGATGTAGACCGGGTGCGGCCACAGTTCACCGGGCCGATACTGCAGGTGCCGCCGATGCACAGCGCCTTGAAGAAAGATGGCAAGCCATTGTATGAATACGCAAGGGCCGGAGTGGAAGTGGCACGGGAACCCCGTGCCGTGACAATTTACGAGCTAAATATGGCTCTAGCCCTTGTGGATAGTGCATATTCAGCTATTATGTTGATAGTAAAATGCAGCAAGGGCACGTACATCCGCACGCTGGGTGAGGACGTGGGCGAGGCGCTGGGATGTGGTGCGCACCTAAGTGCTTTGCGGCGCACCGGCACCGGCGGTTTCAACGCGGCGCAATGCGTCACGCTGGAGGCGCTGGAGGCCATGACCGATGAAGAGCGGCTGACCTGCCTGCTGCCGGTGGAATGCCTGTTGGCGAATCACGCGCTTGTCACGCTGGACGCCGACAATGCGGGGCGGTTTTTGAGCGGCCTGCGCAGGCGCGGTGATTGGCCGGATGCCGATGCGGTGGCGGTTTACGGGCCTGCGCCGGGTGCGGTTGGCGGTGTCGGTGATGGCACGGGTGAAAGTGCCCGCGCGCTGCTGGGCACCGGCCATGTCAAAAGCGGTGAATTGATTCCAGGGCGTCTGCTGAGCCCGCTTGAGATTGAACAATCTCAACAACAACAGCGTGAACAGATTTCGACAATTTAAGAGAGAGTGAACCATGAGCCATAAACAGATCAGAAACATCGCCATCATCGCCCACGTGGACCATGGCAAGACCACCATGGTCGACCAGCTGCTGCGTCAGTCCGGCACCTTTGCCGAGCACGAAAAAGTCGTCGACACCGTGATGGACAACAACGCGATCGAGAAAGAGCGTGGCATCACCATCCTGGCCAAAAATTGCGCCGTGACCTGGGAAGGCACCCACATCAACATCGTTGACACCCCCGGCCACGCCGACTTTGGTGGTGAAGTCGAGCGCGCCCTGAGTATGGTGGACGGCGTGGTGCTGTTGATTGACGCGCAGGAAGGCCCCATGCCCCAGACGCGTTTTGTGACCAAGAAGGCGCTGGCGCTGGGCCTCAAACCCATCCTGGTGGTGAACAAGGTTGACAAGCCTGGCTCGCGGCCCGACTGGGTCGTCAACGCGGCGTTCGATTTGTTCGATAAGCTGGGCGCTACCGAT
>JANYJD010000257.1 GCA_025358555.1 Rhodoferax sp.
GCCCATTTGGCTGCGGATTTTTGACGCGCAGTGACGCGGCACAGGTTTTTGCATTATGGAAATCAAACCCTACCAAAACAGCATCCACCGCCCGCAAGTCATCCAGCTTTGGGGCGACGTGCTGGGCTACCAGTCCGGCCACAACGCGCCCGCGCTGGTGATCGACACAAAGCTGGCGGTGCGGGACGGGCTGTTCTTTGTGGCACTTGACGCGCAGGCTGTGGTGGGCACCGTGCTGGCTGGCTACGACGGGCATCGTGGCTGGCTGTACTCTGTGGCGGTGCATCCGGCGCATCGGCACAAAGGCATTGGCTCGGCTTTGGTGCGGCATGCCGAGAAGGCTTTGGTGTCGCGCGGCTCCTTGAAGATCAACCTGCAAATTGTCGAGGGCAACGAGGGTGTTGCGGCTTTCTATGCGGCGCTGGGCTACGGGGTTGAAAAGCGCGTGAGCATGGGCAAGCGTGTCGATGCCAACACCACGCCCAAAGTTGTTGCCGTCAACCGGAGCGCATCGCATGCCTTCAGCAAATCCGTGACACCGCACGTCACGCTGATTGCAGGGCACGGCGTGGAGGGCGATGCGCATTGTGGCGTGACCGTCAAGCACCGCTCGCGCGTGGCGCGCGATCCCACGCAGTCCAACCTTCGGCAGGTGCACCTGATGCACACCGAGCTGTTGGACGAGCTGGCGGCCAAGGGGTTTGCGGTGGCTCCGGGTGACCTGGGGGAGAACATCACAACCTGCGGCGTCGCATTGCTGGCGCTGCCCACGGGCACGCGGGTTCAACTGGGCGAATCGGCCGTGATCGAGCTGACCGGCCTGCGCAATCCGTGCGCGCAGCTTGATAATTTTCAGCCGGGCCTGATGGCCGCCACGCTGGACCGATCGCCAGAGGGCGCGCTGATCCGCAAGGCAGGCGTGATGGGCGTTGTTGTGCGCAGTGGCGTAGTGCGCCCGGGTGACGCCATCCTCATCACCCTCCCCAGCCCGCCTTTGCGTGTTCTGGAACCTGTGTAAATACGCCCTGTGGCGCAGGTCAGCCGGGTTGCGAATCAACCCGCGCTGCAACGCCAATCCGCGATCTGACCACGCACCCGATTGGCACCAGGTCAGGAGAGACGCGTGAATACCGTAACGGTCAGACCAAAGGAAAGGTTTACGTAAATTCGGATCGTCAGGTGGTGCTTACCCCTGATCCCAAGGGACGCGTGGCAGGACCTGAGTGCTTTCACCGGGTATTGGCGCGCGCGGGGCCGAATCTGCCTGAATTGATAAAATACTTGCCGTGGGACTGCCGGTTGCAATGGCCTGCCTGCCAATTCTTGACCCTTCCGCTCAATAAACTTAGAAACATTCCATGACCCAAAGACGCGAATTCATCATCCAGGTTACCGCAGCCAGCACGGCGTTGATCACTGGCCAGGCATTTGCACAGGCTCCCATGCTGGCCGAGACCGATGCCCAGGCCACAGCGCTGGGCTACAAGGCAGACGCCACCAAGGTGGACAAAACCAAGTTCCCCAAATACGCGGCTGACCAAAAATGCAGCACCTGCGTGCTGTTCCAGGGCAAGCCTGCTGACGCTGCTGGCGGCTGCCCGCTGTTTGCCGGCAAGCAAGTGGCTGGCAAGGGCTGGTGCAGCGCTTGGGCCAAGAAGGCATAAGCGGCTTTTTGCCGCTCATTGCAATCCCGCACAAACCGGGCTGACTCACTGTGGCGACATTGCCCAACGCAGCCCAAGCCCTGAACGTGCTGGGCACAGCGCTGGTGCCCTGCTCGTACGACCCGCTCACCGGGTATTTCAGGGACGGCTGCTGCAACACCGTCGAAGAAGATGTGGGCACGCATGTCATCTGCGCGCGGGTAACGCAAGCGTTTCTAACTTACTCGCTGCAGCAGGGCAATGACCTCATCACGCCCCGGCCCGAGCACCGGTTCGCCGGCCTCAAGCCTGACGACCGCTGGTGCCTGTGCGCCTTGCGCTGGAAAGAAGCTCTGAAAGTCGGCGCCGCCCCACCGGTGGTTCTGGCCAGCACTCACGTGCGGGCGCTTGATTTCGTAACGCTGGCGCAGTTGCAGGCGCATGCCTGATACGGGTCTGCCGGGCAGCGCTGAGCCGCTGCCGCGCGCCGTTGCGTGGCTTGGCTACGGCGGCTTGTTGCCTTTTGTCGGGCTGGCCG
>JANYJD010000262.1 GCA_025358555.1 Rhodoferax sp.
TGTCGCTAAAAACTGGCGGGTAGATTGCCATACCGAAGCGACAGAAAGCAGTGTAGGAATCGTCAGGCTTTTGTCAAACAAACTTTGTGCCGTGCGGTTACGCCCAAAATGGGAGGCCTAAAGGCTAGCCTCCAGACTTGGGAAGAGCCTGAAGCAACAGGACATGCCGGCAAGATTGCACACAATTACGCGCGCGCTCAGTGACATCCCATTACAATTTTGATGCCGATTGCAACCGTAGCATCCCATCTGGCTGATCGGAAAAACCCGGGGGAAGTGTCAGTCAGGCACGGCACCATTCGCCTGGGCTTGGACGCAGGATTACCCCTTGCCACAGGTGCTGCACCAAGCCCTGGCAGGCGAGCCGCGTGGGGATGCTATATTGTTCGTGGAAGTTCACCAAGTGAATTCAAAGTTTCTTAATTGGAGAATCAGTGTGGAAAAAATGGTAGCAAACGGACCTCAAGCGCGTAACTTGAACATTGGCGGCTGCCTGGCTGCGGCTGCCTTGGTTGCGGCCACACTGATGTTGGGTGGATGCGGCGGCGGGGGTGGCGGGGGCTCCACGGTTGCGGTCAGCACTCCAAGCACAGGCACCGACGGCGCTGGAACCGGAGGCACTGGGACTGGTGGGGGCGGAACACCGACGGTCATCACCGTGCCAGACCCGGCCGCATTGACGCTGGCCGCGCTGTCTTCTGTGGCACCTGCGGCAGGCGCCACCGGCGTGGCACGCGATGTCACCCCGGTCATCACGCTGGCAGTCAGAAACGCAACCTCCAGCGACGGTGCCAAGCTCGCGCTGGTTTGCAACACCCGGGCGATTCCGTTCACGTCAGCCAGCGCCTTAAGCGCCGACGCAAAAAGCATCACCGTCAAGTTGACGCCGCAGGCCGGCGCCATCCTGGCGGGCGATGCCTGCACCTTGAGCGGCAATGTTTCTACCAACGGCACCACCGGCGCGGTCAATACGACCATCGGTTCGTCGTTCAGCATCTTCCTGGAATCTACCGCCAAAAAACTCGCATTGATTGCGGGCAACCCTGATCAGGTTGGCAGCCGCAATGGGGCCTTGCTGGCGGCAAACTTCTACGCGCCCGGAGCGATGACCAAAGATGCCCAGGGCAATGTCTACATTGCCGACGGTTACACCGAGTTTTCAGATTCCCACGGGCTCATCCGCAAAATATCACCTTCAGGCAGCGTCACCTCGGTGGCGGGCTCGGCCTCTTATGGCGGCGGGCCGGTCGACGGAACAGGAAGCCAGGCGGTGCTCAAAGGCATCTCGGGCATCACGGCCAGCCCGGATGGCAATCTCTACACGGTCGAGGCGGCAACCCAAATCGTGCGGCAGATCACGCCGCAGGGCAAGGTCACCACGATTGCCGGGGCCATCAACCAGCCAGGCAGCACCGACGGACCGGGTGTGACGGCGCGCTTCCAGGCCGCAGGCATCACGTCAGACAACAAGGGCAACCTGTTCGTTGCTGACACCGGCAACCACACCATTCGCAAGATCGACCTTCTTGGCAACGTCACCACCTTCGCAGGCAAGGCGGGCGAAGCTGGGGACACCAACGGCACAGCGCAAAACGCGCGCTTCAGCTTTCCCTATGCCCTGAAGTTTGATCTGGCAGGCAACCTGTATGTGGCTGACCGCAATGGCATCCGGCTCCTGTCCGCAGCAGACAACAAAGTAAGCACGCCCTTCAACGTCGCCAGGCTCATGCTCGACATTTGCGGCGGCGGCCAGCCGGTTGCCCCCAGCGGCATTGACGTTGACAGCGATGGGCGGGTGGCCATCGCCTATGCCGACTGCCGCAGGGTCGGCATTTACCAAAATGACAAACTGCTGGCCCGCCTGGGTGGCGATGGCCTGGTCAGCAACACCGACTTCGCGGTAGACGTGGACGGCCCGCCAAGCGACAGCCGTTTCTTTTCACCCTATGGTGTGCTTTTTTCGCCCACCGGTGATTTATTGATCGCCGACCAAGGCAACAGAAACATCAAGGTGTCTTCCGTGCTCACCACGGCGGTCAGCCTTTACTCGGGTCAGCGCAATTTCCTGGTGCCAGTGGACGGCAAGGCCGGCGCGGCCCGCATCAGCAACCCGTTCTGCCTGTACTACGCGGCATCGGGCAGCGCCTGGTATTCGCAAGACAACAACATCGTCCGCAAAATAGACGCGGCCGGC
>JANYJD010000305.1 GCA_025358555.1 Rhodoferax sp.
GCCCAACTCGTAATAAGCCCAGAAGCTACCCAGCGCAATGCCAAAGGTTAAAAAGCACCAAGCCACCGTGGTCCACGGGCGTGACCAGCGTGCCCAGGCGGCATCGAGCCGACCCGACAGCAAGGCCGCAATCGCAAACGCAAAAGCCACCACAAAGCCAACATAGCCCATGTAGAGCATGGGCGGGTGGATCACCATGCCGTAGTCTTGCAGCAGCGGGTTGAGGTCTTGCCCGTCAGGTGCGGGCGGGAACAGCCGCTCAAACGGGTTGGAGGTAAGCAGGGTAAATAGCAAAAAGCCGCAACTGATGAGCCCCATCACGCCCAACACGCGCGCCACCATGCGGTCGTCGAGCTGCTTGGAGAAGATCGACACGGCCAGCGTCCAGCCCGCCAGAATCAGCGACCACAGCAGGATGGAGCCCTCATGGTTGCCCCACACTGCGGTGATTTTGAAGATTGTTGGCAAAGTCGAATTGGAATGGCGCGCCGCCAGCAGCACCGAGAAATCATTGGTCAGGAAGGCATAGGTAAGGCAAGAATACGCAATCATCACAAACAAAAACTGCCCGCGCGCCGAGGGCCGGGCAAGCGCCATCCACGCCGTGTTGCCAGTGTGTGCGCCCCACAGCGGCAGCACGCTTTGTGCCAGCGCCATCGCAAGCGCCAGGATCAGGGCGAAATGTCCAAGTTCAATAATCATCGTCAGTTGCTCTGGCTGGGTCGTGGGTGTTCGGCGTCAAGGACTGGACGTCAGGGTTTTGTGGACAGCGTGGCGCTTGACTGGGGTGCGCTGGTGGTGCCGGGCGATTTCATTTGTGCGTTCATTTGCGTACCCGTTTGCGGACTGGTCTGGGCGGCATTCTTGAGCGCCGCAATGGCCTCGGGCGGCATGTAGTTTTCGTCATGTTTGGCCAGCACCTGGTCAGCCTTGAAAACACCGTCTGCACCCAGCTTGCCCTGCGCCACCACGCCTTTGCCTTCCTTGAACAGGTCAGGCAGCAGGCCGGTGTAGGTGACGGGAATTTTTTGGGCCAGATCGGTCACCACAAAGCGTATGGTCAGGCCTTTTGCCTCGCGCACAACGCTGCCTGCTTCCACCAACCCGCCGACGCGAAAGCTGCGGTCGCGCGGCGCTTCGTTGGCCTTCACCTGAGAGGGGCTGAAGAAGAACACCAGATTGCTGTTGAAGGCGTTGAGCACCAGGGCGCTGGCGATGCCCAGAGCTGCCAGACCGCACACGATGGCCAGGGCGCGTTTGCTGCGGGGTTTCATTGAATGAGGTCTCCTGCGCTGGTCATGGATTCATCGTGCGCTTCGCGCAGCAGCGTTGCGCGCCTGAGTTTGAGCAAAACCAGCTCAGCCACGATGACGGCTGCGCACATGCCGAGCGAGCCCCACACGTACAGGCCGTAGCCGCCCATGGCAAAAAAATCTGCTGCGGTCATGCGAACACCCCGAGCGCCTGCCGCGCCCAGGCCGTGTGGCGTTCGCGCTCCAGCAAAATTACCCGCACCCGCATCAGGCTTACGGCAATGCAGTAGGCCCAAAACGCCAGCGCCATCACCAGCATGGCCATCAACATGGGCGTGGCCATGCTGGATTTGGTCAGGCTGACGGATGCGCCCTGGTGCAGGGTGTTCCACCATTTGACCGAGAAGTAAATGATGGGCACGTTGATCACACCGACCAGCGCCAGCAGGCCGGCCGCGCGGTCGGCGCGGCGCACGTCGTCAATCGAGGCGTGCAGCGACATGAAGCCGATGTACAAAAACAGCAGTACCAACTCGGACGTGAGGCGCGCGTCCCACACCCACCAGGCACCCCAGGTGGGTTTGCCCCAAAGCGCCCCGGTCCACAGCGCCAGAAAAGTCATGAGCGCGCCGCTAGGTGCGAGCGCGCAGGCCATCATGGACGACAGGCGCGAGTTGAACACCAGCCCCACGCCAGCCCAGCCCGCCATGGCGAGGTAAATCACCATAGACATCCAGGCAGCCGGCACGTGCACAAAGATGATGCGGTAAGACTCGCCCTGCTGCGCATCGGTGGGGGCCTTCCACAGGCCGAGGTACAAACCCCACACACCTAGCAACATGGCCACCGCAAAAAACCACGGAATCATGCGCCCCGCCAGCGGGTAGAAACGCTGCGGCGCGGCATAGCCAAACCAATTGATACCACCTACCGCCATAGTTGTTTTATCCTCTGCTTCATCCTGAGTTGCGTCTTTTTAGACTCTGCTCTGACTTCCGACGGCACATTTAATTCAATCATTGCAAATTATTCAATGGCTTATTCAATCGCCTATTCAATCGCGATACGCAGCGCCGCCGCCGCCGCCAGAGGTGCTCCCACCAAAGTCAGCGCCAAAAACGCGCCCAACAAGGAAAAATACCCCGAAATGTCCAAACCCGCGTTGTGCGCCTGCACCGAGCCTGCGCCAAAAATCAGCACCGGAATGCACAGCGGCAGCACCAGCAACGACAGCAATACCCCTGCACCGCGCAGGCCTACCGTAAGCGCCGCGCCAATCGCCCCGATCAGGCTGAGCACCGGCGTGCCCAGCAGCAAGGAAGCAACCAGCACACCGGTGGCCGCAGGCGACAGGTCGAACTGTAGCGCCAGCAGCGGCGAGACCAGCGCCAGCAGCAACCCCGACCCCAGCCAATGCGCGGCTATTTTACCGAGCACCAAGAGCGCCAGCGGATGCGCCGACAGCAGCATTTGCTCCAGCGTGCCGTCTTGGTAGTCATCTGCAAACATGCGCACCAGCGACAGCATGGACGCGAGCAGCGCCGCAACCCACACCACGCCAGGCGCAATGGTGCGCAGCAGCGCTGCCTCGGGGCCAATGGCCAGCGGGAACAAGCTCACCACCATCACAAAAAAGATCAATGCCGCCAGCGTATCGGCACGGCGGCGCAGCGCAATGCGCAGGTCGCGCACCAGCACGCAGCGCATGCCTTGCAGCACGCTTGTGGTGGAGGCAGATAAGCCTGTGCCAGTGGCCAGGAATGCCGTCACAGCGTCAGCACCTGATACGGGGCCTCACCGCCATCCCCCAGCGGAACGTCCTGGTGGCTGGTCAGCACCACAGTGCCAGCGCGGTGAAGCTGGGCGTTGATGAGGCCACCCAGCCAGGTGCAGGCGCCAGCATCCAGCGCGTTGAAGGGCTCGTCCAGCACCCACAGCGGCGCCCAGCGCGCCTGGGTTTGGGCGAGCGCCAGCCGCGCCAGGGCGCTGCGTCGGCGCTGCCCTTGGGACAGGCGGCGCACCTGCGTGTTCTGGTAACCGCGCAAGCCAGCCTGTTCCAGCGCGCGCCGCGCATCCGGCAATGCCATCGGCTGCCCGGCAAGGGTGCAGGCGACCTGCAGGTTTTCAAGCGGGGTCAAATCGTCTTTCAGCGCTGCGGCATGGCCAAGGTAAATCAACTCGGCGCCAAACTCTTCGCGCAGTGCAGCAATGTTATGGCCGCGCCACAGCACCTGGCCCTGCGTGGGGTCCAGCAATCCGCACAGCATGCGCAGCAAACTGGTCTTGCCCGCACCATTGGCGCCCTGCACGCGCAGTAATTCGCCGGGCCGCAACTGGCACGTCACGCCGGTGAACAGAGTGCGTGCACCCCGCACGCAGGTCACATCCTTCAATTCAAGCATGGGGCGGGTCAGGGTTCAAAACGCAAATCCGCAGCCGAAACTGCCCGCACCCTCGGCCCGAAACTGCTGATGTTGGCAAGCGTGGCGTTGTGGTGGGCAACCACCTGGGTGGCCGACAAATGCGCGTTGCCCGCAGACGTGTGCGCGTCCGCAACCAGAATTACCGGGTAGCCCAGCGCCAGCGCCCGGCGTGTGGTGGTGTCCACGCAAAACTCGGTGTGCATGCCGCAGATGATGAGGTTTTTGACGCCGTGCTGCTGCAGTATCACTTGCAGATCGGTGCGCAGAAATGAATCTGGCGTGGTCTTGCGCAGCTTCAAGTCAGCAGGCTCAACGCGCAGGCCACGGGCCAGCTGCCATGCATCGGTTTCAAACTCAAGGTAGCCAGATGCGGACTCGTGCTGGATGAAGATCACCGGGGCACCGGCAGCGCGTGCCCTGGCTGAAACCGTGTTGATGCGGGCAATGACCTGGGGCGACTCAAACGCGGCGCCACCACCCCCGCCGTCGCCCTCGCCGTCGCCCTCGCACAGGCCTTGTTGCACGTCGATGATGAGCAGGGTGGTGTTCATGGGATAAATCGGCAAGGTTGTTTATTGGTTAACTATTGGCTAACGGCTGTCGGTCCCAAAGTCTACACAAGCCCCAATTGCAGTTTGATGATGCC
>JANYJD010000324.1 GCA_025358555.1 Rhodoferax sp.
GCCGGTGCCCTCGGTGTAGACCGTAACATTCATCGGCTGGGCCACACCAATCGCGTAAGCGACCTGGATTTGGCATTGCCGCGCCAGGCCTGCCGCCACAATATTTTTTGCTACATAACGTGCAGCATAAGCGGCAGAGCGGTCGACCTTGCTTGGGTCTTTGCCGCTGAACGCCCCGCCGCCGTGCGGGCAGGCGCCGCCGTAAGTGTCCACGATGATTTTTCGCCCAGTCAAACCGCAATCACCTTGCGGGCCGCCAATGACAAAGCGCCCCGTGGGGTTGATCAAGTAGCGGGTGTTCACCAGCCATTCTTTGGGCAGCACCGGCTTGATGATTTCTTCAATCACGGCTTCGATGAAGGATGATTTCATCTTGGTGGGCGACTCACTCTGGCTGGGGTCATGCTGGCTGCTCAAGACCACGGTGTCGATGCTGTGCGGCTTGCCATCGACATAGCGCATCGTGACCTGGCTTTTCGCATCAGGGCGCAGAAAAGGCATGCGACCATCTTTGCGCAACTGGGCTTGGCGCTCCACCAGGCGGTGTGCGTAGTAGATGGGCGCGGGCATTAACTCGGGCGTTTCGTTGCAGGCGTAGCCAAACATCAGGCCCTGGTCGCCTGCACCCGTGTTTAGGTGGTCGTCTGACGCATGGTCCACGCCCTGGGCGATGTCGTTGCTCTGCTTGTCGTAGGCCACCAGCACGGCGCAGCCACGGTAGTCGATGCCGTAGTCTGTGTTGTCGTAGCCGATGCGCTTGATGGTGTCGCGCGCTACCTGGATGTAATCTACATGCGCGTTGGTGGTGATCTCGCCGGCCAGCACAACCAGGCCGGTGTTGCACAGCGTCTCTGCGGCGACGCGGGATTTTGGGTCTTGCTTGAAGATCGCGTCAAGAATCGCGTCAGAAATCTGGTCAGACACCTTGTCAGGGTGACCCTCAGAGACGGATTCGGATGTGAAGAGAAAGTCGTTCGCCATGAAAAGATGCTCCAAAAAAGTTTAAGTCACGCATAAGTCGATCCGCGTTGCTTGGGCTTTGGAGCTTTGGCGAACGCTTTAGCAGATTTGCCAATATGGGGATCAATATTGGCAGGGCACAATGGCGGCTCTTGCAAGCGAGCCCCTGTGCCTGTCGCCCTGCAAGTAGTTCCATAACTCAGCGACCCGTGTATTTTATCCGAGTGATGATTCCCCTTTTCAGATTTTTTTCATGTTTCCCCCTGTGGGTGGCGCATGCCGTGGGATGGGTATGCGGTTGGGGGGTGTTTGCGGCGTCCGGTGTGTACCGCAGGCGGTTTTTGGCCAATGCGCGCCAGGCGGGCATGGCCTGGCGGCAATGGCGGGGTGCCGTAGGCGCGGCGGGCCAATTGGTAGCCGAGTTGCCACGGCTGTGGTTTGGGCGGCCTGTGGCGGTGCAGTGGGACGGGGCCGAACACATTGATGCGGCGCTGGCGCACGGGCGGGGCGTGGTGTTTTTGACGCCCCATCTGGGCTGCTTTGAAGTGACGGCGCAAGCCTATGCACGCCGCTTTGGCCAGCCGGATAAATTGGGACAGCCCATGACGGTGTTGTACCGGCCCCCGCGCAAGGCCTGGTTGAACGCGCTGGTCACCACGGCCCGGTCGCGCCCAGGCCTGGCCACCGCGCCGACCACGCTGGCGGGCGTCAAGCAACTGATCCAGGCGCTCAAGCAAGGCCAGTGCGTTGGCCTGCTGCCGGACCAGGTGCCACCCATGGGGCTGGGGCTGTGGGTGCCGTTTTTTGGCCGCGAAGCCTACACCATGACGCTCTCAACGCGTCTGGCGCAGCAAACGGGCGCAACTATATTAATAGCATGGGGTGAACGCCTGGCGTGGGGTAGCGGCTATCGGATTCACGTTGAGCCGCTGCCGCAGGCGCTGCCTGCAGATGCTGCCCAGGGCGCTGCGGCTGTCAACCGCGCCATGGAAGGCTTGGTGCGCTTGTGCCCGCAGCAGTATCTGTGGGGCTATGCGCGGTACAAGTCGCCCCGGCAAGATCCGTGATGAGTCGGTTTGGCATCTTTTTCATGCGCTTACTGGGCCACCTGCCCCTGGCGTGGGTCCGTGCGCTGGGGTGGCTTCTGGGATGGTTGCTTTACGCCGTGGCGGTGCCCCGGCGCAGGGTGGTCTGGACCAATTTGAGCCTGTGTTTCCCGGACTGGTCGACCGCGCGCAAGCGCGAGGTGGCCACGCAGACTTTCATCTATTTCTCCCAGGCCTGGCTAGATCGTGGCTGGCTTTGGCAAGGGTCGCCGCAAGTCGCCAGGCGCAGGCTAAAGCTGACCGGGCAAGTCGACGCATTGCTTGGGGCCGGTCCGGTGGTGATTTTTTCGCCCCACTTTGTCGGGCTGGACGCAGGCTGGTCGGCGCTTACCCAGCAAGTGCCTCGTGCCTTCACCACAATTTACACACACCAAGCCAACAAAGTGGTGGACGCCTGGGTGCTGCAGGGGCGAAAGCGCTTCGGGTTTGCCACGCTATTTGACCGCTCGGCCGGACCCAAACCGATTCTTGCATCCCTGCGTGCGGGCGAGGCGCTCTACCTGTTGCCCGACATGAACTACGGTTTGCCGGAGTCGGTTTTTGTGCCTTTTTACGGCGTTCCGGCGGCCACGGTGACCTCGCTCTCGCGACTGGCCAAGCTGGGCAAGGCCCGTGTGGTGCCGGTGTTGACGCGCATGACGGCTGAAGGTTACGACGTAGAGGTGATGCCTCAATGGACCGATTTTCCGGGCGACGACGTCACTCGGGATGCCTTGCGAATGAACCAGCGGCTGGAAGGTTTTATCAACACCATGCCCAGCCAGTACTACTGGGTTCACAAGCGGTTCAAAGACCGGCCCGAAGGCTTGCCACCGGTCTATTGAGTCAAGATCGACGGGGGGTCTGAGGTAACCCCCGCCCGCGCGTCACGGCCCTTGTTGCCGCCTCAAAATCTCAGCCTGCAGCATGGCAGTCAACTGTTGCGGGCGTTGGATCTGCAAGCAAGGCCCGAAATTGCAGGCTTGGATATGCCCGTAACCCCAGCTGACCCAAGCGCCAGTGGCGCCCGCCGCTGTGGCCGAGTGTATGTCGGCTGCACTGTCACCCACCATCAGCATTTGCTGCGGCTTCAGACCCAGGTCGTGGGCGGCCTGGAGCAGCATCGCGGGCAAGGGTTTGCGCAACTCGGCACGGTCGGCGCCGTACACGCGCTTGAACAGTGTTAGCAAACCCGCGGCTTGCACAACGGCGCGCGCCAGTGCGGTGGGTTTGTTTGTAACCACGACCATTGGCCAGGTGCGATGCAGCGCTTGCAAGGTGTCCGCAATCTCGGGGTAGACCGCACCATGCTCAAGTGGCGCAGCCAGCGTTGCTGCATCAAAATCGCGACGAAGTGCGGCGCGCAGGGCGGGTGACTCGTTTTTGTGGGGCGCACCCGCTGCCAAAGCGCGTGCAATCAACACGTCCGGCCCATCGCCAATCCAGCCGCGCACAACCGCCAGATCAAAGGCCTGCAGGCCCGCGCGGCTGAGGGCGGTGTTGAGTGCATGGGCGATGTCTGGCGCACTGTCGACCATCGTGCCGTCCAGGTCGAATGCGATCGCCTTCACAGCATTGGCTTTATCGGTCATCGATTCACTTTAGCAGCCATTGGGCGTTGCGCAATTTCTTCTGTCTCTGCCCGCGTCCCGCGCAACAAAAAAAAGGCCCTCTGGCGCGCCAGAGGGCTTTGCGTATATTTTTTTTGGTGCGGGGCCGCACCCGCACTATGCCTTGAAACCCGCATGAATGCTAGGTTTTTTATTTGCGGTGGCCTAAGATGCCCCCAAATGTGCCCCCAAATGCAAAAGGATACCCCCCATGAAGCTGACCGATGCACAAGTGCGCAACCTGACAGCCCCCGGCAAGCACGCTGACGGCGGCGGGCTTTACGTGGAGCTGGCCAAGGCCGGGGGGCGGTACTGGCGCATGAAATACCGCTTTGGCGGCAAGGAAAAGCGCCTAGCCTTTGGCGTGTACCCTGGCGTGAGCCTCAAAGACGCCCGCGAGCTGGCCAACAAAGCCCGCAAGGTGCTGAAAAGCGGGGGCGATCCGGGCGAGCTGCGCAAGGCCGAAAAAATCAAGGCCGTTCACGAGTCCATCAACACCCTGGAGGCTGTGGCGCGTGACTGGCTGACGCATCAGGCGGGCCGCTGGGACGCAGAGACAGCCGGGCGCATCCGGGCATCCCTGGAGGCTGACATATTCAAAACGCTGGGGGCCCGCCCACTGGCATCCATCAAGCCCGGCGAAATCATGGCGGCTGTGAAGAAGGTGGAGGCCCGGGGCGCAAGCGACCAGGCGGGCCGCGTGTTGCAGCGTGTGAAGGCGGTTTACCGGTGGGCCCTGACACATGAGCGGATCGAGGCCAACCCCATGCTTGACCTGGTGCCCTCTGAAATCCTCAAGCCGCGCGAAGTGCAACATCGGGCCGCGATGGATGACAAAGAACTGCCGGCATTCCTGCCCAAGCTGGCCGCGTATGACGGCGATCCGCACACCCGGCACGCCTTGCGGCTGCTGATCCTGACGGCTACCCGCCCTGGTGAAACACGCGGGGCACGCTGGGCAGAATTTGACCTTGACGCGGCGCTATGGATCATCCCGCCCGAGCGCATGAAGATGCGCAATGAACACCGGGTGCCCCTGTCCCATCAGGCCGTGGAGGTGCTGCGCTCCATGCGGGCCCTGAGCGGCGAGCGTGAGCTGGTTTTCCCGAGCCCCGTCTATCCCAGCAAACCCCTGAGTGAAAACACGTTCAATTCGGCCCTGGCACGCATGGGCTACAAGAATACGGCAACGGCCCACGGTTTCCGGGCGCTGTTTTCAACGGTGGCCAATGAGTGCGGCTGGAATCCGGATGTGATCGAGCGCCAGCTCGCCCACAAAGAGCAAAACGAAATCAGGGCCGCCTATCACCGCTCCACCTACTTGGCAGACCGCGTGAAGCTGATGCAGTGGTGGGCTGACTACCTTGACGGGCGAAAGTCCGGCAACGTAGTCAAGATGCCCCAGCGGGCCGCGGGATGCTGGCCAGCCCCAGCCCAAACCCTTTGTGGGCCACACAGACCATTCAAAAATTTACTCCGGCTGCTAAAACGCGAAAACACTGCGACAGTGAGGACAAATCAGCAAAACCCAATATCCATGCGGGTTGCAGCCCGGTTGAGGACTGAGGACAAAGTGCGGACAAACTGAGGACAAAGTGAGGACAAATCTACATAGAGAGAAGAATCCACTCTCACATATAACTACTTTTTCCCCCGTCCAGCCCCGTACCGGCCCGGCTTTGCACTCTTGCGGCTTGCTTCGCACGGTGCCGGAAATGAGCGCGACAGGTATTCCCTTGGAACCAGGCCACGCCCGGCAATGCGTCTGTGGATAACTCCTCCCAGCACAGTCGTAACTGTCGTTTTGGCAGATGCACAAAAAAGAAGCAGTGCGGACGGTTTGCGCAACCCTATGAATTCGTTGAGTAATTCCTAAATGAATACAAAGTTATTCATTTTCTCTACTTCATACAACAGGCGTTATGTTAAGTAATGAGTAGAAAAATGATAAATACGTATTCAAAAGGGAACCAAGCGTTATACTATAAAGCATGAAAACCCCCAACACCGAAACCACCATGAGCCCCGATGCGTTTGCAGCGGCGCTGGCTGCATTGGGCTGGAAACAGTCCGACTTTTGCCGCAAGTCCGGGGTGACAAAGCAAACCCCGTCACGCTGGGCAAATGGCCTGACACCAATCCCCGCCTGGGTGCCTGCCTACCTTGGGGCTATGCAAGACCTTGCTGCCCTGCACTCGAAGTATTTGGCGACCACGAAAGACACTGCCAGCGAGTAGCGCAGCGCTTGGGCGGCTACACCTTGCCGGTGGCCACCGCTTCGCGCAATATCGCGTTTACGCGGGTCTGCCAGCCCTGCCCACTGGAGCGCAAGGCCTGCAACACGTCAACATCAACCCGCATGGTTAGCGGTGCCTTGGGGTGATCTATGCGGGGCCTACCCATAGGCTTCTTTGGCAGCACGGCCAGCAGCTCAAGGGGCAGCACCTCACGGGCCGGGCGTGCCTTGTCAAACCATTCCTGCCCAAGTTCTGGGGGGTCAATCTGTGCTGTTTTTTTCATAACGGGTTTCCTCACGTGCATTTGCCTTGCGAAAGCTGATAACCCGGATGCCACCGGGGATGGCCGCAAACACCACAACATGCAATCGGGCACCGATAGGCCCCACGGCCTCAAAACGGCGCTCAGGGTATGCCATACGCATGTCTTCGACCACAATGGCCGCATCCCAATCGAAGCCGCCTACCAGGTCAAAAGGCAATTGCCGTTCGGCTGCATTCCTTTGGGACTTGGCAGGGTCGAACTCGATAAGCATCACACTTATTGTATTTGCGTTAAGTCTATTTGCAAAAACATTTTTCATGTACGCAAAATAGCCGCCATAACCGCGTCAAGCCAGCAATGGCCCGGTGCTTGAAAACTCCAAACGAATAGCGGTGCAACCTCCCCGATAGCGAGGTTTTGTCAAGTCTGAATCTGCCGAAGGCTCCATTGCTGGGCCTTCACTGTTTCGGGCGGGATGGCCAGAACGGTAACGCCTGGCGCACGTCTAGTAACGTGTTTTCAACATCCTGCCCACCCGCCATGCGTGAAAACATGGCGAGTGGTTTTCAGTCTCTACTAGGAGCCAGAAACCATGACGAAAGTCGTTCACTTTGCCAGCCTTGCCGCTGGCCCCCGTGCTGCACGCACGGTGCACACAGTTACACCCCCCGCCCCGCCCGCGATGGCGTACCCCGTGACCCGGTGGTGCGTCAGGCAGCGATTGAAAACGCCTTGACCATGGCGCTTTACTTCGTCCGCCTGCCTGACAGCAATGCGGCCAATCTGTGGGCCGCCACGGCACGCGCAAATCGGGCGCTGACGCTGTTGAAACACGCGGGGCAGGCCAATACCCCTGCCGGGTCTGCTGACGCGTTGGGGAGGGCCTGAGCAATGAATCACAAACCTAAATTCGGCGGGTTTACCGATGACCAGGTGGCGCAAATCCTGGAGCAAGTTGCCTTAACGATCGACGTTGCCTGCGGAATACTTCGCGAGAAAGCAGCGGAGCCCGAGGAGGTCGATATTTCGCTCACGCTCCATGGGCTGGATGCCATGCTTAATGCGGCTGGTGCGTTGGCCGACAGTGCCACTGGCGGTAACGTGATCGGCGATATGCATGCGTGGCTTTGCGGGCCGCTGTTCCATCGCGACCGGGCAACCGCTGCGGCCCATGCGGAAGGCGGTGCAGCATGACCGCTTCCAGCCCCACACCCATCCGCCCAACAACTACACGGCTTCGGTGTTCAACACGCGCCCCGGAACCCATAGTCTGTGAGCCCCTACCCGCCTACGGCATAGGGGATGGCGTTCTGTCATTCCGGCATGGGCTGTTGGCCCGTGAGCGTGGCACGCTTGATAGGGCCCTCGCGATTGTTGGCAGGGCATTGCGTGAGCCCGGCGCAACATTCGCTACACCAGATGCGGTGAAGTGCTACCTCCAATTGCAGATGGCGGGGGAAAAACACGAACGCTTTGCCGTGCTGTTTCGTGACGTACAAAACTGCATGATCGCTGTTGAATCCATTTTCACGGGCACGCTGACGCAAACCAGCGTGTACCCGCGTGAAGTGGTCATGGCGGCGCTCCGTCACGGAGCTGCGGCTGTGGTACTTGCCCACAATCACCCCAACGGCAGCGTACAGCCCAGCCGGGCCGATGAAGTCCTTACGCAGACGCTCAAGACCGCGCTGGCGTTGGTGGACGTGCGCGTGCTGGACCATGTCATCGTCGGCGCAAAAGAGACACTGAGCATGGCTGAACAGGGCCTTTTGTAGGCTGCAAATTTTCGCCACGCCTACCCCGCGCCTGATCTGCAAGGGGGAAAAAGTCGAACACCTTCCTGCCACTGCTGATAGTCGTCACTCCCTTGCCATGCATTTGAAAGCCGTCCATGAAGCCTGCTAAATCCAACGTGCAACCAATCAATCCCACCCCTCAAGCCATTGCCCCGCCTGAAGGCTGGCAACTGCAAGCGCCCTTTGGGTACATGGCCTTCAACGCCACACCAGCGGGGCGGCTGGTGCGCCTGGCTGACGTGCTGTGGTGGCTGCAAACCTCCCGTGCTTTGCCACGTGAGGAGGCATTGGACGCGCTGTGCGCGGCCATGCCTGATGACATCATGCAGTGGCTGTACCAGGTGCACCCCGACAAGTTTGCAGTGCCAGTGTCACCTATGCATGCCTTTGGCTACAAGACGGCGCAGCAGCTTGAAAATGACCAGGCAGCGCAGTACTTTAGCGCCTTGCAAAATGCCCGCCCAAGCCGGGGCGGTACGGGGCGTTTTGGTGAAAGTGGTGCGCACATGGCCGGTGGCAAGATCAGTTTTTCCAAGCCAGAGGCAACAGAACCCGGCTTGCCTGCCCTGCTGAAATTATTGCGGGCTTGGTGGTGGCAAACAAACCGCACCCGGCAATCACAGTGCGACATATTGAACGACCCCACCACGGGCATTCTGGCAACTCTGGCTGTTCCTCTGGACAAAGCTGCCAGTGCGTGGGGCTGGGGGCAGGTGCCGAGCCCAGTTCAGGCGAGCCCCGCCAATTTTTCAGAATTGGTGGCATATCGAAAAGCAAATAAGGGCAGTGCCTGGACAGCGCCCATGGTTGGTATTTTGAAGTCCGAGAAGGAGGCGCGGGAGGGGCAGCCTGGGGCCCGGCGTGGAATCGCAACGGAGTTAGGGTGCAGCGTTACCTTCATAGGGCAATTGTTGGCTCCAGAACGGCAACCCAAGCGGCAAACAACCGGCGTTCGGAAAAGTGCTACCGGATAGCCCTTGCGGTGGCCAGTCCCAGACCCTTATTCCACGAGGCTTGCGGCCTGCAAGGCAAATACAAGGCGACGGCAAGGGCTTGTATTGCTGATAGTTCCGTTGCCGTGCACACAAACCACTTCGGCCCCGCACGGACCTACTGGAGCCCCAACCATGCAACTTGCCCACCAATCCAAACCCGTTGTCCCGCGTGACAGGCTGATAGACCTACAACCTGTCTGCGCACTTGTCGGCGCGAAGAAGTCCACCACTTACACCTGGCTGAAAGACAAAGACTCTGATTTCCCTCGCCCAGTTCGCCTGGGTACCCGCATGGTACGGTGGTCCGAGGCTGCTGTGTTGCAGTGGGTGCAAGACCGCATCAACCAAGATGCAGCCCCCACCGAAGGGGCTCAATAATGCGCGCCGACGTTGCCCGGTTCTTAGCTGAACACCACGCTGCTTATGACGTAGATGTTGACCTCGCAAA
>JANYJD010000005.1 GCA_025358555.1 Rhodoferax sp.
CCGAGGCTTACACCAAGTTTGCACGCGAAAGCTTTGCGTCCGAAAAAGCGTTAATTGAACGCTTGGGCATGGCGGGCAAGGGCTGATGGCCGAAAAGCGCGGGATTGAGACGTAAATTGGCCTATAGCCCTTGTGCAATATGCATAGTTAGCTATAAATAAAGAAGCATTCATAAAGCCGGAATGCACCGGCTGCGCCAAGCCTCATTTGACGGTGACTGAGATCTGGATGGACGCGAACCACGCGGCAAGGTCGTCAATCTGCTCGTCCGTCAGCGGTTTGGCGATGACGGCCATCACCTCATTTTTGCGGTTGCCATTGCGGTAGTTTTTGAGCTGCTCGGCCACGTAAATGGCGGGCTGGCCTGCCAGGTTGGGCGCGTTGGGCAAGGTGCTTAAACCATTCTGGCCGTGGCAAGCGCTGCACATGCCCGCCAGCTTCTGGCCTGCCACTGGGTCGCGCGCCTGTGCCGCGCCTGCGCACAGCCATATCAGGCAGGTCAGCGCGATCAGCGAGGCTTGGCCCGGCAGGTCGGCCACGCGGTTGAACATTTTCAGATTTGTTTTCTTCATCGTAATTGTCCAAAAATCGATTGCTGCAATTGAAAAACGGGCCTGAACATGCGCTCAGGCCCGCCACAGTTCATGGCCGACAGCACCCACGCACCCATTGTGCTGGGTGGGCCGCCAAAGTCTTATTGCCCGGTATAGCTGATGCGGTAGATCGCACCGACAAAGTCATCAGACACCAGCATTGAGCCGTCGGGCAGGTTGGCTACATCGACAGGGCGGCCACGGTACTGGCGCGTCTCTGGGTCCAGCCAGCCATCGGCAAACACCTCGGTTTTGTCGGCCTTGCCATCGGCTTTCAGGCTGGTGAACATGATGCGGGCGCCAATCGGGTTGGTGCGGTTCCACGAGCCGTGCTGCGCCGAGAAGATGCCGCCCTGGTACTTGGCAGGAAACTTCTTGCCGGTGTAGAAGGCCATGCCCAAGTCCGCAGCATGGGCCTCGGTGAGCACCTCTGGATCGGTGATGTTGGCTGGCAGTGGGTCCTTGTCGTAGCCAAACTCGGTGATGCGCGTCTGGCCCTGCTTCCACGGATAGCCAAAGAACTGGCCCGCCTTGGTGATGCGGTTGATCTCCCCGGCCGGAATCTCGTCGCCCATGCCGTCGGTCTGGTTGTCGGTAAACCAGAGCGTGCCGTCCTTGGGGTTGAAGTCATGGCCCACCGAGTTGCGGATACCCGTGGCGTAGACCTCGCGCTTGCTGCCGTCAAAGGCGTTCATGCGCACCATGCCGCCGATGCCCAAGTCGTTGTACAGCTTGATCTTGTCGCGCGGCTGCACGTTGTGCGGCTGGCCCAGCGACACGTACAGCATGCCATCTGGCCCCACCCGGCATACGCGTGCGCCGTGGTTGTAGCTTTCTTCCTCGACCGGAATCAGCTTGCCCTGGCCCACCACTTCAATGACCGCCACGTCCGGGCCTTCGTAGAAGAACTCGGCAGCTGGAAAATTGAGCACGCGGTTGTGCTCGGTGACGATCAGGAAGCCGTCCTTGGTCCAGCACACGCCATTGGGGTTGGTGAATTTGAGCGAGGGCGCGAAAGATTTCACTTCGGTCGCCATCTCGCCGCTGTTGCGGTTGGTAACAGCCCACACCGTGGTTTTGCGGGTGCCGACGAACAGCATGTTGGTAGAGGGTGCTACTGCCATGTGGCGTGCATCTGGCACGATCGCATACAGCGCAATCTTGAAGCCCGGCGGCAGCTTGACGCGTTTGAGGTTTTCGCGGATTGCGTCTGCGTTCGGCCCGGACTGCGGCACCACGGGAATGTTGAGGTCGGTGGTGGCGACCTTCATTTGCTTGAGCTTGTCCAGATTGCCCGCAGGTGCTACCTGCGCCATGGACAGCCCGGCCACCGCCATGCCAAGTGCTGCGGCGGCCAATTTCTTTTTGGTCATTTTCAAAATCGTCTCCTTCATGCGTCGAACAGTGTCTTCACCAGTGGAAATTCACTGGTGCTTTAGTCCGACATAGATTGTTGCATCGGGCAGTGCGAATTGACCATCGAGAAAGAGCAGCGGGTTGCCGGATTTCTCAATTTGCGACAGGGAGAAACCCTCGATGTAATAGCCGGTTAAATGAAGGCTATAACAGGCTAAATGGTTGATGGCCGATGGGTCGCCGGGCACCGAGTTTCGTACGCATTTTTCTGCCCTGCAGTGTTGCCTACGAACCTGCAAAAGGCGCGTCAAACCCACAGGGCATCAAATCCGTCGTCGGGCTCAAACCGCTTGTTGATGTAGCGCAGGCGCGTTGGGCCCGGCATGGCGCGGGTTGAGACAGAGTGGCGGGCGTCGCCAGGGTAGCAAATCACCCGGCCACCGTTCTCTTCAAACGGCTCGGGCTCGATCACTGCGGGCAGGCGGCTCCTGGCCTCGGCCATGACGGCTTGTACGCTGGCATAGCGCGACAGGTGCGCCAGGCTCATGATCTGCGGCGGCGCCAGCTCGATCTGCCCGCTTTGGTACTGGGCCAGCGCCGCGCGGGGCGTGAACCAGATGCTTTCTGTGGCCTCGTGGTTGTCGTGGCTCGCAATCTGGCCGGGGGGGCAGGCGGCTACAAAAAAACGGGTGTCAAAGCGCTTGTTCATGACCGAGGGCACTTTGGGCGTGATCCAGCGCGACCACGGGGCCAGGCTGCGGGTGTCGAGCCGCAGTTGCATCTGGGCCAGCACTTCGTCAAACGCGTGGCCTTGACGCAGCAGTTGCGTGGCTTGCGCTGCGTGGGCCTGGGTGGCACCCTGCGCGAACAGGATGCCCGATTCTTCAAACGCCTCGCGCACGGCGGCGATGTAAAGGCCGGCGGCTGTCAGCCCATCAATGGCGGGCTCGTTGAGGGTGGCATGCAGGTCGGGCAGTGGCTGGTCGAGGTGGGCAGCCATGTCCAACTCGGCATCAAATCGGTCTACTTTGCCGCCGGGGAAAACGTAGGCCCCGCCCAGCACGTCCGACAGGCCATGGCGCTTGAGCAGAAAAACTTGCAGGCCCGTGTCGCCAGAATTTACTGCAGCGCCTTCGTCCGGGTCAGAACAGTCCCGAAGCATGATGACAGTCGCAGCGGGGCGAGGCGGGGTGCTGACGATTTCCGAGTTGAGTTCCATTCGGTCCTTATAACAGGCCCTATAAGACGGGCGCAGCGTAAAGCCCCGCCGCCTTCTGCACTTCTACCCGAATCTCTTCAGTCAAGCGCGCCTTAAGTTGGGTGAACACCGGCGTAGTCTTGATGGCGTAATGCCTCGGGTGCGCCAGTTGCACGGGCAAATCCAGCTTGATGCGCCCGGGCCGCGCGCTCATCACCACCACGCGGCTGCCCATGAAGACGGCTTCATCAATGTCATGCGTCACGAACAAAACCGTTTTGCGCTCAGCCTCCCAAATGCCCAGCAGCAGCTCCTGCATGAGCTCGCGCGTTTGATGGTCGAGCGCGCCAAAGGGCTCGTCCATCAGCAGCATGCGCGGGCCATTGGCCAGTGCGCGGGCAATCGCTGTGCGCTGCTGCATGCCGCCCGAGAGCTGTTTGGGGTAGTGGTTCTCGAACCCGTTCAAGCCGACTTTTTTGATGAAGCCCTGCGCAATGTCAAGCTGCTGCGCGCGCGCCATGCCGCGCTCGTTCAGGCCAAAGCACACGTTGTCGCGCACGGTGAGCCAGGGAAACAGGGTGTAGCTTTGAAACACCATGCCCCGGTCTGCGCCCGGGCCGTTGATGCGTTTTCCCTCAAGCAGCACCTCGCCGGAGGTCTGCTGATCCAGCCCGGCGACGATGCGCAGAAGCGTGCTTTTGCCGCAGCCCGAGGGGCCGAGGATGGTGATGAAATCGTTCTCTGCAACCGTCATGCTGGTGGCCTGCAGCGCCAGCGTGGGTGGGCCACCCGTGGTGGAGGCGAAGGTGCGTGACACGCCTTGGATGGTCAGAAAATCGGTCATGGTGAGATTTTCAGCGCCCCAACTGCGCCCACGGAAATAGTGCGCGGTTCAACCACTTGAAGCCCAGATCGCTCAGCAGCCCGATCAGGCCGATGACGATGATGCCAAAAATAATCTGGTCGGTGGCCAAGAGCGCCTGGCTGTCGGTGATCATGTGGCCAATGCCGCTGGAGGCACCAATCAGCTCGGCCACGATCACATACGTCCAGGCCCAGCCCAGCACCATGCGCAAAATCTCGCAAATCTCAGGGGCTGCGCTTCGGATCAGCACGCGTTTCACAATGCCTGAATCGCTGCAGCCCAGCGTGTAGGCAGCCTCCACCAAATCGCGCCGGGTGTTGCCCACGGCCACCGCAATCATCAGCACCAGCTGGAAAAAACTTCCAATGAAAATCACCGACAGTTTTTGCGCCTCGCCAATGCCGGCCCACAAGATCAACAGCGGGATGAACGCGCTGGCTGGCAGGTAGCGGGCGAAGGACACAAAGGGCTCGAAGAATGCCTCAATCGGCTTGTAGGCGCCCATCAGCACGCCCAGTGGCAGCGCGAAAATGGTGGCGATGATGAAGCCACCCACCACCCGCCACACCGTCCAGCCGATGTCCCAGCCAAAGCCCATGGTGGTGAGCAAAGTCCAGCCAGACTTGACCATGGTGAGCGGGTCGGCCAGAAACGTCTTGTTCACCAGGCCACCCAGCGTCACGCCTGCCCACACGGCGGTGAACAGGATGAAGAAGGCCACGCCCAGCACAATGCGGGTGCTCGGGTCGACTGGCTTGAGGGGGGTCATTTGCGCGCGCGGCTGCGGTTACTTCAGGAAACGCGTGTCCGCCAGTTTGGACATGTCGGGCAGAGATTTGAGGATGCCCATCTCCATCAGGAGGTCGGCTGCTTCCTTGCTGAACTGCGCGTGCTCGCCGGCGAAGAATTTCTGGTTGGCGTCGCGGTCTTGCCAGCGCAGGTACGCCGAGCTCTTGGCGAAGTCATCGCCCGATTGCTTCACGTCGGCGCCCATGATCTCGTTGCTCTTCTTGGTGTCGGCCTTGATCATGTCCAGCGCGTCAAAGTAGCCATCGGCCAGGGCCTTGGCGGCTTTTGGGTTCTCGGCCAGAAACTTCGGCGTGCAACCAAAGGTGTCCATCACCATCGGGTAGTCCAGCGTGGTGGCAATGATCCTGCCCGCCTCGGGTTTGGCGCGCACGGCGCTGAGGTAGGGCTCATAGGTCATGGCCGCATCCATGCCATCCGTGCCTGCGATCATGGCGTTGGCAGCGGCTTGGGGCGACAGGTTGACCACCTTCACGTCTTTGATGCTCAAGCCGTTTTTTTTGAGCATCCAGGCCAGCCCAAAGTAGGGCGCGGTGCCAGGTGCGTCTGCTGCAACCGTTTTGCCTTTGAGGTCACTGATTTTGGTGATGCCGGATTTGACGACCATGCCGTCGGCACCATAGCTTTTGTCAAGCTGAAAGATCTGCGTGGTGGCCACGCCTGCGGCGTTCCAGCCGATCCAGGTTTCTACGGTCGTGGCTGCGCACTGCGCATCACCCGATGCCAGCACCAGGTGGCGGTCTTTTTGCGGCACTTTTTTGATGGTCACGTCCAGTCCG
>JANYJD010000048.1 GCA_025358555.1 Rhodoferax sp.
TAGAAGCAATTGCATCCAGCCCGGCGCTGATGCTCTCCCGCCCCCGCGTGGCCGTGCTGCGCGAGCAGGGCGTCAACTCCCACGTGGAAATGGCTTATGCCTTCACCGAGGCGGGCTTTGAAGCCTTCGACGTGCATATGACCGACCTGCAAACGGGTCGCGCCAAACTGCAAGACTTCAAGGGCGTGGTGGCCTGCGGCGGCTTCTCATATGGCGACACGCTGGGCGCAGGCATCGGCTGGGCGCGGTCCATCACTTTCAACACCGTGCTGGCCGATCAGTTCAAAGCGTTTTTTGGCCGTGCCGACACCTTTGGCTTGGGCGTGTGCAACGGCTGCCAGATGTTTGCCGAGCTGGCCGACATCATTCCCGGTGCGCAGCACTGGCCGCGCTTCACGACAAATAAAAGTGAGCGCTTTGAGGCGCGCCTCTCGATGGTCGAAGTGCTGGAGTCACCGTCGCTGTTCTTCAAGGGCATGGCCGGGAGCCGACTGCCCATCGCCGTGGCGCACGGAGAAGGCTATGCCAACTTTGATGTGACTCACGGTGGCCGTGGCGATGCGTCCCAAGCGATCGCCGCGATGCGCTTCACCGACAACCACGGCCAGCCCACGCAAGCTTACCCATTCAACCCCAACGGCAGCGCGGGTGGCCTGACCGCGGTGACCACCGCAGACGGCCGCTTCACCGCCATGATGCCGCACCCCGAGCGTGTGTTTCGCAACGTGCAGATGAGCTGGACGCCGGACGACATCTCAGCGCACAGCGCGTGGATGCAGCTGTGGCGCAATGCGCGGGGTTGGGTTGTGCGTTGAGAGATTTCGTTCCATGACATCGGCGTCCAACGACACCGTCCACCAAAGATACCGCAAACTCTCCAATCTTGCTGAGTGAATCTATAATAATTGTTCAGCGTTTCCTTAATACAATTCGGAGCATGCCATGCCCACCAGCGTTGCCCTGACCCCCCATTTTGAATTGTTAACTCAGCAGCTTGTGACCAGTGGCCGATATAACAATATCAGTGAAGTGATTCGCGACGGGTTGCGGCTGCTGGAATCACGCATGCAGGAAGAATCTGTAAAACTCCACGCGCTGCGTACCGCCGCCAAGGTGGGGCTGGACGATTTTGAGAATGGCAAATTCACCCCCTTGAAAACGGCCCAGCAGATCGAAGATTTTGTCCGTCAGTCGGGCGAACGCGTGGCCAGGCAGGTCAAAAAGGCGGCCTGAAAAAACGGTTCAGCAAACTGGCTTGACATGGTCGCCAAGCCCGCCGCGGTGGTCTACAAAATCTCGATTGCCGACGCGGCGCGAACTGACCTTGACGACATTCTGGAATGGACGACAGGTGCGTTTGGCACGGCAGGGCGCAAGCGGTACGAGGGGCTGATGCAAACCGCGTTGACCGATTTGCTCTCCAACTGCATTACAGCAATCTGCGCTCGCCGGATCTGTTCGAGGGCAGGACGGTGCCCATGACGTGAAAATTGTCGATTACTACTAAAGCTCCGGAGTTCACCATGACGATTGCAGCCCCAAAAAATGGTCTTCGCCCCATTCATCCCGGCGAGGTTTTGCGTGAGGACTACCTCAAGCCGCTGGGGTTGAGTGCAAATGCCTTGTCGCAAGCGCTCAAAGTGCCGGCGTCACGCGTCAACGACATCGTGCTGGAGCGGCGTGGCGTGACGGTGGATACAGCCATGCGTCTGGTGCGGTACTTTGGCGGCGATGTTCAAAGCTGGATGAATTTGCAAACTGCCTATGAGGTCAAGGTTGCGCAAAATGCGCTGACTCGCAAGATTGAGAAAGAAGTACGGCCGATGGCGGCATAGCCTTCCCGCTTTTCGTTCTGTGCCATGCAATGCCAGGCCAGGCCTCGCCTCGCCTCGCCTTGCTTCGTGAGTCCGTCAAGCCTTCGGATTCACCGCTTTCACCGCCTTGCGCCACGGATTGAACCCGCTGACCAGCGCGCTGGCCAGCAGCACCAGCGAGCCGCCCGCGTAGATGCCGGGGCTCAACGGCTCACCCAGAAACACATGTCCCCAGGCGACGCCGAAGACGGGAATCATGAACATCGGGCTCATGGCCGCCACGGGCGTCACATGCGCCATGATGCGCAAGTGCGCCCAGTAGGCCAGGCCTGAGGTCACCACGCCCATCAGGGTCAAAGCCGCCAAGGCCCCTGGCGTGAAGCGGGCCTGCGGCCAGGTGTAGACCGCACCGGGCAGCAAGAAGATGAATGCAAACGCGTGCAGGCCTGCAGCAATCTGCAGCGGCTCCATGCGCGAGATCGCGCGCTTCATCAGCGGTGTTGAAATCCCGAACGCCGCCGCCGCCGCGATGCAGGCCAGCATGGCCGTGATCACAACCTGTGTGGGCTCGACTGGGCCGAGCCGCACAATCAATGCCACGCCAGCAAACCCGCACAGGCAGCCCAGAATCTTGCGCGCGGTCAATGTGTCTTCCTTGAGCCAGGCCGCAGCAAATGTGCCAAACATGACTGCGGTGGAGTTCAACAAGGCGCTGTACCCTGCAGGCAGGTGCAATGCCGCCCAGCTAAAAAGCAGAAATGGCACGGCCACCGACAGCGCCCCCAGCACCGCCAGTTCACGCCAGTGCGCCCACGGCCAGCGGTAACGCAAGCTGCGCATGATGAGCGCCAGCGTGACCGTGGCCAGCAAGATGCGCGTGGCAGACAGTACATTGGGCCCCATCACCGGGCTTGCAATGCGCAGCAGCATGAACGAGGAACCCCACAGCGCAGACAGGCCGACGAGTTGCAGGAAGTATTTGGTTTTCACGCGGGGGAGTGCATTGGTGATCGCAGCATCACGGTTTGAATGCCGATGCCGTCGCCAATGGCAAGAACAGTGACAACATAATCCCTGCAAAAGCAATGAAGCCGTGGTGCAGGTAGAACTGTGATGCGATCCTGTCTTTTGCATCAACGACCAAAGCGAATGCAGCGATCTCGGACTTGCTGGCGCGCGCCAAAGCGTCTGCCAGAAGCGCGCCGCCCAACCCTTTTCCCTTGAAATTTTGATCAACCGCCAGCCGACCCATCCTGACCGCAGGCACGCTCGGGTAGCGGGGAAGTTTTTTACCGATGGCGTGGGGCAAATCGGTCAGCACAATGCTGGTGGAAGCCAGTGTGTAGAAGCCAGCTATGTGCTGGTCTCTGTTGATCGCAACAAAACAGGTGGTGACCCGGCGACGGGCATCCTGGCTCACCTGTTGCTGAAAATGCGAGTCAAGCGGGGCCGAACCACTGCAAAACCGCGTGCGATCGTGTTGTGGCCCCAGCAGCTCAATTCGAAACAAGGCCGAACTCACTCAGCCTGGATCATTTTGCGGCGACGGGCAAATGCGCGTTTTAGCGCGGGTGCAGGTTTGGGCGGGGCGAGAAGCGCATTGGCAAACGCGGTCTGGTCAGCCAGGCTCAGGCGAATGACTTCAGCCTGCTCAATCGCCTGCTGTGCGGCTTGCTGCACCGCTGCCACCACAAAATCAGTCATCGTGCGCCCCTGCATGTCTGCAGCACGTTTGAGCAATGCATGCAGATCGGTGCTGATCCGGGCTTCCAGGCGGGCAGTAGAAAGAATGGCAGACATGTTGATTTCCTCCAGAAAGCGAGTGTACGGCAATATGCCGGATTTTGCCGTTAACTGTCACCGCGCCGCAGCCGCCACCGCCGCTCCCTCAATCCCATGCCGCGCTAGCGCCCGCTCTACGAAGCCCGAGGCCTTCATCTCCTCCACAAACGCTGTGAGGTAGCGCAGGGCCGCCTCACGCCCCTTGCGCAGGCCCATGGCCTGGTTGATGACCATGAAGCGGCCTTCCAGCAGGCGCAGGCCGGGAATGCGTTTTGCATCGGCTTGCAACTGCTGTTTGACGCCTGCGGCGACCTCCATGTTTTGTGCAACCAGCATGTCGGTCACGAGTGGCGAGGAGGGCGCGCGCACGAGGGTGGCGGCCTTGATTTCGCGGCTCAGGTACAGGTCGTAGGCGCTGGCATTGCCGACGACGATGCGGTTGCCAGCGCGGTCGACGTCGGCATTGGTGCGGATGGGCGAGGCGTTGGGCACCAGATAAGCGCCTTCGATCACCACATAGGCGGGCGTCTGCCCCATGTCGGCGCCGCGCACGGGGTCAATCGCTACGAAGGCGATGTCCACTTGCGCAGCCTTGACGGCGTCAACCACTTGCCCTGCGGACGTGAACGTCACCAGTTTTACCGGCACGCCCAGTCGCCTGCCCAGCTCAAGCGACAAGTCAACCGAGACACCGCGCGGCGTGTGTCAAGCTACTTGTCGCCTCATTCATGCGGCCAACCGCTGAATATCGTTGTAACCCGAATACGCCTTGATGACGCAGTCACGTTCCGGGTTGAGAGTGACCGCTCCAATCGGCGACCAGTTGCGTGTATCACCTGACCAGCGCGCTGGATTCTTCTGTCGTGCTTGCAAGTACAGCGCATGGCGAGCCGCCAAGATGGCTTGATCTTCGCCTTCGTGCCGCTGTGACGGGCTCACGTACTGAATGCCGCTGTGGCGGTGATCGACGTTGTACCAGTGCACGAAGTGAGCGGCCCAGGCGCGCGCAGTCTCAAGGTCGGCGAAGCCCTTGACGGGGAACTCTGGACGGTACTTGGCGGTGCGAAACAGTGATTCGGCATAGGCGTTGTCATCACTCACCCGAGGGCGTGAATACGAGGGCTTGACACCCAGCCAGTGCAGCATCCAGAGCACCGTTGTGGCCTTCAGCGTAGAACCGTTGTCACCATGCAATATCGGCTTGTCAGTGAGGGCGGCAATGCCCTCAGCCAGTGCAGTGCGCCGCACCAGATGCGCGGCATGGTCGGCAGTGTCACTGTCATGCACCTCCCAGCCCACGATCTTGCGGCTGTACAGGTCCAGAATCAAGTACAGGTGAAACCACATCCCTGCCACGACTGCTGGCAAATAAGTCATGTCCCAGCACCAGACCTGGCGCGGGCCGCTTGCCATGTGGGTGCTGGGTGGTCGCACCGCCTTGGGTGCTTTGGCGCGTCCCCGGTGTGCGTTTTGGCCTTCTGCGCGCAGCACACGGGCAAAGCTCGATTCGCTGGCGATGTACACGCCCTCATCGGCCAGCATGGGCACGATGCGCGCGGGCGGCACACAGGCAAAGCGCGGCTCGTTGGCCACGCTGAGCAACTGCGCGCGCTCAACCGTGCTCAGGGCATGGCTGGGTGTGGCTCGCAACGCCTGTGGCCTGCCATCGCCTTCTACGAGGCCGTCATGGGAGCGCCAGCGTTGCAGGGTGCGTGCATCTATGCCTGCAATGGCACAGGCCAGGCGCAGGCGTGCACCGCCCTTGTGGGCGGTGTCGATGTCATGGGCCAACCTTTGGCGATCTTCGAGGATGATCATTCGTCCTCGCCCCGGTGGAAGATCGCCGATACTTTTTTTGACAGAACCAGCAGTGCGGCGGTCTCGGCCAATGCGCGGTCTTTGCGCAGCAGTTCGCGTTCAAGCTCCTTGATGCGTTTGCGGTCCTGGCGGGTGGCCTGCGGGCTGGCGCGCTCGTCCTGTGGGTCGGCCAGGGCCTGCGTGGCGCTGGCGCACCATTTGTCCAGTTCCGCCGGGTAGATGCCCTGCTCGCGGCACCAG